>JAHEOA010000178.1 GCA_018609825.1 Candidatus Bipolaricaulota bacterium | reverse complement strand
GGAGGCGCTGCCGTCGAACGTCACGGGGTCCCCGACATCGGGGTCCGCCGGGCGGATGGAGAAGTCGGCCGTGGGGGAGAACCTCACCATTGGCTCCCGTTCGACGGCCCCGAAGGCGACGTCCGCCCGTTCGCCCGGCTCGACGTCGACGACACGCTCGCCGGGGGTCGTCAGCTCGAATTGCTCCGGCAGCGTCCCGGTCACGACCGCGACGCGCCACTGTCCGGGCGACAGTCCACGGAGCGCGGCTATGCCGTTGGCTCCGGTGCGCGCCCCGCGGGTCTGCGCGTCCGGGCCCACGGCTTGGACGCGAACGTCGCCCAGGCCCGTCTCATCGGCGTCTTGCGTCCCGTCCTCGTCGGCATCGTTGAAGGCCGTCACGCGGATGCTGGCGACCGGCACCAACGGGACGTTGATCGTGCGGCGTTGCCCGGCCCTCAGCGTCACGCGGCGCGGGCCTTCGGTGACACGCTCCAGCGTGGCCGGCAGGACGCCGAGCGCGAGCTCGTAGGTGCCCGGCTCAGTGGGCGGAAAGCGATAGAACCCGTCCGCGTCGGTACGCGCCTGGGCCCCATCCAATTCGAGCGAGAGATCCGAGACGCCGGGCTCGTCGGAATCGCGGATCCCGTTGCCGTTGGCGTCCACGAAGACGTGGCCTTCGACCTGCCCGTTGACCTGGATGAACGACACCGGCAGCGTGAAGTCGAGGCCCGCGGTCAGATTGAGCCGGAACCGATTGGGATCGTCGTCGTCCAGCGTGACGCTTCCGTCGGTGGCCCACGACCACCGGCCGACATCGCCGTCGACGGCGGCGGAGAAACGGGTCTCGCCGCGATCGCGCGCCACGCTGAAGCCGGCCTCGAAGGCCTCGAAGTCCCAATCGGCGCTCAGAAGCGCCGTCAGGGTTCGCTCGTCGATGGCCCCTGTGTCGGCGTCCACGTCCGTGGCCATGCCGAGCCGGGCCAAAAGCAGCGCGCCCGGCAGGCGCAGTTCGGCTTCCGTTCGCCACCCCGAGCGCTCGATCAGCGTCCCCGCCAGGCGATCGTCGTTGACCTCGCGGAGGACGTGCGCCGCCAGCGTCAACGGGCCGAACGTCTTCGACGCGCGGGCCTCGGCGGTAAAGACGGCGCGGTCGGTCAGCTCGGGCGTGCCGAGGGTCGATGTCCGTTCGTAGTCGACTTGGGCGGTCACGACCGGCAGCGGGTCGATCGCCAGGCGGGCGTTGGCGCCGATCCGCGTCTCGGACGTGCCGGTCTGAGTGGACGCCGTCCCCAGTCCGTCGCGCTCCCATTGGAAGATCCCGCTGACGTGGGCGTCGTCGAAGCGCACGCCGGGCTGCAGCGAGACGCGGAGCTCGTCCGCCATCGTCCCGAGGAAGTTGGGCCCGGCCCGCGCCAGCTCCGCGTCGACAACGAACGGGGCCAGTTCCGCGTCGCCGCGGACCACAAACGCGCTGTCCACGCCGTCCGTATCGCGGCTGAAGGCCCCGTCCACCTGCAGCGCCGGGTCGGTCACGGGCAGCCGCAGCAGCGAGACGCCGACCGTCGACCGCTGGGCGTCCGTGCGGCGCCGCCCGGCCAAGGCCGCGAGCCAATCCGACCCCTGGAGGGCCGCCCGCGCGCCGACGTTCCCTTCGCCTGTGTCGAGGTCGCGCGCCGAGGCCACCGTCGCTCCGGTCGCATCGTGCAACCCGGATCGAACGGCCAGTCGGGCGCCGCGACCCTCGAGGCCGATCAGCTCGCTCAGCGACACGTTCACAGCGCCCAGCGCAATCTCATAGCGCGGCCGTTGGAGCTGGGCACGCAGCGTCTCGACGCTGACGGGATCCGCCACTTCGACGCGGTAGCTGAAGCGGCTCCCCTCGCCGAAGAGCGCGTCGCCCGAGATCACGGACGTCGCGTCGATCGGATCGTCGTCGGTCGTCGTCTCGCTGATCCGCCACACGCTCGGCACGCTCAGCGACAGGTCCCGGCTCACGGCTCGCGGGGACGGCGGCAGGACGGTCAAGTCGGCTCTCAACGTCGTCTCGGTCTCAAACCGCGCGGATCGGGCCGTGAGTCGCACGCGATCCCGCCCCGGCTCGGCGTCCTCCGGAACGGTCACGCGGACCACGACGCTTATCGACTCCCCGGGCAACAGCTCGGCCGTCGACGGCGAGACATCCGTGTCAAAGTCGCGCAGCGAGCGGGCCTCCAACACCGCCCGGTCGATGACGTTGCCGCGGTTGACCACCTCGAACGTCAGCGTGGTTGTCTCGCCGGGCAGGACCTGGCGGGCGCCGGGCGGGTTGATCGCGAGCGACGGCTGGGCTTCGATCTCCATCACGACCGTGGCCGAATCGCGCACGTCGGGGTCGTCGCGAGCGATGGCCGTCAACGTGACGTCGACGGCGCCGGCCTCGGCTCGGTTGGTGACGTTGAGGGAGGCGAACAGCCGTTCCGATTCCCCCGGCCCGAGCGTCACCGAGCGAGGGGGCGCCAAGGGGATGAGGCCGGCGGGCAGGTCAAGCTCCAACGCGAACGTCGTCGTCGAGCTGCCCGCGTTGCGCACCTCGAAGACGGCGGTGACAAAGTCGCCCGGCGACGCGGTCTGGCGATCCGAGACGGCGGAGACCTCGACTTGGGCGGATGCGCTCACGGCCCCGATAAGGACGATGGCGAGCGCGAGCAGCAGCGGCGCGGCGACACGGGGCATTGGTCTCCATGCTAGGCCGGCTCGCGCGCCGCGCGAAACGAGCGCGCCATGCCCCCGCTAGACCTGGCTCGGCTCAGGAGCGGACAGGCGCAGCGTTACGGGGAGACCCACGTCCCGCGCTCGCCAGCGAGCGCGCCGCGCTGGGACCGTTGGGTCGACTGGAGCTGGCGCCGCAGCGCCTGCACGTCGGCGAAGCTGATGGACCCGTCCCCGTTGAAGTCGAACAGCGACGGGTTGTCTCGGATCTCGGGGCTGTTCAGGTTGAGCGCCAAGAGGATGACGTCGGCCTCGCTGAGCGCGCCGTCGCCGTTGACGTCTTCAAACCGGCCATCGCCGTTCAGGTCGCGGGGCGGTCGATCGGCATCCCCAATGGCCGAGACCACGGGCGAGATCGACATGGACAACGGCCGCACGAAGGGATCGAGCGACTGGCCCTGATCGTCGATGAACGTCACCGCGTCCAGCGAGATCTCGGCATCGCCCGGTTGGCGTGGCCGCACGTCGATCTCGGCCAGCGCGACGTTCGCCGCGCCGCTCGCGATCTGATCGTCGACGTCGACGCCCTGGATCTCCAGGACCCCTTCGGATGGGCGGGTGACCTGGGTGAGCCCCGATGACGTCGCGGCGCCCCGAGCTTCCCCGATCGCCACGGCCGGGCCCGAGGCCCGCAGGCGCACGCGATAGCTCTGCAGCCCCGTCGGGGCCCCAATGAGTCGCAGCGTCACCGTCGTCGTCTCGTCAACTAGAAAGGGGCCGCCGGTCAATTCCAGCGCCGTGACGCCGGCGCCCGGCGCGGGCTCGGGCTCCTCCGGCTGCTCGGGCTCGTTGGCTTGGGCGGCCTCCAGCAGATCGGCCAGCGCAAAGGGATCGTCGCTGTTCACTTGGCCGTCCCCGCTGAAGTCGAACGCGGAGGGGCGACTCTGCACGGGGTCGCTGTCCCACTGCAGCCCGAAGAGCGCGACGTCCGCTGCGGTGAACGACCCATCACCGTCCGTGTCCTCAAACAGCCCGTCGCCGTCCAGATCCCCCGGCAACGCCTCCGCGCTCGGCAGCGGCTGTGGCGTCGGCTCCGAGGGCTCCTCCGGCTCTTCGGGTTCCTCGGGTTCTTCGGGCTCGTCCTGGCCGGCTTCGGTGACCTCCAGCGTGGCGTCTTGGGGGCTGACCGAGTACGGCGAGCCCTGCTCGTCGAAGACTTGGACGTCGGCCATCGTCACGTCCGTGGTGCCGACGCTCCGCCCGACCAGTTCGATCGCGAGGAGCTCGATGGCTTCGTCGGTGGCGGTGATCTGGTTGTCGAGGTCGACGCCCTGCACGCGAATGGAGGTCGGGTTCCGATTGACAACCCGCACGAAGTTCGCATTGATGCCCTGGGCGTGGATCGCGTCGATCTCGGCGACGTTGCCGTTGGCCACGATGATCGTCACGTCGAAGCGCTGCAGGCCGCGCGGCGGCACCAACGACAGCCCCAATGACGCTGTTTCGCCCTGGGCAACTTGACCGCTCTCCAAGGCGACGGTCGCGCCCTCTTGAGCTAGCCCCGGTGATCCGCACAGGCCGAACCAGACGATCAACCAGACCAGGACGCCAACGATCGCTCCACCCCGTGCAACGCGCATATGACTCCCTCCTCGGCGGATTGGCCATGCGTTGAGCCAACCTCGCTGTCCTCGCCGATGAAGCATGCCAGCAGCGGCGCGTCCTGGTCAAGCCTTGCGCGGGGGCTGCGCTTCGAAGGCGCGTTCCCAGCCAGCGGCCAACGATGTCAACGGATCTAGGCCCCCGCAACGTCCAGACGACGATGGAGACGCGGGACAACCGAGGCGACGAGGGCGCTATCCGCTCCGCGCGATAGCGCCCGATATCGGTCATGAAGGCCGTTTCCCAGTCTCGGTGCTCCCGGAGAACGGCGGACGGGTCTCGTCAGTTCTGATGACCGGCCTGCGCCAGCTCCTGGATGGACAAGGCCCGCTGGACATGCCGCAGCGAGACGAGGCCTCGCTCGGTGGCGACTTCGCCGAACTTGCGGTTTTGGCCTTCGGCCTGCTGGAATTGGAGGATCTGGTCGACGTCCTCCGCGCTCAACAGGCCCTGATCCTGCAGGATCTGGCCGATCTTCTTGTTCCGCTCGAAGAACGCCTCCAAGATGGTCAGAATCACGGCGCTGCGGCTCTTGCGATCCCGGTTGGCCATCTCGTCGACATGGTCGACGAGATACCGATCGCCCTCGTTGTAGTAGATCGTCATCTGCACGGGCACTCACCCCGAGCGAGGCGGCTCAGGCACGCGGCGGATCGAGCTAGGAACATGGCGGAACCTCCCAAGATTGAAGTACTGCGAGAAGTTCGGCAGCTCGGCTGCCCATGGTGGGCCCGTGGCTTTGCGCCCCCAGGTTTCACTGGGTTTGCCCTTGTCGCTTCTGCGGCTTGATTATACTTGGAACCGCGGCAAACGCAAAGTCAAACGATGCCAAGTGCCAGACGCATGGCGATCGTCCGTGTGGCCCTCGGTTCAAGCGCGAACTCAGCCTTTGTGGTTAGCATCAGGCTGGACCTGCTGGATCAACCGACTAGCAGATACGCGGAAGCTGCTCGCCGCTCAGAAGATCGATGACGCGGCTTGCCCCGATCTCGGTGCGCATGGTCACGAGGCCTCGTTCGTCGTCGAGCACCGTGCCGATCTGGGCGGCGTCGGCGCTGACATCATGGGTCCGGAGGACGTGCAGGGCGTCATCGGCACTTGCGGCGGGCACGACGGCGACGAAGCGCCCCTCGTTGGCGACATACAGTGGATCCAGGCCGAGCAGCTCGCAGGCCGCATGGACCTGACGATCGACGGCGATGTCGCGTTCCTCCAGTCGGACGGAATGCCCGGCGCTTTGGGCCAGCTCCACCGCGGCGCTTGCGAGGCCGCCGCGCGTCAGGTCCCGCAAACAGTGGATCGGGATGTCGTTTCTCAGCAGATCTTGGATGGGCGCGGCGAGCGGGGCACAGTCGCTTTCGAGGGTCGACTCGAACGACAGCCCTTCGCGGACGGCCATGATGGCCATGCCGTGGCGCCCGAGGTCGCCGCTGGCGATGACGGCGTCGCCCGGCTCGATCCGTGTCGGACGGATATCCACGTCCTCTGACAGGAATCCCACGCCGGAGGTGTTGATGTAGAGCCCGTCGCCCTTGCCGCGGTCGACGACCTTCGTGTCGCCCGTGACGATCTCGACCCCCGTCTCCTCGGCCGCCATGCGGATGGATTCAACAATCTGCCAGAGCGTCTCCATCGCCAGCCCCTCTTCCGCAATGAGCCCCAGACTGAGATAGCGCGGTCGAGCGCCGCACATCGCCAGATCGTTCACGGTCCCGTAGACGGAAAGCTTGCCGATGTCGCCGCCGGGGAACTGGAGCGGGTGAACGACAAAGGAATCCGTCGTGAACGCCACGCGCTCGCCCTCGGGCGCAAGGACGGCCCCGTCGTGGGTCCGACTCAGATGGGGATTGTCGAAGCTCGGCACGAGCATCCGCTCGATCAGCTGGCGCATGAGGCGGCCACCGCCCCCATGGGCCAACGTCACTTCGGGATAGTCCGAGAGGGGGATGGGGCAGGTCCGCCCGATGGGCACGTCGTGGGACTCGGGCATCGATCAGGCCTCCGAGGTCGCGGTGGCTAGGGCCTCGTGGCGCCGGAAGCGGTAATAGGCCGCGCAGGCCCCCTCCGAGGAGACCATGGGCGCGCCCAAGGGCCGCTCGGGGGTGCAGCGCGTGCCGAACGCCGGGCAGTCATGGGGTCGCTTGATGCCCTGCAGCACCTGACCGGCGATGCACTCGCTCGACTCTTCCGAATGCACGTCGGCCAGATTGAAGCGCACCTCGGCATCCAGGGTGTCATAGGGAGGCCTCAGGCCGAGCCCGCTCTTGGGGATCTCGCCGATGCCGCGCCACTTGCGCGGAACCACGCGAAAGACTTGTCGGATGCGCTCCTGAGCTGTGGGGTTGCCGTCGGCGCGGACCGAGCGCGCATACGGGATCTCCACCTCCGCCCGACCTTCCTCCAGTTGTCGCAGACAGTGATAGATGCCCTGCAAGAGATCGAGCGGCTCGAAGCCCGTGACGACGATGGGCACGCCGTACCTTTCAGCAATCGGCACGTACTCCTCGACCCCCATGACCGTGCAGACGTGGCCGGCGGCGAGGAAGCCTTGGACTTGATTGGTCGGCGAGCTGAGAATCGTCTCCATCGCCGGCGGGACACAGACGTGGGAGACGAGTACGGAGAAGTTCGAGAGCCCCTGTCGATACGCTTGATGGATCGCCATGGCGTTGGCCGGGGCGGTCGTTTCAAAGCCGATGGCGAAGAAGACGACCTCGCGATCGGGGTTGTGGGCGGCCAGTTTCACCGCGTCCAAGGGCGAATAGACCATGCGGACGTCGCCGCCGTGGGCTTTGACCGAGAACAGATCGCGCTCGGTGCCCGGCACGCGGAGCATGTCCCCGTAGGAGCAGAAGATCACGGTCGGATCCTCGGCAATCGCGATGGCGCGATCGATCTGCTCCACGGGCGTGACGCAGACGGGACAGCCCGGCCCGTGGATGAGCGAGACCTCGTCGGGCAAGAGCTGGTCGACCCCGAAACGCACGATGGAGTGGGTCTGGCTGCCGCAAACCTCCATGAGCGTCCACGGCTGAGAGACGACTTCACGGATCGCGTCGGCGTATTGGCGTGCGGCGTCCGGATCGCGGTACTCGTCGATGAACTTCACGACGCGCCCCCCTCTTCCAGGTCGGCCAGTTCGCCGAGCCGGCGCAGCTCCTCAAAGACCCGTCTCGCTTCCGCCTCGTCGACGGTGCTGATGGCGAAACCGACGTGGACCATGACGTAGTCGCCGACCTCCGCCTCCGGCGTAAACGACAGGTTGACGTCCTTGACGAGCCCGTCAAAGTCGACGCGCCCCTCGCGCAGAATGGGGTCATCCCCGCGGATCTCGAGCACACGGCCTGGCACAGCTAGACACATGGTTGAGTTTCCTCCCTTTACACACTATTTGAGACCTGATCAAGCGAACATGATCCAGGTCATAGGCAGCCGCCGGCCATTCCAGATTATCCTAGCTTCTAATCGCCATAAGGGCTCGATGGCGACCCATCGGCCCGACCTGGGGGCGCGGCCTCAGGGGCAACCGGAAAGGGTGTGGAGAACGTGGTTACCCAATCGGCGTTGACGCGCCAGCTCAGCGAGCGCGGCATCAACCGACGGCAGTTCATGAAGTTCTGTGCCGGCATGACGGCAGCCTTGGCGCTGCCCGGTCGCTACACGGATCGGATCGCCCACGCGCTGCAGGCGCCGCAGAAGCCGCCCCTTGTCTGGCTCGACTTCCAGGAGTGCGCCGGCTGTTCGGAGTCGCTGCTGCGGGCGAGCAGTCCCTCGATCGACAACCTGGTGCTCGAGACGCTGTCGGTCAACTACATGTCGATCGCCATGGCCGCTGCGGGCCACCAGGCGGAAGCCGCGCTGCAACAGACGATGGAGGACTATCAGGGCCAGTACATCGCAGTCGTCGAGGGCTCGATTCCCACCAACGACGGCGGGGTCTACGCGACCGTGGGGGGGCGTAGCGCCCCCGACATCGCGACCGAGGTCTGCCGCAACGCCGCCGCGACGATCACCGTCGGAGCATGTGCCTTCTTTGGCGGCTGGCCATCGGCCGCGCCGAACCCGACGGGCGCGGTGGGCGTGGACGAGGCTGTGCCCGGCTTGAACCTGATCAACATTCCGGGCTGTCCGCCGAACGCCGTCAACATGACCGCGACGGTCGTCCACTACCTGACGTTCGGGGAACTGCCCGCCACGGATCGTCACAAGCGCCCGCTGTTCGCCTTCGGCCAGACGATCCACGACAGCTGCGAACGACGCGCCCATTACGACGCCGGTCGGTTCGTCCAAGAATACGGCGACGAAGGCCACCGCAAGGGCTGGTGCCTCTACAAGATGGGCTGCAAGGGCCCCTCGACGTATCACAACTGTCCGGCGGTCCGTTGGAACGAGGGCACAAGCTGGCCCGTCATGGTCGGCCACGGCTGCATCGGCTGCAGCGAGCCGCACTTCTGGGACGCGATGAGCCCGTTCTATCGGCGCCTTCCGGATGTGCCCGGCTTCGGCGTCCAGGCCACCGCGGACGGCATCGGCCTCACCATCGCGGCCGTGGTGGGCGGCGGGTTTGCCGCCCATGGGGTCGCCAGCGGCGTCCGCTACGGGATCAAGAAACGCCGACAGCCCTCGGATGACGGGTCAACCTCGCCAACGGCGCAGACCGACGAACGCCCCACCGAGTCGACCGAGTCACCCGAGTCGGCCGAGTCGGCCGAGTCGGCCGAGTCCGAGGAGGAGGATCGCGCATGACCCGCATCGCCGTCGACCCCATCACGCGCATCGAAGGCCACCTGCGCATCGAGATCGAGGTCGAGGACGGGCAGATCACCGACGCCTGGTCCTCGGCAACGCAGTTCCGCGGCATGGAGATCGTCCTCAAGGGGCGCGACCCCCGCGACGCGTGGCTGTTCGCCCAGCGCATCTGCGGCGTCTGCACCACGGTCCACGCGCTCGCGTCGGTGCGGGCTGTGGAAGACGCCCTCGGATTGCGGATTCCGCCCAATGCCCACCTGATTCGCAACCTGATCGCGGGCGCCCAGTACATCCAAGATCACGTCGTCCACTTCTATCAGCTCCACGCCCTCGACTGGGTCGACCCCTCCGCGGCGTTGCAGGCCGATCCCAACAAGGCGAGCCAACTGGCGGCCTCCATCAGCGAGCAGCCGAGCTCGGCGTCGAGCCTCAAGGGCGTCCAGTCGCGCGTCAAGTCGCTCGTGGACAGCGGCCAACTGAGCCTGTTCACCAACGCCTACTTCGGCCATCCGGCGTACGAGCTCTCGCCCGAGGCCAATCTGTTGCTGTTGGCCCACTATCTCGACGCGCTCACCTGGCAGCGGGAGATCATCCGCATGCAGGCGCTGCTCGGGGGCAAGAACCCGCACCCGCAGAGCTACCTCGTGGGCGGCATGGCGATGCCCGTCGACCCGAACCGCCAGGACGCGCTTAACGCCGACGGACTCGCGAGGATCAGGCAATGGATCGGCCAGATGCAGGACTTCGTCGAGCACACCTATTGGCCCGATCTGTTGCTGGCGGGCAAGAGCTACCCCGACTGGTTCAAATGGGGCGGGACGCGGGGGAACTACATGAGCTACGGCGACTTCGCGCCCCAGCCCTATACGCTCGAGGACGCGCTCTTCCCCGCGGGGCTCATCCTCGACGGCGACCTCAGCCAGGTCCACGAAATCGACCAATCGAAGATCACCGAGGAGGTTACCCACGCCTGGTACGACTACAGCGGCGGCGATCGGCTCCACCCGTGGGAGGGCGAGACCCGGCCGAACTACACCGGCCCGGAGCCGCCGTACGACTTCCTGAACACCGACGCCGAATACAGCTGGCTCAAGTCGCCGCGCTACGAGGGGCATCCCGTGGAGGTCGGCCCGCTGGCGCGGGTGCTGATCGCGTATGCCAAGGGCGACGAGCGCGTCACGCGCATCGTCGACCCCGTGCTGGGCGAGTTGGGCGCCGGCCCGGAGGTGCTGCACTCCACCATCGGTCGGACGCTCGCGCGCGCCGTGGAGACCCGCCAGATGGCGAACGAGATGCCGCGCTGGGCGGACATGCTCGTGGCCAACATGTCCAACAACGACCTGCGCATCCGGGATGATTCGCGCTGGGATCCGTCGACGTGGCCCCGGCAGGCACAAGGCTATGGGTTCCACGAGGCCCCGCGCGGCTCGCTCGGCCACTGGATCAACATCGAGGACGGCGCCATCGCCAACTACCAGGCTGTGGTCCCCAGCACCTGGAACGCCGGCCCGCGCGACGCCCAAGGCCAGCTCGGGCCTTACGAACAGTCGCTCGTCGGCACGCCGATCGCCGACCCCGAAAAGCCCGTCGAGGTCCTGCGAACGATCCACTCGTTTGATCCGTGTCTGGCGTGCGCGGCCCATGTCGTTGACGCCCAGGGCCGAGAGATCGCCCAGGTCAAGGTGATGTAGCGTGGCCACCGCGATGCCGACGTCACAGACGACCCCGGAACAGGAAGAGCACGTCCCCGTCTACGTCTGGGAGCTGCCCGTCCGCTGGGCCCATTGGCTCGTCTTCTTGAGCGTGGGGGTACTGAGCGTCACCGGCCTCTACATCGGCACGCCCTATCTGGCGGTGGTGGAAGCCGACGCGACCACCATGAGCCTCATGCGCACGATCCACTTCGCCGCCGGCTTCGTCTTCGCGCTCAGCGTCCTCTCGCGCGTGATCTGGGGCTTCATCGGCAACCGCTACGCCCGCTGGCGCGCCTTCATCCCCATCTATCGCTGGGAGTGGCGCCGGGCCTGGAAGACGTTCCGATTCTACACGTTCACGCGCTGGGACCCACCGCCGGCGATCGGCCACAATCGCCTGGCGGGGATGGCCTACCTGGTGCTGTTTTTGGGCTTTATTGCCGAGGGGCTCACCGGCTTTGCGCTCTATTCCATCGGGCGCGAGGGGGTCTGGTCGATCTTTCAGGGGATCAACGCCTGGCTGGGCATCCCCTACGTCCGGCTGATTCACCACATCCTGATGTGGCTGATCATCGCCTTCTTTCTGCACCATCTGGCCAGCGTGATCATCACCGACGTCGAGGAGCGCAACGGGCTCGTGACCAGCATGTTCTCCGGCTTCAAGCACGTCAAGCGCTCGGAACTGGACGCCGATGAGTGACGTTCTGGTGCTCGGCTTGGGCAACACGCTCATGAGCGATGAGGGGCTGGGCGTGCACGCGCTCCATCGGCTCATGCGGGACTACGACCTCCCGCCGTCGGTTCACGCCGTGGACGGCGGCACGCTCGGCCTCGAACTGCTCGTCCACCTGGAGGACGCCGAGCGGGTGTTGGTGCTCGACGCCGTCGACGCGGACGCCGAGCCGGGCACGCTCCTGACGCTGGCGGGCACCGAGGACTGGTCGCGCATGAGCCGCGGGCTGTCGCCACATCAGATTCGACTTGCCGACGTCACGGCGGCCGCGGCGTTCCGCGGCACCGCGTGGGCACAATTTACCGTGCTGGGCCTGCAGCCGGCCTCGCTCGAGCTCGGCACGGAGCCCAGCGCCGTTGTGGCGGAACAGTTGGCCACGCTCGTGGCACGCGCCGTCGAGGAGCTCGCGGACTGGGGCGTGGACGCGGCCCCCAAGCGCACTTCCGAGCGCACTCCCGTATCATGGCCCGGGGCGGACTGAACGTCCTCGTCGGGGCCGGGATCGTCGCCGCGGTCCTGGTCGCGGCGGTGGCAGCCTATGTCCTGCTGCCCTGGCTGGGCGGAGGCAACGACGCCCAAATCCCGCCGGCCTACGCGGATCGAACGCCACCGGGCGACGTGCGGGCCAGCGGCGCGGCCATTGCCGAGGGTCGGTCGCTGTATCAGGGAAGCTGCGTCGGCTGCCATGGCGAAGAGGGCCAAGGCCGCAAGCCGTGGGACCTGGGCGGGCCTCAGCCGCCCGACTTCCGTGCCGATCAATATGCGGACGTGTCGCCGCAGTATCTTTATTGGCGCATCGCCGAAGGCGGCACGGCGGAGCCGTTCCACTCCCAGGGCTCGCGCATGCCCGCGCACAAGAACCGCTTCAGCGATCGGGAAATGTGGCAGCTCGTGGCGTACATCAAGTCGTTGAGCCAGCGCTGAGGACGGATCAGTCGTCGACGATCTCGATGGCCATGAGCGAGAGCGACTGGCGCTCGCCGATCTGGCGATAGAAGCGCAGTTCGTGGTCCCGAGCCGTAAAAATCCCCTCGATGTAGCGCGAGGGCACGTCCTGGGACTGGAAGTAGCTGCGCACGTCCTGTCGCGAGGGCATGGGGATGTTCGAAACGGGGTGAGAATGGATGTGGCCAAGCATCGCGTCGGACGGGTCGCAGCGCATGCGGATGTGGCCGCTGCTGCGCTCGAGCATCTCCGCCATGGTGATCTCGTCGATATGATAGATGTCGTTGCGGGCGCGGCGCCCCTGGACGCACCAGCCCGTCTCCAGTCGCGGGTTGGATGTGGCCTTGAGGAAGTCGTAGTGCGCCTGCTTCAGCACCACGACGTTGGAGCGCCCGCTCAGGTCGAGCTCGGCCCTCGTCTCCTCGGCCGGCGCGGGCGGACTGACGACGGCCTCATAGACGCCGAAGGCCCAGACGGCAGCAAACGCGACGATGACGAGGAGGATCTCGGGCTTGAGACTGCGGAGCCTATTCACGGTTCATCACGTCACGCACCTCAGTTTAGCGAGCCGATGGGCTGACACAAGGGCCAATCCTGAGCTGGATCAGCCCGTCTGTCGTCGCGCTGGCCTCAGAACGCGCTTCCCCCACCTCGAAAGACCGAGCACTGAACCAACGGGAACGGAGCAGGCTCCATGTAGATCGTTCGCGCCGCCGTTCGTCCTCTCGCCACCTGACTACGCCGAATACAGGAGTTGACCGATCGAGATGCTGCCGTCATTCGGCGGCGTCGTGCTGTGGACGCGCGTCCTATGAGCGAATCTCTGTAGGCGCTTTCGCGCAAGCTCGTGCAACGCTCGATTCTGGAAGCATCCGCCCGTCAGAACGACGTCCGAGACGTCCATACGTTGCGCAACATCGACGATGACGTCACTCAACGATCGATGAAACTGCGTTGAGATGTTGCCCGCCGAAGCCCCTGCTTCAAAGCGGCCAATCGCCCGGTCAACGAACGATTCCCAGTCGATCACGATGGGATCTCCATCATCGACAGCGGCCTTCAGGAGCGGGTCAGCCAGTCTTTCTGCGGAAGCCTCAGTGGAGAACTCCAGTGCCATCGCCGCCTCGCCCTCGAAGTCGACGGTCTGTCGCAGGTCGCACAGCGACGCGACGGCGTCGAAGAGCCGTCCGACGCTCGACGTCCGCGGCGCGTTGATGCCCTTTTTCAATGACTGCTTCAGGACCTTGAGCTCTGACGATGTGAAATTGCGGATGGGGGCGAGATGGTCCATCTCGAAGGCGTCGTCGCCGAATCGCTCGTACAGAAGCCCGAGCGCCGAGCGGCGCGGCTCCTTGATCGCTTGGTTGCCGCCGGGCAGCGGGAACGTTCTGAAATGCGCCACCCGCTCGTAGCCGTCGTCGGTGATCTTCAAAAACTCGCCGCCCCAGATCGTGCCGTCGTCCCCGTAGCCGGTGCCGTCCCAGGCCACGCCGAGCACGGGCGGGGCCAGATGATGCTCGGCCATGCAGGCGAGCACGTGCGCGACGTGATGCTGCACGCGGGTCACGGTCAGGCCGAGCGACTCGGCGTACCCCGTCGAGAGATAATCCGGATGTTTATCGCAGACGACGCGCTCCGGCTTGAAGTCATACAGTCTCTGGAAATCGGCGATCGTGCGCTTGAAGGCCTCGTAAGCCTCCTCGGTCTCCAGGTCGCCGATGTGTTGACTGACGAAGGCCTGATCGCCGATGGCGATCGCCACGGTGTTTTTCAAGTGGGCGCCGACCGCCAGCGTCGGCGGGACCTCATGGGGCAGCTGGATCGGCAGCGGCGCGTAGCCGCGCGCTCTTCGTAAGGTCATCGTCTCCCCGTCCGCGACGCGCACGACCGAGTCGTCGACGTGGCGCGCGATGGGCCGATTGTGGACGAGAAAACGGTCAGCGATGTTTCCCAGTCTGGCGAGAGCTTC
>JAHEOA010000177.1 GCA_018609825.1 Candidatus Bipolaricaulota bacterium | reverse complement strand
TTCGCGGATATTGTCCGCGACACTCTCCAGCCTAGCGGCCTTTTGACGTAGATTGTCCTGCATGTCCGTCTCCTACTGTCTGTCGGGTTGGCGTTTTGCTGTCCGTCAGCGGACAGCCTGATAGGCCCTGTCTGTCCAGGACCCATCAGGCTGTCCCCGTAGGGGACAGCCTAGACTGTCGTTACATGGGTGACCATCCGGTTTTTGTCCAGAAACCGGTCGACCGGGACACCGTCCGGATGGCATTGATCAAATACCATCCCATCAAAGACAACCTGCGCGTGTCCCTTTGTCCGGACCATAACCGGACAATTTTCCGGTGCATGGTCCCGGACATATACCTTCAGGGTCATCCGGCGCGACGGATAGGTCGTCTCCGGATTGAGGCCTAAGTATTCTAGGACACGGTGTCTGTCCTGGACGTTAGTGCTACCGTCCCAGTCCGCCCGGTCCCGTTCCGGACAGACTGTCCGGAATGTCCGCCATGCCCGCTCCAGGCTAATGCCTGCTAGCATGGCGGTCGCCGCCACGCCGCAAAGCGGGCGGTAGCAGGGTTGGCGAAATGGCATCCGATCCATTTTGTCCGTTCCCTTTGTCCGTTGGGTTGGCGTGCTGTCCCTAGCGGACAGCCTGCAAGGCACGGACAGCGGACTGTCCGTGCCCTGCCAGCTGGCAGCTAGGCGTTGTCCTCAATCTGTCGCTGCGCGTTGTCCTCGTGCCGTTCAATCTGTCGCTGCAGATCGTTGGCGTCCCGGAATATGATCCCGGTTTCCTTTTGCTGGTCCTGCAGTATCCGCGCCCAAACGCGGATGCTCAGGGAATCGTCGTCCCGGACAGCCTCGCAATAGGCGCGGTAGGCGACAGCGATGTCCTTGGCAAGATCTTCGCTGATCATGGCATTTGTCCTTTGTCTGTCGTCGGGTTGGCGTGTCTGTCCGAATTATCGTTCCATAATGCGGACAGCGTGTCGCGGGGACACTGGCCTTTATCCAGCCAGTGTCCAACACGGACACGGTGCAGCGCGCTGCCCAACGGACAGCGCGCTCCAACGTGTCCGCGCCGGAGCGCGGACACGCGCCAACCCAACCCAACAGGATGGGAGCTTTCGGTATGTCCTTTGCTGTCCCTCGGGGACTGTCCCCACCGGACTCCCGGTGGGTGGGACATGGACAGGGACCTATTCGATTGGGAAGGAGCTTCGGACAGACAAGAAAGCGACAAAAACGGCGCGGATGTCTGTCCCCGGGATCCGCCTACCACTGGGCCCGTCAGGGATTGACGGGGAACCCTGGACAGTTGCCATGGCCCGTCCCCGCTCTACGGGGACATGCCCTGTCGGCCGTGTGGGTCCCTGCGGCCGGGGACCCCACGTGCAGGGTTCCGGTTGCCAGTCCCGGGAGCGGCCACCCTGGCATTGCGCCAGGGTGGGGCGCCCCGTCCCCGGGATTCCCCGGCCCGCGTCCCTTGCCTGCGGGCCCGTGTCGCGAGGGTGTCGGACCCTCGCGAGGGAAGGCGGCGTGCCGGTTGTAAAAGATCCTGACACCGGGCTTACCGATGCCTTACCTCATACCTTGCAGACCGCATGCCAACTTGGCAAGTCCTTGTTTTTGCTCAGGAATCGGCCCACTAGGCCTAAGGCCCAGTGTGCCACGTGCGGTACAATCTGTAACCCCCCCGGTGTTACAGTGTGCCACCAGCGTGACACCCTCGTGCGGGCCCCCCTCGGGCCCGCACGTGTGGGCCCGTGTCCCCGCCTCCAGGACGCCATTTGTGGGCCCGCAAACCGGCCCACACTGGGCGCTGCAGCGCCCATCCTTGGCCTTTCCCATCGCGCTTGTCCGGGACACAACAGGACAGCGGTTTTGAAAGCCTCTCCATAGATCGCAGCAATTCGGGGCCTCAGCGCCAGGCCCTCGTCGGCCCACGAACCTGTCCCTTGCAAACGGTTCTCACCGGACAGACAGCTGTCCGCACGCTGTCCGCCGTCTGTCCGCGCCGCGCACGCGCACGCGAGACACGGACAGACAGACGCTGTCTGTCTGTCCGTTGTCCGCTGTCCGCCAGCTGTTGTCTGTCCGGAACGGACAGACAACAACGGACAGTCCGAACCGGACTGTCCGTTGGCGGACAGCGGACAGACAGTTGTCTGTCCGCGTCCCGGTTTTGTCTGTCTGTCTTGGGGATTCTGTCTGTCCTGGACAGCCGTGTGTCTGTCCGTCGCGGACAGTGGACTGTCCGGTGTCTGTCCGTGGACTGTCCGGGACGGACAGCGGACTGTCCGCAGACTGTCCGGTGTCTGTCCGTGGACAGTGTCTGTCTGTCCGTGGACTGTCCGACCTAGTCGGTCTGTCCGTAGGTCCAAGGGGGGGTCAACCGGTCGGTGCGGGAGCTATAAGTCCTACACACCCCTGTGCGGGTTGGGTCTAAAATGCTGCACAGCCCGCCCACCTCTTCCCCCCGCAATCACGAAGTGGGGCAAGCATGCTTCGGATGGGTAACAAGTGCACAATGGCTCGCCCCACAACCACACAAAGGGAGGTGAGCAGCGGCAGGAGTGGGTTACAGGAACACTTTGGCCCGCCTCCGTCACTCGGCGAACACGGCTCCTCGCCTCGGATCCCAGGTCACCGTCCGCAGCGGGTCCTCGGCCTTCTTGTCGAGGAGTTGCTCGGCGATGTTCTGCCGATCCCGCAGGTCCCAGGACTTGGGAGCAAAATCCCACGCGGGAGCTGCGTAGAGGTTCCGATTCCACCGCACCAGCTTAAACGTCGCCAGTTCATGGCCCGGGCGGGACGCTCCGAAGAGGAACTCGGCGTCGCCTTCCCCGATGCCGAAGAACGCGGCGGCTGCTTCGGACTCTTCCAAAGAGGTTCCGTCGGACTGCATAATGTGCAACTGACCGAACAGCGGGGAGTTTCGGTCCACCTCGTCTTCTTCCTCCCAGGCTAGCCCCAGCTCGCGCAGGCTCGGGACCGCACTCGCCCAGCCCAGCAAGCAGGCGTAGGACACACACTCCTTCCGCTCCGGCTCGCCGTAGGCGTAGGTGTCCCAGTCCAACCTGCCGCGCCGGAACTCGGCCCAGCAGAGGGGGAAGGCGTCTTCCACCAGGGCCTTCAAGCGCAGGAAGGGCTTCAGTTCGACCGGGGTT
>JAHEOA010000176.1 GCA_018609825.1 Candidatus Bipolaricaulota bacterium | reverse complement strand
GCGTCGACGCCAAGAGCGACGCCCGCGACGCGGGCCAAGTCTTTCGGTATCTGCGCGGGCCCATGACGGGCCGGGTCTTGGATCTGACCTACACCGATGCCAGCGAGCTCTACGAGACGCCCCGTCCCACATGGGTCGCCGCGGCGCTGATCGAATGGACGGCGGCCTCGAGTCACCCCTGACGCCGTTCAGGCCAGGCATCGTTGTCGAGGCCGGCGGCTCGTGCGGATCTGACGGAAGCCTTCCGGCAGGGGTCGTCAGGCCTCGCCGCGGGCCGGGTAGTCGTGCTCCAGCACGAAGTCGAGGCCCATGAGGACGTCCTTGATCTGGGGCCGGGCGAAGGGCATCGTGTTCCAGACGCCCATGTAGAGCGTCCCGTCCGGCTCCACCAGGAAGAGCCCCGGTTCGGGGAAGCGATCGGGCTCGTCGACGCCGCCGCTTTCGCCCTTACCGCTGGAGATGAACAGGCCCCACTCGCGTGCGGTGTCCAGATCGAGGCCGTAGCCGAGGGGAAGATTGGCGAGTTCCCACTTCCGTTGCGTCTCCTGGGCTCGGTCTTGGGGGTCGCTGCTCACGGCGATGGCGTCGACGCCGCGCTCGGCCAGTTCGCCGACGTGGCGGTCGAGGTCGCGCAGATATCCACGACAGACGGGGCAGTGCAGCCCCCGATAGACGACGATCAGGGTGAAGTTCTCCGGATTCTGCTCCGAGAGCGTCCACGTGTCGCCGTCGAGGGTCCGGACGGTCATGTCGGGTGTCGGCTGTTGGGGCTTGATCATGGGCGATTCACTCCTTCAACGAATTGAGGATGGGTCGGATCCGGCACGAGCCCGCATGATACCGAATGGCGCTCATCTGACCTGTAAGCGGCCTTACGACGACGGTCAGATTCCCCTGCACGGGCCCGCATCCGGGTGCTATGATGGCCCGTGATGGCCGACCTGTCTGACCTCTCCCAAGGGACGCTCAGGGACCTGGAATCGACGCTGACGGGCTTCGAACGGCGCCCCACGCAGGAGGAGTTCGTCGAGCTATGGGCCAGTGCCATTGAGCGCCATCGGGACGTCGCGATTGAGGCTCCAACCGGCAGTGGAAAGTCGTTCGGCTATCTGGTTCCGGCCGTTCAGTCGGGCAAGCGCGTGGTCGTCGCGACGCGCTCCATCGCGCTGCAGAACCAACTGATCCACAAGGACCTGCCCACGCTCAACCGTGTGCTTCCCACGTCTTGGGCGCTTGCCAAGGGCTATGGGAACTTCGCCTGCAAGCTGAAGCTGGGCGAGCGCACCCGGAGCCTGCCCCTGGAGCCGACCGCCGTGGAGGCGCTGGAGGGCTGGGCCCAGACGACGGAGGCGGGCGAGCGCGACGAGGCGTTTAGTCGGCTGGCCCCGGAGCTGGGCACGCAGGCCACGCGGGAGGCCTGGCGCTCCATCCAGGCCAGCCCCGACGACTGCATCAAGGCCCACTGCGCCTTCTACGAGGACTGCTTCTACTTCCGGCATCGAGCCTACTGGGATCAAGCGCAGGTGATCGTGTGCAACCACCATCTACTGCTGT
This sequence comes from Candidatus Bipolaricaulota bacterium, assembly GCA_018609825.1. Next base: position 1,704 of record JAHEOA010000176.1, on the reverse strand, counting down.
ATGGCCTGATCACCTCCCTGTTGCCCCCGGCTGAGCTGCTGGTGATCGACGAGGCGCACGCGCTCGGCGACGCGGCGATGAACGTGTTGGCCAGCCGCGTCAGCACGGCCGGCCTGCAGCGCCAGCTCGCCACGCTGGCGCGCTCCGAGGGCACGCGCAGCGAGGGGTTGCTGTCCGGGAATCCCCATGCCATCCAGGATATCGACGGGCTGAAGCTGCAGATCCGCGAGGCCTGGGAGTGGATCGCCGCCGAGGCCGAGCGGGACGGCTCGACCGTGCTGCTGGATGAGACCCAGGGGACGCGGTTCGAGGAGGGGCTGTCCCGGCTCGCCCGTCACTGCGAGGAGGCGGCCGACGTGGCGCGGGACGCGGCGTGCGAGGAGGGGTTGCTGGATCGACAATTGGAGGTCCTCGTCGATCCCGGGCCCGACGCTCAGCGGGCGCTGGCGCTCAAGGCGCTCATCCAGGAGTTCCAGGGGCACGCCCAGACCCTGGCGCGCGCGATCGAGTCCGACCCCGATCACGTGGCCTGGCTGGAGACGGCCGACAACCCGACGCTGCAACGCACGCCGCTCTATCCGGGCGAGTGGCTGGCGGAGCGGCTCTACGTCCGCCACGAGGCGACGCTGCTCACGTCGGCGACGCTCATGGACGGCAGCGACGACGGCCTGGAGCTGATCCGGCGCATGACGGGGTTCTCCGGGAAAGCCCGCACGCTGCCGCCCGTCTTCGACCCCTCGGCGTCGCGCCTCGTCGTGCACGACCTGACGCCGCCCGGCGGCGGCCAGCGGACCGACGCCTACCAGGATCGCCTGGGCGACGAGCTGCGCGAAATCGTCGCCGAGCCCGGCCATCACCTCGTGCTCTTCACGGCACGGCGCGATCTGGAAGCCGCCGCGAAGCGCTTGCGTGACCGGCTGCCCGAGGGCTGTCGGTTGCTCTGCCAGGGCGAGTTGGGCCGCGACGAGCTGGTCCGGCAATTCCGGGAGACTGACCATGTGGCGCTGTTCGGCTTGGAGTCGTTCTGGATCGGCTTCGACTGTGCCGGCATGAAGACCGTCACGATCGTGCGGCTCCCGTTTGAGGTCCCCTCCCATCCCATCGAACAGGCCCGGGTCGCCGCCATCGAAGCCGAAGGGGGCAACGCCTTCCGCGACTACCTCCTGCCCAAGGCCGTGCTGCGCTTCCGGCAGGGCGCAGGACGGTTGATCCGGCGCCACGACGACGACGGCGACCTCCACGTCCTCGACGATCGCATCGTCACGAAGCCCTACGGCCGGACGTTCCGGGAATCATTGGACGGTATGGCGCTGGTGCGGGCCGACTCGGCCTCAAGCGCCTGAGTCGGGTGCTGAGCGGGCCCGCACAAACGTGCTCATGCGGCCCCCTCGTGGGGGCGCACGGGTGGGTTTGTCGAGGGGCGATACCCAGCGACTAGCTCTCGCCGGACGGGTCGCCGTTGCGCCGCATGGCGCGATAGGCGGCCTCGAGGCTGTCCTCCAATTCGGGGTCGTCGACGGCCTTGTCGTGGTCGGCTTCGAGCTCGTTGAGCCGCGCGTCCAAACGTCGCTGGTTCCGCTGGATGGCGCGCAGCGCTTCCGCCAGCGGATCGGGCAGTTGGCCGTGCGCCAGCGGGTCCTCGACGGGCTCCTGTTGGACCACCTTGCCGGGCACCCCCACGACGGTGGCGCCGTCGGGCACGTC
>JAHEOA010000175.1 GCA_018609825.1 Candidatus Bipolaricaulota bacterium | reverse complement strand
GAGGCCGTTGGCCTCGGCCCAGGCTTGCAACTCCTTGCGGCGCTGTGCGTTGCGATAGTACTGCCAGATCATCAGGCCGAGGATGGCGGCCCCGATCAGCACGACGATGAGGGTCTGATTGCCCATGAACGGCTCCTCTATGTGTTGCCCCGAGATGCCTCTGATTGTCGAGGAGGGTCGTGGCGCTGTCAAACCGATTTGAGTCGGTCCCGACGCTCGTCTATAATCGCGGGGAATCTCAGGATCATTCCTTGTTCACTCCAATTATCCGACAGAGCACATCGATGGGCTCTGACCTGGGGGAGGATGAGTTGATGGAAAGTTCGCAGCTCGTGACGTGGCTGGCCGTGGGGGCCGGCCTGGCCGCGCTCGTCTACGGCATCGCGCTGACGGTCTACGTCCTGCGTCTACCCAAGGGGTCGGAACGAATGCAGGAGATCGCCTCGGCGATCCAAGAGGGCGCCTCGGCGTATCTCAATCGCCAGTACGCGATCATCGCGATCGTCGCCGTCGTGATCTTCGTCGTCATCTGGGGGGCGCTCAACTTGATGACGGCGATCGGCTTCCTGATCGGCGCGGCGGCGTCGGCGTTGGCCGGCTACATCGGCATGCACGTGGCCGTCCGGACCAACGTCCGGACCGCTGAGGCCGCCAAGACGAGTCTCAGCGGGGCACTGTCGGTCGCGTTCAAGGGCGGTGCCGTGACGGGGCTGTTCGTCGTCGGGCTGGCGCTGCTGGCGATTGCCGTCTTCTACGGAGTTTTGGGACAGTTCGGCGGGTTTGCCGACGCCGAGTCGATCAAGCACGCCATCGACGCGCTCTTGGGCTTGGGCTTCGGCGGCTCGCTGATCAGCGTCTTCGCCCGGCTGGGCGGCGGCATCTACACCAAGGGGGCCGACGCCGGGGCCGACCTGGTCGGTAAGGTCGAAGCGGGCATTCCGGAAGACGACCCGCGCAACCCGGCCGTCATCGCCGACAACGTCGGCGACAACGTCGGCGACGACGCCGGCATGGCGGCCGACCTCTACGAAACGTACGCTGTGACGGTCGTGGCGGCGATGCTGCTCGGCTTTCTCCAGTTGCGCGGCCTGGCCGAGACGACGACGGTCTCGCTCGGCAACGCCGCCGTCTATCCGCTGTTGCTCGGAGCCATTTCGATCATCAGCTCGATCATCGGCACGCTCTTCGTCCGCATGAAGGAGGACGGCAGCGTCATGGCCTCGCTCTATCGGGGGCTCGGCATCTCAGCCGTTCTGTCGGTTATTGCCTTCTACCCGGCGACACAGTGGCTCATGGGCGGCCTGCCCGAGTTCGAGGTGGTGAGCCTGTGGCTGAGCGCGCTGATCGGCGTCGGCGTCACCGTCGGCTTCTTCGTCATCACCGACTTCTACACGTCTGAACGATTTGACGCCGTCAAACGAATTGCTAGGGCTTCGGAGACGGGCCACGCGACCAACATCATCGCCGGATTGGCCGTCGGCTTGCAGTCGACGTTCTTGCCCATTCTGCTCATCTCGGCAGCGATCCTGGCCGCGTTCGCGCTGTCGGGGCTCTACGGCATCGCCATCGCGGTCGTCGCCATGCTGTCCATGACGGGCATTGTGGTGGCGCTCGACGCCTACGGGCCGATCACCGACAACGCCGGCGGCATCGCCGAGATGGCCGATCTGTCGGAGGAGGTCCGCAACCGGACCGATCCGTTGGACGCGGTCGGCAACACCACCAAGGCCGTCACCAAGGGCTACGCCATCGGCTCGGCCGGCCTGGCCGCGCTGGTGCTGTTCAGCGCCTATGCCATTGAGCTGGAGGCCCTGTTGGGGACGGCGGTGGAGTTCTTCCTCTCCGACCCGTACGTCATCATCGGGCTGTTCATCGGCGGCGCGCTGCCGTATCTCTTCGGCTCGCTCGCCATGGAGGCCGTCCAGACGGCCGCGAGCGCCGTCATCGAGGAGGTCCGGCGGCAGTTCCAGGAGAAGCCAGGCATTCTGGAGGGGAGCGAACGGCCGGACTACGCCCGCTGCGTCAAGATCGTCACGGCGACGGCGCAGAAGACGATGGTCGTGCCGGCATTGATCCCGGTGCTCGCGCCCGTGGTCGTCGGGCTGCTGCTGGGCCCAAAGGCGCTCGGCGGTCTGTTGGTGGGCTCGATCGTGACGGGGCTGTTCGTCGCCATCTCCATGACGACCGGCGGCGCCGCCTGGGACAACGCCAAGAAGTACATCGAGGACGGCCACCACGGCGGCAAAGGCTCGGACGCCCACAAGGCAGCCGTGACGGGCGACACGGTCGGGGACCCCTACAAGGACACGGCCGGACCGGCGATCAACCCGATGATCAAGGTGCTCAACATCGTGGCGCTGTTGATCGTCCCGTTCTTCGGCTGACGCAAGAGCACTCGACGAAAGGGGCGCATGACCCCGACGCCGGCGAACACGGACGCGACGACCCCGACGGACGCGCCGTCGACGCTGTTGCGCGTGGACGGCGTCACCAAGCAGTTCGATCGGGTGCGGGCCGTCGCCGACGTCTCGTTGGCGGTCCAGCGCGGCGAGATCTTCGGCCTGCTGGGGCCGAACGGGGCCGGGAAGACGACGCTTATCCGCATGCTGCTCGGCATCTTCCGGCCCGACGAGGGGACGATCCGCGTCGACATTGACGGGGCGGCTCGCATGCTGCGCCCCGAGATCGTCGGGTACCTGCCCGAGGAGCGCGGGCTCTACGAAGACCGTCGTGTGGACGAGACTCTCCAGTATTTCGCCGCGCTGCACGACATGCCGGCCGATCGGGCCCGCGAACGGGCGCTCTACTGGCTCGATCGGCTCGATCTGAGCGATCAGCTCCACAGCCCCCTCAAAGAGCTGTCGAAGGGGATGCAACAGAAGGTCCAGTTCATCGTCGCCGTGCTCCACGATCCCGAGCTCGTCGTCCTCGACGAGCCGTTTTCCGGGCTCGACCCCCCGAGCCAGGATCTCTTCCAGGAGCTCATCCAGGAGCTGAGCGACCAGGGCATGACCGTGTTGCTCTCCTCGCATCAGATGAACTTCGTGGAAAGCCTCTGTGACCGTGTCTTCGTCATCCACCGCGGCGAGCAGGTGCTCTACGGCGATCTCGCACAGATCAAACGCGAGCGGGGCGAGGACCTCGTGCGACTTCGCTACGGCCAGGGCGACGTGTTGGCCCTCGAGACGTGGCTGCAGAACGAGGCCCATGCTCGCGTCGTCAAGCTGGATCGGGGCCGAGCCGAGCTGGTGCTTCCCAAGGGCGTCTCGCCGAACGCGCTGTTGCGGGGCCTGATCGATCGGGTCGAGATTGAGGAGCTGACCGTGTCCAAGCCGTCGCTGCATCGGATCTTCGTCGACATCGTCGGCCAGGAGGTCGCGTCGTGAGGCGCGTCCTCCAGGTGGCGCGCTGGGAGTTCGTCGGCACATTGGCCAACCGCCAGTTCATCGTCTTCACCACGTTCATTCCGCTGTTGATGCTCGGCTTCGGCTTCGTCTTCTCGCTGATCGGGACCTCCGGCGTGCGCGAGTCGCTGTCGGGGCTCGATCCGGATCAGCTGCGCCAGCAGTTCGAACAGACCGCCGCAGCCGGGCAGGAGCCGATCATCTCCATCTTCGTCGCCGTCTTTCTCGCCTTCATCTTCCTCTTCGTCGTGCTTTTCTCCGGCACGTTTGTGTTGCAGAACATCGTCCGCGAGAAGCAGAACCGGGCGATCGAGCTGCTCTTGGCCGCGGTCTCGCCTCGCCAGTTGATCGCGGGCAAGATCATGGCCTTCGGCGGTATCGGCCTCGTGCAGGCCCTCATCTGGGTCGTCGTCGGCTTGGCCATCTTCGTCGTCGTCGGGCCGTATCTGGGCGTGCCGGTCTGGCCGCTGTTGAGCCTCATGGTCGCGTTCATGCCCTGGACCAAGCTGGCGCTGTTCCTGCTGTTCTTCGCGCTCGGGTATCTGTTCATCGCGTCGCTGTCGGCCGGCATGGGATCCACCATGAGCGACGTCTTCAGCGGGCAACAGTTGCAGGGACTGGTCGTGACGTTCCCCGTGATGCTGCCGCTGTTGGTGGCCACGGTTCTGTTCCAGAACGCCATGGGGACGCTGGCGCGGGTGCTCAGCGCGATCCCGCCGACGATCCCGGGCACCATGATGCTGCGAGTGGCGATTGCGGAGCTGCCCTGGTGGGAGGTCGCGCTCAGCCTGGCGGTGCTGGCGGGCAGCACGCTGTTGATGATGCGGCTGGCGGGCAAGATCTTCGAGGTCGGGATGCTCATGTACGGCAAGACGGCCAACATGGCCGAGATCTGGCGCTGGATGCGCGGCTGACGGGACGTTGGATGTCGTTGAATCCGCGAAATATCCGTCGCTATAGTTGACCTGCATTGATGAACGCCGAGGAGGCCATGGCGACCAAGACCCAAGCCGTTGAGGACTATCTCAAGGCCGTCCACGAGCTGGAGCGGACCCGCGAGAAGGTGACCACGTCCGCGCTCGCGGAGCGCCTCGACGTGGCGCCGGCGTCGGTGACGGGCATGGTCAAAAAGCTTGCGGAGATGAAGCTCGTCACGCACGAGCCCTATCGCGGCGTCAAGCTGACCGACGCGGGCCGCAAGCTGGCCCTGGAGGTCATTCGCCACCATCGTCTGGTGGAACTCTATCTGGCCGAAGCGCTCGACGTCCCTTGGGATCAGGTCCACAACGAGGCCGAGGTCTGGGAGCACGTCCTCTCGGAGGACATCGAGGACCGCATCGCCCAGCATCTGGGCCATCCCACCACCGACCCGCACGGCGCGCCCATTCCGAGTCGCGACGGCGAGCTCCCCGAGGCCGACTCGGTCCGCCTGGACGAGCTCGCGCCGGGCCAGTCAGCCGTCGTGGCGGAAGTGAGCGACCACGATCCGGAATTGTTGCGCTACCTCGGCAGCCTCGGGCTCTATCCACAGATCGCGGTGACGCTCGTGGACACGGCGCCCTACCACGGCCCGCTGACGCTCCAAGTCGACGGCCAGGAGCGCATCCTGGGCCGAGAGGCGGCCACACACATCTTCGTCACCCCCGCCGACTGAGCGCCCTTCCCCACGGCTCGCCGATGGGCCCGCCGGGCGCCATCCGATTCGCCCAAGCGTGCAGACGTCACGGACGCTTGACGTGGATCAAACGCCTCGGTTAGGCTGAAAACGGTTTCGAAACCGTTTTCAAGGAGGCGCGATGGAGCCCCGCTCTTCGGTGACGATCCGTGACGTGGCCCGGCATGCCGATGTCTCCATATCGAGCGTCTCCCGAGTCATCAACGACAGCCCCGGCGTCAGCCCCGAGATCCAGCGCCGCGTCCAGGCCGCCATCGACGAACTGGGGTATTTGCCCTACAAGTCGGCCCAGACGCTCAAGAAGAAGAAGACCGGCGTGGTCGGCGCCGTCATCCCGGACGTCTCGAATCCCTTCTTCTCGCTGATGGTGCGCGGCATGGCGAAGGCCGCCCGGGACGCGAACTTCAGCGTGCTGATTTGCGACACGGAGAACCGGCCGGAGATCGAGCGCGACCACATCGACGTCCTGATCCACGAGCGCGTCGAGGGCGTGCTGCTCACGACCGTGGAGCGGCGGAACACGGCGCTGGACGAGCTCCGTGAGCGAGGGATCCCCGTCGTGGCCGCCGATCGCCGCGTGGACGACGCACCCATCCCGACCGTCTGCACCGACGGGGTCGCCGACGCCGAGAGGCTCACGGATCATCTGGTTGAGCACGGCTACCGAGGTTTCGCGTTCCTGGCAGGGCCGGACCCCGTGAGCACCGCCTGTGAACGCCGCCGAGGGTTCGTCGACGCCACCGAGCGCCTCGGCGTCGACGCGGCGGTCGTTGAACCCCGCGACGGCGGCTACACCTTCGAGAGCGGCTACGAGGCCACGCGGACACTTGTCAACGGAGATGCCGTTCCGGAAGTCGTCATCGCGGCCAACGACCTGATGGCGCTCGGCGCGATGCAGGCTCTGGATAAGCACGGGCTGTCCATTCCGGACGACGTCGGCGTGGCCGGCTTCGACGGGATCCCCCTGTCGGGCTGGATCCGGCCGCGCCTCACCACCGTGGAGATTCCGGCGTTCGAGGTGGGCCGCCGAGCGATGGCATTGCTAATGCATGCCGTCGAGCAGGGGCCATCGGCCATTGAGCCTCCCCAACCCATGCCGACGCGCGTGGTGCCGGGGGAGTCGACGCGGAGGCGGTCATGAGCGGCATCGCGGTGCTCGGCAGCCTCAACCTGGACTTGGTCGTGACGATGGCGTCGTTCCCTGCCCCAGGTGAGACCGTCGAGGCCCGAGCCATTCAGCAGTTCCCGGGCGGGAAAGGCGCCAACCAGGCGGTCGCGAGCGGGCGACTCGGCCAGGCGACGACGATGTACGGCGCCGTCGGCGACGACGGCTTCGAGGGCCCGATTTTGGAATCGCTCGCCTCAAGCGGGGTCAACACCGACGAGATTCGCCGGTGCGCCGACGTCTCGACGGGAACGGCGTCCATCTGGGTGGAGGACGCGGGCGAGAACGCCATCGCCATCGTGGCCGGCGCCAACGGCCAGGTCGACGCGTCGTATGTCGACGCGGTCTGCGACGCTTTGGCCAAGGCGGATTGGCTCTTGCTCCAACTGGAGATTCCCGTGGCGGCAATGGCCCATGCGTTGGAGGTCCTTCCCGAGGATGGGCCCCAGGTCATCCTCGACCCGGCGCCGGTCCATGATTTGAGCGACCTGCCGTTGGCACGGATTCGGCTGTTGACGCCGAACCGGCACGAACTTCGGGCGCTGACCGATCATCCGGCGGAGAGCCCGAAACAGATCGAACGAGCCTGTCGGGCATTGCGGGACCGGGCCGGCGGCGCCGACGTCATCTGCAAGGCCGGCGCGGACGGGGCCTATCTGCTGTCGGGCGATCGGTTCGAACGAGTCCCGGGCTTTGACGTCGAGGTCGTGGACACGACGGCCGCGGGCGACGCGTTCAACGGCGGACTGGCCGTGGCGCTGTGCGAGGGACGCTCATTGATTGACGCGATTCGATACGCCAACGCCGTGGGCGCTCTTGCCGCAACGAAGCCTGGTGCGCAACCCGCGATGCCCACGCAGGCGGACGTCCGTTCCTTCTTGGCCCGAATGGAGAAAGGAGAGGCATGAAGCGAGGCGGCATCTTGAACCCGCAGTTGAACCGTGTTTTGGCCTCGCTTGGCCATACCGATTGGCTGGTCATCGCCGACTGCGGGCTGCCGATTCCGCCTGAGGTCGAGCGGGTCGACCTGTCCTTGGTTCAGGGAACGCCCCGCTTCCTCGACGTCGTGGCGGCGATCGTCGGCGAGACGGTGATCCAGCAGGCCACCGTGGCCGAGGAGATGCGCACCCAGAACCTGGCCACGCTGGACGGCCTGCACGGACACCTCGAAGGCGTCCCCATCAACGAGGTCTCCCATGAGGACCTCAAGGCACGCTTGCGAGGGGCCAAGGCCGTCGTCCGCACCGGCGAGGCGTCGCCCTTCGCCAACGTGATTCTTGAATGCGGGGTGGCATTTTGACGAACGCCGACACGCCGTTGGTGGCGATGCGCGGGATCACCAAGCGCTTCGGCGGCATCGTCGCGCTCAACGGCGTCGACTTCGACGTCCATCGGGGCGAGGTCGTCGGCCTGGTAGGCGACAACGGCGCCGGCAAGTCGACGCTGATCAAGGTCCTGGCCGGGGCCCATCAACCCGACCGCGGCGAGATTCGCTTCGACCGTCAGCCCGTGTCGATTCCCTCGCCGCGCGCCGCCAAGGAGCTCGGCATTGAGACCGTCTATCAAGACCTCGCGTTGGTGGACACCCTCGACGTGCCCGGCAACATCTTCCTTGGCCGCGAGCTGGAGCGCTTCCGTCTCGGGCCGCTGCGGGTGATGAACAAGCGGGAGATGGCTCGGCAATCGGAGGAGCTGCTCTCCAGCTTAGGGCTGAAACTCCCCTCGCTGGCAAGCGAGGTCGGCTGGCTCTCCGGCGGCCAGCGCCAGAGCGTGGCGATCAGTCGCGCGCTCTACACCCAGCCGAAGTTGATTATTCTCGACGAGCCGACCTCAGCGCTGGCGGTCAGCGAGGCCGAACGGGTCCTGGAGCTGGCGCGCAGCCTGCGCGACCAGAACATTGGCGTGATTCTCATCAGCCACACCATGCAGGAGGTCATGGCGGTCTCCGATCGCATCAACGTGCTGCGCAAGGGCGAGATGGTCGCCAACCTGACCACGGAGGAGACCGACCTGGACGAGGTCGTCAAGTACATCGTCGGCAGCGAGAAGATGGCCAGCCATGGGTGAGCAGGCGCCGGAGCGGACGACGACGATGCGTGCGACGATTGGGCAGAACTGGCGCCGGTGGGCACTCGACTACGGCATATACGTCATTCTGGCGCTCATCGCGATCGTGCTGTCGCTGGTCAGCCCGCACTTCTTCCAGAGCGCCAATCTGCTCAACATCTTCTCGCAAGCCTCCATGAAGGCGATCATCGCCATCGGCGTCACGATGGTAATTCTCATGGCTCAGATCGACCTGTCCGTCGGGTCGGTCGCCGCGCTCGCCGGGGCGATCACCGCCGGGGTCATCCAGGCCATGCCGGCCGGCTGGCCCATGGAGGCCTGGCTGATCGTGTCGATCGGGGCCGGACTGGGGGTGGGCGCGCTCGTCGGGCTCGTCAACGGGCTGTTCACCGTGCTGCGCAACATCCCGTCGTTCATCGTCACGCTGGCGATGTTGGCCATCGCGCGGGGCGTCGTGCTTCTCTACACCCAGGGCCGCCCCATATTCGGCCTGGGCGAGGAGTTCTCCGTGATCGCGTGGGCCGATCTTCTCGGCATCCCGGTTCCCGTGCTCCTCGTCCTCGTGCTCTATCTGCTGGCGTGGCTGTTCTTGCGCGAGACGCGCCTGGGCCGCTACATCTACGCCATCGGCTCGAACGAGCGGGCCGTGGAGCTTGCCGGCGTCAACGTCCGGGCGATCAAGATCGCCGTCTTTGCGCTGAGCGGGCTCATGGCCGGCATGGGCGGGATCGTGCTCACCTCGCGCCTCGACTCCGCGCAGCCGACCATGGCCACGACCTGGGAGCTCGACGTCATCGCCATGGTCGTGCTCGGGGGCACCAGTCTCTACGGCGGGCGTGGCAGCGTGGCCAAGACGCTGGTCGGCGCGCTGATCCTGCAGACGATCGCGAACGGGTTGAACCTCATGAACGTGCAAGCCTACTGGCAACAGGTGACCAAGGGGGCCGTGATTCTGCTCGCGCTGTTCATCGAGCGGACGCTGCGCGGGCGCGAGGAGGGATAGTTTTGTCCATCAGCCGTGCGGCAAAGGGGGTGATGGCAAGCGGGTGCAGAGGCGACGACAGAGACGAGACAGCGGACGAGCGGACATCCAATCTAGGTCAAAGGGTTCAACCACCAAGGAGGGTTTGCCGATGCGACTCAATTCACTGAAGGGCTTCGCGCTGGTCGCGGTCGCGCTCGGGCTCTTGACGCTCCCCCTCGGCGGGGCCATCAGCAGCCAGGCCCAAGAGGACGGCATCACGATCGGCCTCTCGCTGTCGACGTTGAACAACCCGTTCTTCGTCAGCGTCCAAGAGGGCGCGCAGGCCGAAGCGGATCGACTCGGCGTGGATCTGGTCGTCACCGACGCTCAGAACGACCTGGCCACCCAGGTCTCCGACGTCCAGGACCTCATCAGCCAGAACGTGGACGCGCTGCTGATCAACCCCGTGGACAGCGCCGGCATCGTGCCCGCGGTCAACCAGGCCAACGAGGCCGGTATCCCGGTTTTCGCCATCGACCGCGCCATCGACACCAGCGGCGGCGCCCAAGTCGAAGCCCAGATCGCCTCGGACAACGTCTTCGGCGGTCGGCTGCAGGCCCGCTTCGTGGCCGATGCGCTCGGCGGCGAGGGCAACGTCGTGGAGCTCGAGGGCATCCCGGGCACCTCCGCGGCCCGCGACCGACGCCAAGGCTTCGAGGACGAGCTGGCCGAAATCGCCCCCGACATGGAGATCATCGCCAGCCAGCCCGCCGGCTTCGACCAGGCCGAGGCCGTCACCGTGATGCAGAACATCCTCCAGGCCAACCCGAACCAGATCGACGCCGTCGTGGCGGCCAACGATCAGATGGCCCTGGGCGCGCTCCAAGCCATCCAGCAGGCCGACGCGACGCGACCCAACGGGGAGCGGATCGTCATCGTCGGCTTCGACGCCATCGACCCCGCGCTGGAGGCCATCCGCAACGGCAACATGGACGCGACCATCGCCCAGCAGCCCTCGCTGATGGGCCAGCTCGGCGTCAGCGCCGGACGGATGGTCGTGCTCAACTCGCTTATGTTCAGCCAGCTGGAGAACGGCCAGTTCATGCCGGTCGAGGTCCAGACCATCACCGCCGAGGACCTCTAAACGGAGCAGCCTCATCGGGCCCGACCCCCTATGCCCAACGAAGCGGGGCACAGCACTGCTGTGCCCCGCTTCGCTTCCCGTCGCATGCGAGGGGTGAATGCGAGCGATTCCGAATACGGACGGGCGGGGCAGTCGACCGATCGGCAGCCCTTGTTCAGTCGTCTCGAGACGGGCGGATGCGCATCTGGCCCAGCTCGTCGCGAGGCTGGGGCACGCCGTTGCCGATCATCAGGCGGTAGTAGTAGGTACCGGGCGATAACGGCTCGCCCGACGCGTCGGTCCCGTGCCAGACCAGCGTGTGGCGCGGGCCGCCGAGCGTGCTCACGCGTTCCCCGTCGGCGTCGTAGACGAACAGCGTCAGCGAATGCGCCCGCGGGACGGAGATGACGACGGGATCGCCCGGCTCGTAGCGCCGGATGGGCTCGCCGTCCAGATCGGTGAACTCGGCGGACCAGACCGAGCGATCGTCTCGAATCCTCGTGCCGACCTGTCGCCAGATATCGCCCATGCGACTGAGCAGTGCGACCAACTGGGATGTCACGGCCTCGACGTCGACGTTCGGCTCGCCGTTGAGCGCGTCGCGAAGCTTTTCCGCCTCGACGAGCGCCTCGTCCAACAGCGCCGAGGTCTCACGCAGCGGACTCAAGTCGAACTCCGGCTCGGAGATCGTCGCCAGCGTCTCGCTCGTGGACCGGATGTTCGTGAACGCGTCCAGCAGCGCCTGGACCTGCGCTTGACCTAACCCCGTCCGGGCCGTCTCGAAGTCCTCGGCCAGCGTGTCGTAGAGCCGCGCGACCCGCTCGCCCTGGGCCATCTGCGGCATCGTCTGGAACGGCTCCGGCACGGTGCTGGTGACGGAATGGACCGTCTGGAAACTGCGGTCGTACGCGGTTTCGACGGTGTCGAACGCCGCTTGAAAGTTGCGGATCAGCTGGAACGTGTCCGAGACGTGCTCCACTTGCAGCGCCTGGCCGGCCTCGGTGAGCCCGCCCGCGATGCCCTCCAACAGCGGCGCCGTGAACGAGCGGACGCCTTGGGGCTTCGTCACCGTCAGCGTGCGGCGCAGCTCGTTGTTGTCCTCGTTGGCCTCCTGCACGCGGTCGAAGGGATCGACCCGCACCCGGACTCGATGTTCGCCCTCAGTCGGGTTGTCCCACGTTCCGCTGACCTCGATGGACTGGCCCGGCTGGAGGGAGCCGGTCACGAGCCCCGAGTGAACGAGCTCATTGCCCACCTGGATGCTGACCTGAAACGAGCGGAAGAGCACGCGCCGGCCCTCGTTGACGACGGTTGCGATCAACTCGGCCGGACGGCCCGGCTCGATCGGATCGGGCTGCGCCCGGACGTCCGCCAACGCCAGGTCCGGCATCGACTGGGCTGAGCCGATCGGCGCCACGAGCACGACGATCGCCACCAGCGCCAAACCTCGCAACGCTCCCCAACGGTCCCCCAACGACACGCGCTGCATCATCGCCTCCTTGTGTGGTGTCGAGCATGATAGGGAACGGCTGCGGCGTCGTCCAGACACGACCCAATTGTTCGTCCGGGGCAAGCCCGCTATCATCGAAGCATCTCGGGCGCAACGGAAGGAGCGATCGTGCGTGTCCCCTGCACGCTAAATGTTCTGCATAAGGAGTTGGCCGTGACGGCGATCGTCGGCTTGGCGGTGCTCGGGATCGCCACGACGAGCGTCCACCGAGAACAGCTGTATACCGGCTTCATGGCGATTGAGCTCTCCGCGATGCTGCGCCTGCGCGCTCAGGAACCCGACCGCGCCTATCCGGCCTTCGCGGCCCTGCGCATTCCCGAGAACTCAGCCCAGCCTCAGCATGCGACCGTCCTGTTTCCCACGGCCCGTCCGGCCGAGTACCCGTTGGGCCGGATCCGGGTGCGATGTGGCGCCGACGCGCCATCGCCATTGGCGCCTTCGCGCCATCGGTTTGCGCACGGCATTCGGGAGCACTGCCAACTGTCGCTGCCGCCGTCCGCACACGAAGCCCTCGCGCAGAGTGCTCAGCCGATAGGGGCCATCGACCTCCATCGACGTTCGTGGACCCGCGAATGGGCGTCCGACGCGAACCTGCTCATCGGGTGTCGCGACCTCATGCCGCTGCGCCTGGCGAGAGATCCGAACAGCGTGGACGCCTGGGCCAAGGCCAACTGCACGTTCGTGCCCACATGGAAGCCTTGAGCTGTGACAGGAGGAGGAGTTGATGCCCGCCATGACGGAAGAGGGCCATGACGATCGAACGCCCCCGGAAGTGACCGGCGCCGCGCGCCGCAGCCAGCAGTGGTACTACTACCACTTCGGGAGCCAGCAGGCCTCCTCCGCCGACTTCCAGCCCGACGCGCTCTTCGGGCGCAGCTTCCGCGGCTGCTTCGTCCTGGTCGCGGACTTCTGCAGCTTTTCGAAATTCCTCTGGGCCACGCCCGAGGTCGAGATCATCAACCCGCTCCTGACCTCCATGTACACGGACATGCGGCGGTCGATCCAGGGGGCCGGCGGGATGCTGAGCCAGATCGTCGGCGACGCCGTCATCGGCGTCTGGGGGATTCCGGGCACGACGTCGGATTCGGCGAAGATCCTATCCTGCGCACGCCAGATCACCGAGATCGGAACCCGCTATGCCCGCCAGTGGCAGAACGCCATCGACCTCGTCATCGAACCGCAGGGGATGCGCTCCGGGCTGTCCAAGGGCGAGATCGCCCTCATCAAGCGCGACAGCGACTACGAGGGGATGGCCTGTCTGGGCAGTTCCATCAACCTGGCGACCCGACTCCAAGTGCTGGCCGAGCCGAACGAGCTGCTCTGCTCCAACGCGGCGCACCGGGACGTCCACGATGTGGAGGGCTACGAATTCGAGCCCTATCAGGCCGACAATGGCGAGATGCTCATCGACGCCAAGAACTTCGGACCCGTCATGGCCTGGCGCTGTGACTTGGCACCCCGAGACACTTAGGCGGGGCTGCTTGCTGCAGATGGGCGCTAGGCCAGCTCGTCGAGAAACGCCACGATCTCCTCGCGAACACGCTTGGGCGCGTCCTCCATGACGAAGTGCCCGGCTTCCGGGACGGTCGCCAGCGAGGCGCCGGGAATGTCCTCGCGCAGCCGCTCGCCGTAGGCCAACGGCTGCCACGCGTCGCGCTCGCCCCACAGCACCCGCACGGGCAAGGCCAGTTGCCGGAGATCGTCCTCGATCTCCTCAGTGTAGCGCGAGTCGTAGTGGCCAACTTGGTGTGCAAAGAAGGCCACTTTGCCGAGATCCGACAGCACCGGAGCCAGATACGCATCGAGCGTCTCGCCGCGCATGCGCTCCTTGTGGAAGACCGTCATGCGCAGCTGGCGGGTCATCATGTCGCGGAAGTCCTCCAAGGGCATGGCCTGGTAATCGGCCATGTGGTGCTGGATGATCGCCTGCCAGGTCTCGGAGGGCCAGGAGTCGTAGCTGACCGTGTCGGCCAACAGGAGGCTGCGCACGCGCTCAGGGTGCCGGACGGCGCAGATCATGCTGATCGCGCCGCCGATATCGTGCCCCACCAGATGCGCGCTGTCCAGGCCCCATTGATCGAAGAGACGAGCGAGCAACTCGACTTGGGCGGCGACGGACGTGTCCCGTTCAAAGGCCGGCTTCTCCGAGAGGCCGTACCCGAGCAGGTCGAACGCCAGCACCCGGAAGCCAGCGTCACGCACCGTCGGCAAGACGTTCCGCCAGATAAAGCTGTGCGAGGGCGTCCCGTGGATCAGCACGACGGGCGGACCGCCGCCCTGGTCCGTGTACGCGACCCGCTCGCCGTCCACGACCACGTGGCGATCCAGGATCGTGGGCATCGAGGCTTGCGACGCCATGGGTTACCCTCGTGAGGAGCGCTTGCCCGCCCGGCTGGGTCTGGAGCGGGACCCGCCACCAAACATCAATGGCAACGGACTCCAATCGGCTGACCGCGTGCTTAGCCCCTACGGCACGCTCGTGTGGGCCTGCGCGTAGCGGCGAGGGCCATCCCCTGACCCGGAGGCCGTGAAGCGGTAGCAGACGCCGTGGTCGTCGCACGCCGTCTGCATCAGCTCCTCGTCAGCGTGCGCCCAGACGAGCACCTTGTGGTCGCAGCCGACGTGGAGCCCGTCCTGCACCTCGTCCAGGGACAGGCCCTCGTGGACGGGATTCATGTTCTCGTCGAAGCACTTCAATGCGTCCATCCCTCGTGCCCCTTTCTGTGGATGATCCCTGTTCGTTGTAGGGACTGGGCCGCACGTTGTCCACCCGCTCGATCGAGGGTCAGACGGCTGGCTCGGCTCCGGTTCCGGTCTTCGGCATACGTCGAACGCGCTCGGCGACCCGACGGAAGCCACCAATGGCCCCGCCTCAGCTTGCAAATCCAGGCAGCAGTCCGACGAGGGCGATCGTCCGCTACGGCCGAGGTGGAATCAAGCGACCGACGGGCGCCGTAGCCGTCACAGTGTGTGCTTGGTCCACAACTGCGACGCCCCAGCCAGAGCCCACTGCGGAGCACTGCGCCCGTGCCAATCCCTATGCGAACGTCGGCCGCGGCCTAAAGATCACCGACGAGCGATTGCGGGGAGGGGCACAACGGATCGCCCTGATGCCAACCTGCCATCGAACGGGCTCGAATGCTATGCTGGCCACTCAGGCATCGACGACGTGGCGGCCAATGGACATGTGGAGGGCCATGCAAGCGAACAGAGTCGCCTATGACGGATAAAGCCGCCCAGCTCGCACGTATCGACGACCTGCATGCGCGGCTTCGCGAGACGGTCGAACGGTTCCCGTTCCCGGAGCCGTACGAGGCTCGCCGCGCGCACGCCGACGAGATCATGGAATATCGTGCGGCCGTCCATCGTCTAGTCTTGCTGGCCAAGCGCCTGAAGCACTCCCGCGACACGGCCAACGAGCTCCTCGAACGGGGTGCGGTCCAGCAACTGAGCGACTTGCCCGTACGCGATCTCAACCGTCTGGAGCGGATCCTCAACGGCGACGAGGATTTGGAACTCGTCTAGCCATCGTTCCCATTGTCGAGGCGGGCCCCGCAAATACGGTAGGATGAGCCCGAAAACTGGAGATGCGTTCAGAGATAGCCCAGCTTCTCCATCTCGTCGCCGCAGTATGCTCGGAAGAGGTCCTGTTGCGCGGCCGTCAGCCGTTCCCTGTGGCGGCCGGCGGACTTCGGGTTGACGGTGGTGGTCTGGGTCAGTTTGTAGTCACCCCCTTTGCGCATCTGGAACGGCTCAAAGGGCAACAGCGACTCCGGCGGCAGCTCCAGGTAATCGAGCAGATCGCCGATCACGCGATCCGGGTCGCGGACCAGCGACTCGTACTTGATCAAGTGCCACTGATCCTCATGGTCGAAGTAGCGCCGATAGATGCGCTTCCAGCGCCGCAACAGGCCCACGTCGATGCCGTGGACCCGTCGACCCGGCGGCCACAGCAGATAGGCGTAGCCCGAGGAGCGGGTGGAGAGATAGCTGTCACGCGGGTCGCGCGCCAGCCAGATCCGCTTGTCGAACTGGGCCTCGAGCGTCGGTCGCCGGCGCAGATAGACGACGTCCATCGGCTTGATGCAGACGTGAGCTTCCACAGGACGCCCCAACTTCATCCGCGCCAGCTGCGGGACCGAGCTCAGGTCGCTGTAGGAGCGGATCTGGGAGTGTTGATCGAGGATGTGCTGCAGCAGCGTGCTGCCGCTGCGCATGGAATAGCCGATCAGGATGCAGGGCATAGGTCACCTCGGGGGCAACGCCGGTCGACGACGTCCCCCGTATGTGTAGCGCATGGCCCGGACTCGATCAATCGGGCATCGCGACGGTACTCCAGACACCACTCGCCTGAGAGGAGCCGAAAGCCCGCCGGCATCGGTCGATGGCCGTCATGAACACCCCGACGGGGCGGACTTGCACTGGATGGCCCGATGGCGTAGCAAGGTCACCGATGGCGCGCGATACGCCGGACGACGCTGAGCTCGGGGAACGTCCCCAGGCAACCCCGTGACGCAGCCCGCGCGTGCGAAGGCCCGTGCACGGTCACGGTCGTGCGGCAATGACGACGTTGCACCTGGCCGGATCGATCGGCTACATTCCGCGCCATGGACGGCTGGATCCAGACTTTCACGGGCCGCAAGGTCGAGCCGCTCGATCCCGACCCAGCGGCGATCGCGGTCGAGGACATTGCCCACGCGCTCAGCCTCCACTGCCGCTTCAACGGCCACTATCGCGTCTTCTATTCCGTGGCGGAACACTCGGTCCGCGTCTCGCGCCAGCTCAACGGCGACGCTGCGCTCTGGGGCCTGCTCCACGACGCCTCCGAGGCCTATCTCTCCGACGTGCCCAAGCCCCTGAAGCCGAACCTGCCCGACTATTGCGCGGTCGAGGACCGTCTCATGCGCGTCATCGCCCGGCGTTTCGGCCTATCCTGGCCGATACCCGATGCGGTTCACGCGGCGGATGCGACGTTGCTGGCGACCGAGCGCCGCGACCTCATGGCCGAGGCCCGGCATGACTGGGGCCTGCATGCGTCGCCGCTCGACGCGACCATCCAACCCCTCAGCTTTGCCGAAGCCGAGCAAGCGTTCCTGGCACGGTTTGCCGAGCTGAGGGCATAGCGCAATAGCCCTTCCAGTTGGCACGCACGGATGCCTGAACAGGGGATCCCCCGGCCACAGCCGGGTTTACCCAAACCCTCTCGATAACGTACAAGAATAGACATGACCACAGCATTAAGCCGAATCGGCGCTCGGCTATAATGGCTTGGCTGGCGCATTGGTGGGCAAGGCCCGTTGGCAGAGCCTCCGTAATCTGGCCACTTCAACTTGGATCTCAAGCTCACCAGCGGCGACCCGCCGACAGCGGTCACCGCATATGTTGGGTTCCCCCAATGTGCACGATCCGATTGACCGGGCAACCATGACTCTGCTCGAGCCTGTCGCGGAAGCGTGGATGCGGCAGTTGCAATGGGGAGGGGACGTCTGCGGACGCGCAGCCCGGTCGGCGGCATCTAATGAGGAGAAGGAATGGAGCCGGCGGTCGGATTCGAACCGACGACCTTTCCCTTACGAGGGGAATGCTCTACCAGCTGAGCTACACCGGCATGGATACCGTAGTTTAATCCGCAACTCGGGCATCGTCAAGGAGTTTGCCCCGCAGATAGCCGCGCAGGTCGCGTTCCAATGAGGCGGAAAGCTCCGCAGCCTCGGGCAGCCAGAGCCGGAGCGCGCCCCACGCTTGCCCGATCAGCATCGCCAAGCCGTCCACGGTCGTCGCCCCAGAGGCGGCCGCATCATTGAGCAACTGCGTCTGCAGCGGGCGATACACGAGGTCGTAGACGATGAGATCGTCGTGGAGACCCTCGGTGTCGCTCAACGGGCTCTCCCCCGTGCGGGGCCGCATGCCCACGGACGTGGCGTTGACGAGCAGCCGAGCATCCGCGAGCGCCTCGGTGAGGGTCGAGTCGCTCAAGGCGCAGGCCTGAACGCTTGTGTCCGGATCCAACGCCTCGACAAGCTCACGGGCCCGCTCCGGGGTGCGGTTCGCCAGGGTGATGTGGGCAACGTTCAGATCGCAGAGTCCGTGCAGTACGGCCCGCGCCGCGCCGCCCGCGCCGAGCACGATCGCATGCTGGCCGTCCAGCTTCACCTGGCGTTTTCGAAGGGGACTCAGGAACCCCGCCAGGTCGGTGTTGTGGCCGATCAGGCGGTCCCCGTCGTTGACGACGGTGTTGACCGCGCCCAGACGCTGAGCGTCGCCCGCCAACGCATCCAAGCAGGGAACGATCGTCTCCTTGTGCGGAATGGTCACGTTGAAGCCGATCAATCCGCTCACACGACTGGTCTGCACGAACCCCGCCAAGCCCTCTGCGGTGATCCGATAGGCGTCGTAGCGATACGGCAACGCCAACGCCTTGAAGAGGTAGTCGAAAAGCGCTGGGGAAAGCGAGTGCTCGATGGGATCGCCGATGACGCCGAGCAGTTTCACGATTGGGCCACCCGCTGCAACGTATCAAAGAAGCCGGGAAACGACACGTCGACCCACGCCGCCCCCTCGATCGTCGTCGGGCCCTCGGCCACCAGCCCGGCGATCGCAAACGCCATGGCGATGCGATGGTCCTCATAGCTCTGCACTTGAGCACCTTGCAAGCGTTGCGGGCCCTCGATGACGAGCCCGTCCTGACGTTCCTCGAGCTCGACGCCCATGCGCCGCAGATTGTCCACGACAGCATGGATGCGATCCGTCTCCTTGTGGCGCAGCTCCGACGCGCCGCGAATGGCCGTCTGTCCGTCGGCTTGGGTGGCCACCACCGCCAACAGCGGGAGTTCGTCGATGAGGCGCGGAATCAGCGAGCCGCCGATCTCGGTGGCTCGGAGCGTCCCTTGGGAGACGACCCGCAGATCGGCGACGGGCTCGTTCCCAGCCTCGCGCTCGTCGAGAATGTCAATTTCGGCCCCCATCGACTGGAGCACGTCGAGGATCCCCGTCCGCGTCGGGTTGACGCCGACATAGCGTAGGGTCAGATCGGCCTCGGGCACGAGCACCGCCGCCGCGACCAGGAACGAGGCCGAGGAGACATCGCCCGGAACCGACAGCTCCATGGGCGCCAGTTCGCGACACCCGCGCAGCGTGATCGTGTCGCCATCCTGAGTGAGCTCAACGCCCATCCCGCGCAGCATCCGTTCGGTGTGATCCCGGGATGGCTCCGGCTCGACGACGGCCGTGGCGTCATGCGTGTACAGCCCCGCCAGCAGCAGGCACGACTTGACTTGGGCACTGGCAACGGGCAGCTCATAACGGATCCCGTGGGGCTGTCCACCGTGGATGGCGAGCGGCGCGTGGCCGTCGTCGCTGTCGAGGTGGATGCCCATCGCTCGCAGCGGATCGATGATGCGACCCATGGGCCGGCGCCGGAGCGACCCGTCGCCCGTGATCGTCGTTGGGAACGGCTGGCCGGCCAGGAGCCCGCTTAGCAGGCGCAGCGTCGTGCCCGAGTTGCCCGCGTCCAAAGCCCCCGTCGGCTCACGGAGTCCGTCACGACCCTGCCCCGCGATACGAATGGCCGTGGCCCCATTGTCGTCGATCGATGCGCCGAGGGCTCGGAGACAGCGGGCCGTGCTCGCGACGTCGCGCGAGGCCGCGAGTCCGCGGATGGAACTCGCGCCGTCGGCGATCGAGGTGAGCATCAGCGCTCGGTGCGAGATGGACTTGTCGCCCGGAACGCGGACCGCGCCGCGAACGCGCTGGACGGGCCGAATGACGCGGCTCATGGATCAGAGCCGCACGGGCATGGGCGACTCGTCGGCCTGGCCCATGGTTCGCCCGATCGCTTGGGCAACACCGGCCACTTGGCCCATAAGTTCCGCATACATCTGCGACGTCAACGCCTGGTTGCCGTCGCTCACGGCCGTCTCCGGGGCGTCGTGGATCTCCACGATCAGCCCGTCGGCACCGGCCGCGATGGCCGACAGCGCCAGCGGCGTGACGTAGTCACGGACGCCGGCTGCGTGGCTCGGGTCGACGATGATCGGCAGGTGCGAGCGTTCCTTGATCAAGGGAATCGCGCCCACGTCGAGCGTGAAGCGCATGTGATCCAGGAACGTCCGAACGCCGCGCTCGCACAGAACCACGCGGTGGTTGCCCTCGCTCATGACGTACTCCGCCGCCATGAGGAACTCCTCCAGCTTGGCCGCCAGGCCGCGCTTCAGCAGCACCGGGCGGTCCATTTGCCCCACGGATCGCAGCAGATGGTAGTTCTGCATGCTGCGCGCGCCGACCTGGAGGATGTCGGCGTAGGAAGCCACCAGCTCGGTCTGCGTCGGATCCATCACCTCGGTGACCATGAGCAGCCCGTGCGCGTCGGCCGCCTCGCGCATCCACTTCAGGCCCTGTTCGCCGAGCCCCTGGAAGCTGTACGGGGACGTCCGGGGCTTGAACGCGCCGCCCCGCAGCACCTTGGCGCCATGGGCAGCCGCAGTTTCGGCCAGACGATGGATCTGGCCTTCGTCTTCGACGGAGCACGGGCCGGCCATGTGGACCAGCTCGCCCCCGCCGATCTCGCAGCCGTTCAGTCGAATGGTCGTATCCTCGTCTTTGAACTCGCGGCTGGCCAGCTTGTAGGGCTTGGTGATCTCGACGACCTCGCGGACGCCGGGCATCGTCTCCAAGGGCGAGCGCTCCACGCCGCGCTTGTCCCCGATGGCGCCGAGGATGGTCTGGCGCACGCCGTCGACGCGGTGGACCTGGAACCCCAGCTCGATCAATCGATCCGAGGCGTGTTGAATCTGGCTCTCTTCGGCATCCGGCTTCATGACGATAACCATCGTTCCGACCTCCTTAGACGATACTGAGCGGGTTTCGGGTAAGCGGCCGTGTGACGACAGTCGACTCGGCGGCGGTGTGACGATTTAGGACCCCAGAGGGGCCCAAAAGGCCGGAACGAACAAGGGATAGGACACGGGAAAGATGGCGCCTTGCGGGCTGATGGCGTCGTTCGAATGCGCCTGCGGTGCGCGGAGTGGTGTCATTGCGCTCAGCGTCCTCTTTTCAAAGCGTCACGGTAGCACAAGCCGTCCCTTGAGTCAAGACGTTTTCCGTATCACAAGACGGCGCTGAGGGCGCGCTCAGAATCGCGCTCCGAGCTCACCTCGAGAACGAGCCACCCGGGCATCACCCCGCAAGCCCCTCCGGGCGTCAATCAACTCCGTCGTCGGCTTGCTCGACTATTCGCTGCAGCAAGGGCGCGTCGATCAACTGGAGTGGCACGTCGCTCGCCTCGGCGGCCCGCCGCACCTCCTGCGGGATACGGCCCGTGGTCACCAGGATGCCTCGAGAGGCGCTCAAGCGTCGGACCGCCAAAATGAGGGTGTTCAACAACGGCACATCGACGTGATCCTGCGGGCGCTGCTGGCGCGCGATGGCCACGACAATCTCTCCCCGCTGCTCATGTTGCAAGATGAAGTCCGCCAGATACGTGTCACCCCGGTAGTCCACCGCTTCGACGGTGAAGCCCAGCGAGCGGAACGCCCCGGCGATCAAGCCCGCGAAGCTCGCCGCCCCAAGCTGGTGGAGATCCTCGCGATTCGACAGCGTCTGCCTCGAAGCTAGCGGCCCCGCCTGTGCCTTGATGATCCGCAGAAGCGGCCAGCTCAGCAGCGCCGTGCCGAGTGCGGCCGTCGCCACGGCGATCGAAACCGGCCAGATCAGGCTCAGAGCGAACGACAATCCCACCAGGATGGGGAGCAAGGTCGCGATCAGGATTCGGGCACGGTGTGTCATGACACACCTCCGTGTGATGCGACGATCGTAAATGCGGGGGAAAGGCCGGCGATGGCCGACC
Organism: Candidatus Bipolaricaulota bacterium; assembly: GCA_018609825.1. The sequence goes on along the minus strand of JAHEOA010000175.1, from coordinate 7,333 downwards.
TTCCCCCGGTGACGGCGTCTGTGGTGGGCGTCGATGGGTCTACTCGTGGTCCTGGTCGCGCGAGCCCAGCCACGAATCGAGTTGTCGGGCCGCGATGTCACGGCCGCCGATGCCGAAGGCGATGGCGACGGCCACGGCCGCAGCCAGCAGCGGAATGCCGAAGGCGATCTCGACGATATTGGAGGGAACGCCCAGTCGCGGCAGCGCCAAGGCGATCGCAAAGACGATGATGGCGTACCGGACGACGTTGCTCAGCAGGCTCCCCCGATCTCGGCCCATGGCGGAGATGACGAGGTCGCGGGCCAGTTGGGCGAAGTAGAGCCCCAAGCCGACGATCGCGAGCGCGAAGAGCACGTTGGCGCCGAAGACGATGAACTCGCGGATCAGCTCGGCCATGCCGCTGAAGCCGATCGCGCGTGCCGCCTCCATCGTGGCGAAGAGCATCACCGCCACGAGCGCCAGCTTGGCCACGACCTGTGAGGGGCTGCGGACCTCCCGGGGCAGCTGGGACTGGCGCATGCCGAGCCGCTCGGGGAGCACGTCGAAGTCGATCCCCTCCAGGATCCGCTGGACCCCGGTCTCCAAGAGCCGGGCCACCGCATAGGCGAGAACCAGGATCAGGGCGGCCTCCAGGATCAACGGAATCGCGGTCAGGACGCTCTCCAGCATCCGCACCGCGGGCTGGGTGATCGCTTGGATGTCGAGCGCGTCAAAGGCGGCAATCAGGATCGGGATCAACAACAGCACGTAGACGGCCCAGGCCAAGCCCTGGGACAACGCCTGGCCGGCCATGGCGCGCTGAATCCCGATCCGCTCCGACCAGCTGTCCAGACCCGTCGTGGCCAACAGGTTGGCCGTGACCGTCCGAATCAGGCGGATGACGAACAGGCCGACGAGCAGAATGAGCCCGGCCGCCACGAGGTTCGGGACGAAGGCGAGAAAGTCGGTCAGCATGTTCTCCAACGGATCCGTGACGGCGCTCAGTTGAAGCGCGTTGAGCGCGGCCACCAACCCGACCAGCAACACGATCCAGAAGACGGCCTGTCCCAACGCCTGGCTGCCGGTTTCCGGCTCAGGAACGGCCTCCGACGTCGTCTCGGCTTCGATGCCGGACTCGTCGAGGCGCTGCTGGAGCCACTCGCTCAACCGCGTGCGCTGGAGCAGCTCGGTAAGGGCCGTGCGCAACAAGATCGCCGCCAGCCACGCGATCAGCAGGATGAGACCGGCGCCGACGAGCTGCGGCAGATACGTGAACACCTGCTCCAGAAGGCGATTGAGCGGCTGGACCAAGATGTCGAGCTGTAGGGCCCAGAAGAAGCCCATCAGCACGAAGACCATGACGACCCAGTAGGCGAGGCGCCCGGAGACGCGACTCACCCGGGCCCAGCGTTCCTGCGCCGCGGCGTCCGTCTGCTGGCGAAGCCACAGGCGCCGGAGCCCGCGATTGAACAGGGCGCCGATGATCTTGGCCACGATCCAGCCGACGATGAGGATGACCAGCGCCACAATCAGGTTGGGCAGGAACTCGCTGACGCGCGTCACGGCCACGGTCAACCCTTCGCGCAACGAGTCCCAGACCTCGGCCTGAAGGGATGGATCGGTCTGGGCGGACTGTGCCAGGCCCAAGAATCGGGCGAGCACGATGCCGCTGAGGGCGAGCGAAAGAACTCGAACGAACCGAATCATACACTTACCAACCTCCTTGAGGTGGATCGATCCGTCGCTGTCGAACCTCTTGCGCTCCTCAGTGTAACATAGCGACGGCATCCGGTTGTCAATGATGCTCACAACGTTCAAGACTCGCCACGCATCGTCGGAGGAAGGACGGACTGCCTTGGGAGAGCTCCGTTGCCGTGGCCACGGCGAAGTCGGCAGGGATAGTGGTTCGCCTGGCTGGGCGCCGCCGCGCGATCGGCTCAGTCGGCCAATGTCGGGTGCTCGGCCTCGAGCTATTCGCCGAACAGCCGTCGTTTCAAACGGCCGAGCATCCCCGCTTCGACCTCGCCGTTGGCCGAGGCCATGTCGTCCGGCGTGCTGATCTCGTCGGCCTCGCGGGCCGTCTCGAGGACTTGATCCCACTTGTCGGCGGCACGGATGCGCTCCTCCCAGAGCTCGGCAAACCGATGGACGCTCGCCTTGGCGTCGGCCTCGTTGACGCTCATCCCGCCCTGGCCGAGAGACTTCAAGATGCCCTTCAGCTCGGCCACCTGTGGGCGAATGTGGATCGCCTCGCCCTCGTCCACCAGTCGATAGTGGGTGGCGTCCGCAATGAGGCCGAAGGAGGATCCGTCGACCGAGCCGAGCGGCAGGACGTCGCGGATGAAGTGGCTGTCGGTCTCGTGGTACTCGCGCTGGACCAGCTTCGTCCACCGATAGTCGCTCATGCGCCATCGCCTCCCCGGATGCTCGGATACGTGCCGAGCACTCGATAGCTTGCCACGCGCCGGCCCAGTTCGTCCAATGCGGCCTGCACCGAGGGGGTCGCCACGTGGCCCTCCAAGTCCAAGTAGAAGCGGTATTGCCAGGGCGCCTCGCCCATGGGCCGTGATTCCAGCTTGGTCAGGTTGACCCCGTGTTCGGAGAACGGGAGCAAGGCGTCGTAGAGTGCGCCCGGCTCGTGGGCCAGTTCCACCACCAACGAGGTCTTGTAGGGGGCGTTTTTCTCCGCTGAGGAAGACGGATCGCCGACGAGCACGAAGCGGGTGGCGTTGTGCGATTGGGTGGAGATGTCGCGCGCCAGCGGGGCCAGCTCGTAGAGCTCCGCCGCCAACGGGCCGGCAATGGCAGCGTGCGTAGGGTCCCCTTGGTCGGCCACCCAACGGGCCGCCCCGGCCGTGTCGTAGTCGGCCATCAGCTCAGCGCCCACATCCTCGAGAAACGCCTCGCACTGCCAGAGCGCCTGCGGGTGGGAGTGGACAACCTCGATCGTCCCCAAAGCCGCGCCCGGCATTCCGAGCAGTTCATGGCGAATGGGCCGTGTCACTTCGGCGACGATGGGCAGATCGTGGGTCAGCAGGAGGTCATAGACCTCGTGGATGCTGCCCGTCAGCGCGTTCTCGATCGGCACGAGCCCGGCGTCGGTCGCCCCACCGACGGCCTGCCGGAAAACCTCGCGGAAGGCGTTACAGGGGACAACCTCGCAATCATCGCCGAAGCCATGGAGGATCGCCTCGTGGCTGTAAGCGCCGAGCTCGCCCTGGAACGCGATGCGCAAGGCGCTCCTAGACCCGCTCGATCGCGAGCGATAGGCCGTTGCCGCCGCCCATGCAGATGGTGGCGAGGCCGGTCTCCGCATCTCGATCCCGCATCGCCCAGGCGAGCGTCGTCAGGATGCGCGCGCCGCTGGCGCCGATCGGGTGCCCGAGCGCGATCGCGCCCCCGTGAACATTGACCCGATCCCAATCCCAACCGAGCGCCTGACCGTCGGCCAATGTCTGCGCGGCGAACGCCTCGTTGACCTCGATGAGATCGAAGTGATCCACGCCGACCCCCATCTTGTCCATCAACCCTCGAGTGGCCTGGATGGGCGCAAAGAAGAGGTCGAGCGGCTCGGTCGCGGCCACGGCGTAGTCGACGACCTTGACCATGGGGGTCCAGCCGCGGCGCTCGGCCTCATCAGCAGTCGTGACGATCAAGGCCGACGCCCCGTCGTTGAGGCCGGGCGCGTTGCCGGCCGTCACCGTGCCGTCCTTCTGGAACGCCGGCTTCAGCTTGCCCAGCTTCTCCAGCGACGTGTCCGCACGCGGCGACTCGTCCTGGTCGATCGTGCCCTCTTTGTCCTCGAGCGGCAGCAGCTCATTCTGGAATTTGCAGCTCTCGGCCGCCTCGACCGCGTTCTGATGGCTGCGCAGCGCGAACTTGTCCTGGTCCTCGCGCGTGAGGCCCGCTTGCTGCGCGGTGTACTCGGCGGAATTGCCCATGTGGTGATCCTCAAACGCGCACCAGAGCCCGTCCTCGAGCATGGCGTCGACAAGCTTCTGGTGGCCGAACTTGATCCCCTTGCGGGCGCCATTCAAGAGGAACGGCGCGTTGCTCATCGACTCCATGCCCCCGGCGACGACGGTGGTGGCATCGCCGGCCTTGATGGCTTGGACGGCGTGGATGACGGCCTTCAGACCCGATCCGCAGACCTTGTTGATCGTCACGCCGGGGACGCTGGCGGGCAGGCCGCCACGAATGGACGCTTGGCGCACCGGCGCCTGGCCAACGCCCGCTTGGACGACGTTGCCGAAGATCACCTCGTCGACCTCGTCCCCTTGCAGCTCGTTGCGCTCGACGAGTCCCTTGATGACGTGCGCGCCCAAATCCGTCGCGCTGAACCGCGAGACGCGCCCCTGAAACTTGCCGATCGGGCTGCGCACCGCGTCGACAATCACGATGTCGGCGTTCATCGATCCATCACCTTTCATCGGTCAATCTTGACCTCCAGTATAGGGCCGTCGCTGAGCAGGGCTCAACGATCCCCGTCAGGTGGCGAGCGCGTCGCGGAGGCCCTGCGCGGCCTGCCTCACGGCCGCCTCGCCGAAGTCGAAGCTCAGCCCGGCCGCCTCGAACAGCTCGGGCAACGGCCGCGAGCCGCCCAGCGCCAACGCGCTGCGATAATTCCCCAACGCGTTTTGCGGGTCCGCTTGGGCTTGGAGCCACATGCCCAGCGCGCCGAGCTGGGCGATGCCGTACTCGATATAGTAGAAGGGAATCAGGAACAGATGGAGCTGACGGTGCCACTCGTTGCGGCGGGCGGTCTCGTAATCGCTCCAGTCCTCAACCCCGCCGAAGCGCACGCGCAGCTCCAGCCACTTGTCCTCGCGCTGTTCGGCGCTGTGGCCGGGGTTGGTGTAAATCCAGTGCTGAAACGCATCGATGGTGGCGATCCAGGGCAGGATGTCCGCAATCCGTTCCAGGTGATCTTGCCGCGCGCGCTCCGCACTGGCTGAATCGTAGAAGACCTCCCAATGGGGATGGCTGAGCAGCTCCATGCTCATCGAGGCGACCTCGGCGAACTCGGTGGGCGCGTGGCGGTAGCCCACCAACGGCTCATCGCGGGCCGCAAACGTGTGGAACGCGTGGCCGCCCTCGTGCAACAGCGTTCGCAAATCGCCGTTGCGGCCGACCGCGTTCATGAAGATGAACGGGAACCGTCGTTCGGCCAGCATGGCCTGGTAGCCGCCGGGGGCTTTGCCCTTGCGGCTTTCCAGATCCAATAACCCCAAATCGGCCATCTGCTGGAACTGGCTGCCCAGCTCCAGATCGACTTTCCCGAAGATCTTGACGCAACCGTCGATAAGCTCGTCGGCGCTGCTGAACGGCCGCAGCGGGTCGCGGTTGTGCGGGTCGACCTCCAGGTCCCAGGGGCGAAGCGCCTCGACGCCGAGCGCGTCTTGGCGTTGTTGCTCCAATTCGCGCTTAAGCGGGACGATGTGGGCTTCGACCGCGTTCTGGAACTCAACACAGTCCTCGGGCCCATAGTCGAATCGCTCACGTAGCCGGAACGCGTAATCCCGAAAGTCCTCAAAGCCGGCGTTCTCGGCGCGCTTTTGTCGGTTCTGCAGCATCTGGTCGTAGAGCTCGTTGATCGCCTCGCGATCCTGGAGGCGGCGCTGGGTGACCAGTTCCCACGCCTGTTGGCGCACATCGCGCTGGGGTTCTTCGAGAAATCGGGCCATCTGCTGCAGTGTGCGTTCCTCGCCCTGGAATTCGACGGTCATCGCGCCGGTCAGCTTCTGATACCTCTGCCCGAGCTTCTGATCCTCGGTCTCCAAAGGGACGTTGTCTTCACGGAACAGCTCGACGTCGTTCTCGGTCGAGCGATCCAGGACGTGATAATAACTGGAGAGCTCGGCGCGGGCAGGGCTGTTGACATAGCGCTCCTGGAGGGCGTGCTGTCGCGACTTCAGCTTCGGCTGTATCTCGGAGATGAAGTGGAGATAGGCGTTCTCGAAATCCTCGTTCTCCGTGTCGATCGTCATGCGGATGTGGCGGAGTGAGCCCTCTTCGTGGATGCAGGCGATCAGCTCGGACCAGTCGGCGAGCCACGTCTCCAACTGGTCGCGGGTGTCGATGGGGCGGTGGTCCAGTTGGTCAAACAGCGGTTCAATCTGGGCCCAGTCGCCGAGATCGGCGTCGTCCGGGACGAATCGTCGCGGGTATTCGCGGGGGAGTCGGGCCGGGTCGACGGCCATGGGATCGCCTCCTCAAGCGGGCATTTTGTTGGCCGAGAGTGTACTCGGGCAGCCGAGGGGTCGCCACTGATCGCGATTGAGTCAACACGGTTCGACCCGTATAATCGGAAAGATTCGGAGAGTGGCGCAGTCTGGTAGCGCGCCTGCTTTGGGAGCAGGAGGCCGCCGGTTCGAATCCGGCCTCTCCGACCAGACTCACGCAAGCGATGCCGCAATCGCCACTCTCCCGGATGCTTGCCTTAATCCGTTGGCCCCGCCAACATCACCCCATCATAGATCATCTGAACCGCGTTGATCCCGGCGCTTGCGAGCGAGAGCAGCGAGGCCCGCGCAAACCAGACGCGCGGGTTCCCGGCGCCGATATCGACCTCCGTCTGCACCATCCCGACGGCCATGGAGACCCCGCCGCCCAAGCCGACCAGACCGTCGCCGAAGTCGAGGGCCCCGTACCAGAAGGGCAACCCATCGCGCCAGCGCCCGATCGCCTCCTGCGAGGGCTTCAATACCCAGTCCAGGACCCAGCCGCCGACGCCCACGCCCAGGGACGTGATCAACAGGTCCCAGCGATACGTGGGCAATGACGCAGCGATCTGGGACTGCAGGATCGCTCGGGCAGCTTGGACGGCGTCGACCTTCAGTTGCCACAGCGCGGCGCCCCGCAGGTCGACGGAGGCGGACGGTTGACTGACTTGAGGCGGAGCCGGTTGCATCGGTTGGGACGACGTCTCCAACAGCCGGATGGAGACGATGGCCGCTCGCTGGATGGCGCGCCGCTCGCCGCCGCGCTCCACGACCAGCGTCGCGTCGGTCTCTTCCACGACCGTGCCCCGCACGACCGACCCGTCCTCCAGCGCCGCCTCGATCGTCTGCCCCAATAGCTCGCCGACCGCCAGCGCCGTCACCCCGCAGAGCAGGATCACACCCAGCACGCATCCCAACTGCCCAGATCGTCGCATCACGCCCTCCTTGCTCGGAGAATCCCCGTAGACTACACCATTTGCGTCTCGGATCAAACCGCGCATCAGACGGGGATGATCCGATCGTCGGTGGTACGCTGGAGCGACGGGCCTCCGAAACGTCGCGAGCGGACCGATGTCCCTCGTCATCCGTTGTGGGAGACGTGAAGCGGCACAGCTCACGTCGATGGACGCCTG
>JAHEOA010000174.1 GCA_018609825.1 Candidatus Bipolaricaulota bacterium | reverse complement strand
GCCGATCTTCTTCAAGCGCAGCGCGGTCTGGACGATCTCCGGGTGATCCTGGGCCATGCGAATGGTGTCTTGATAGCCGAGAAAGTCGGGCGCGTGCAGCATCGCGACGTGGAGGACGTGGCTCTCGATCCACTCGCCGCAGTAGAGCAGTCGACGGAGTTCGCGGAGTTGGCCGTCGATGGAGACGCCGCAGATGGCCTCCATGGCGTGGATGGCGCTCATCTGATACGCCACGGGGCAGATGCCGCAGATGCGGGCGGTCAGATCGGGGGCTTCGGTGAAGTTGCGCCCTCGGAGGAACGCCTCGAAGAACCGGGGCGGCTCGTAGATCCGCAGCTTGGCGTCGTCGACGCGGCCGTCTTTGACGGTGACGTAGATGGCGCCTTCGCCCTCGACGCGGGCCAGTGCGCCGACGTCGATCGTGCGGGTTCCGTCACGTGACTCGGTCTTTGGCATAGCGCTCACTCTCCTCCCGGAACGCCTGGGCGCCCGCGTTGAACGTCCGCAGCGCCCGGACCCAATCGTCGGATGCCACGCCCAGCGCCCACCACCAGCGGCCCAGGGCCTCGGTATTCGGCGTCTCCTTGGGGCCAAAGCACCCGTAACAACCACGGTTGTAGGCCGGGCAGATCGCGCCGCAGCCCGCTTGCGTCACCGGGCCCAAACACGGCGTCCCATGCGCAACCATGACGCACGGCGTCCCGCGCCGCTTGCACTCCACGCAGACGCTATACGTTGGGACGTTCGGCTGACGGCCGTTGAGGAACGCGTTCAGCAGCTCCAGGAGCTGCCCCTTGTCGATGGGGCAGCCGCGCAGCTCGAAGTCCACATAGACGTGGTTGGCGATCGGCGTGGAGCGCTCCAGGGTGTCGATGTAGTCGGGATGGGCGTAGACGACGTTGAGAAAGTCGTCGATGTCCTTGAAATCGCGCAGCGCCTGGACGCCGCCGGCGGTGGCACACGCCCCGATGGTCACGAGCGTCTTGGACTCCTCGCGGATCCGCTTGATTCGCTCCATGTCGTCGGGCGTGGAGACCGACCCCTCGACGAGCGAGACGTCGTACGGCCCGTCGATTGTGGCGCGCGAGGCCTCCAGGAAGTGGGCGATCTCCACCTCGCCGACGACCGCCAGCAGCTCGTCCTCGCAGTCCAAGAGGCTGAGCTGACAGCCGTCGCAGGAGGCGAACTTCCAGACGGCCAGCTTCGGCTTCTGAGCTCTTGAGGCCATGGTCACACCTCCGCCACGCCGAAGATCGACTCGATCTCCGGATAGGGGTAGACCGGGCCGTCCTTGCAGACGAAGCTCGGTCCGTATTGGCAGTGGCCGCACAGGCCGACCGCACACTTCATGTTCCGCTCCATGGACACGTAGATGGCCTCGTCGGCCACGCCGCACTTTTCCAGCTCTTGGATGGTGAAGCGCATCATGATCTCCGGGCCGCAGATGAGCGAGACGGTCTCGCGCGGATCGAAGGGCGCGCGCGGGATCATCTTCGTCACGACGCCGACGTTGCCGTGCCAGTCGCCCGTCGCACGATCGACCGTGACGTGGACTTCCAGATCGAAGCGCGCCCGCCAGGTCTCGAGCTCCTCCCAGTAGAGGATGTCCTCGGGCGTGCGGGCGCCGTAGAGCAGCACGATCTTGTTGAATCGATCGCGGTCATTGAGCATCGCGTACAGGGCCGGCCGCAACGGGGCCAGCCCGATGCCGCCCGTGACGATGACGACGTCCTTGCCTTCGGCCACGTCGACGGGCCACCCGCGCCCGAACGGGCCGCGGACGCCGACGGTGTCGCCGGGCTGGAGCCGGCTCATCGCCCGTGTCACGGTCCCGACGACGCGCGTGGTGTGCAGCAATCGCGAGCTATCGCCGGGATCGCCGCTGATGGAGATGGGGATCTCGCCGACGCCGAAGACGTAGAGCATGTTGAACTGGCCCGGCTCGAACGACGGGATGGCCTCCGCGGTCGATGTCAGTTCAAGCGTGAACGTGTCGTGATTGTCCTGGTGGAAGGCGTCAACGGTGTAGAGCGTGGGCTTCATCGGATCCGCCATTCGGCCCGCCTGGCCTCGCGGCATCGTGGTGACGTGATCCGCCATGTCAGTCCTCGCTTCCCGCTCGCTGGGGGGCGTCGCCGTAGAGGTCGAGGATCTGCAGGCGCGTCGCCTGGAGCCGTTCGCCGATGATCTGAGCGAAGCGCCCCAGAAGCTCATACCCGAGTTTGGGATCCTCGTCGCACTTGGCCCGAAGACAGACGCCGTCCATGGCGACCGCGCGCGTCTCGGCGATGACCCGCGCGTCGAAGCGCTTGGTGTGCGGCGGCACCAGCCAGGACCAGCCCAAGACGTCGCCCGCATGCAGCGTCTGGATCGTGATCGGGCCTTGCGGCGCGCGGATCTCCAGCCGAACGTCGCCGTCGCGAATCAGGTGGAAATGGGTCGACGCGTCGCCCTCCCGGAAGACGTACTGGCCGGGCTCGAAGACGACGTTCTCGCCGCAGCCGGCGATCAGCTCGAGGTCGTCATCAGCGAGGTCGCCAAAGAGCCCGTGCTCCGCGATCAGGTCTCGGATGGCCTTCTCCGTGGTCATGTCAGCCTCCCTCCCCGGTGGCGCTCGCGACCGGCTCGTCCTGACGCCTGTTGCGAATCGCGCGGACCTCTTCGGTGATGTCGATGCCGACCGGACACCAGGTGATGCAGCGACCGCAGCCGACACATCCGGACGTGCCAAACTGATCGATCCAGTGGGCCAGCTTGTGGGTCATCCACTGGCGATAGCGCGAGCTCGTCTCGTTGCGGACCGATCCGCGTTGAATGTAGGAAAAGCCAAGATTGAAGCAGGAGTCCCAGTAGCGCACGCGATCGGCCGTTTGGCCCGTGATGTCGGTGACGTCTTCGACCGTGGAGCAGAAGCACGTGGGGCAGACCTGCGTGCAGTTGCCGCAGCTTAGACACCGTTCGGCAACCCGTTCCCAGCGCGGATGCTCGAGGTTGTTCTGCAGCAGCTCCTTGATCCCGTCGGTCTCCACACTGCGCCCCATGCGATCGGCCGCCCGGTCCACCATGTTGTCCGCCAGTTGCGCTTCGGCGCCCGCGGCCGATGGGGCGTCGATCGCAGCGAGGACGTCATTCCCCCGGTCGGATCCCGCGTCGGCCACGAAGTAGTGCTCGTCCTCGCTGATCACCTCGGTGAGCGCGATGTCGTAGCCCGATGTCGCCTTCGGGCCGGTCGCCATGGACGCGCAGAAACAAGTTCCGCCGGGCTCGGTGCAGTTCACGGCCACGACGAACGCCCGCTCGCGGCGTTGGGCGTAATCGGGGTCCGGCTGGCCCGTGTGGATGAATACTTGGTCTTGAATGCCCATCGCGTGCAGTTCGCAGGGGCGAACGCCGATGAACGCATATGATGGGGGC
>JAHEOA010000173.1 GCA_018609825.1 Candidatus Bipolaricaulota bacterium | reverse complement strand
GATGATCGGCGCGCCCGGCTGGACGTGCTGGGCCATGACCATGCCGCTGAAGCTCTCCGCCAAGGCTTGAGCGACGGATCCCGCCAACGTCGCTGGCGACGTCGAGCCGGCGCAGGTACAGGGCGTGTAGATCGACGGAATCCCGTTCTGGGCGCTGAAGATCAGCTTATCGACAGCTTCCTTGGAGGCGTCCAGCGGGCTGGAGGGCTCGATATAGTGGACGATGAACGGCTTGGCGCGGAACTCGTCTTCGCCGCCGGCGGCGATGGAGGCCATCTTCAGAATGTCCTCGTTGCCGCGGCGGTCATAGCAGGTGAAGACGATCGGCTTGGTCGTGTTGAACAGCATCTCCTGGAACTGATAGAGGTCGGCCACGTTGACCGGCTCGTCCCAGATGATGCCCATCGACATGAGGAAGTCGATGTTGGACAGCGAGTCGACCAGCAGCCCGGCCTTGCGCACGTCCGCGCGGGTGAACTTGCGGGTCTCGCCCGTGTAGCTGTCGAGGATGTTGACGCACTCCGAGCCCGTGCCGTAATAGAAGTGCGAACTCTCCAAGCGCATCACGGGCTCGCCGTTGCGGTCGTAGATGAGGGCTTTCCGAGGCGTCGTCGCCAGCGCCTGCTCCACGAGATAGGACGGAATGTAGGCCACGCCCGTGGACTCATCCACCCGAGCGCCGGCCTCCTTCAGAATGGACAGCCCTTCGTCGTGACTGACGCGGATGCCCGTCCGCTCGAGGATCTCCAGCGCGGCGGAGTAGATCCCCTCGCGCCCGCTCTCGGAGAGCACCTCGAACTGCGGGGCCGCGTAGACGAGCTGATTGCTTTGGATCATCCGTCAATCCTCCTTTCGGTCCGGCCTGCCGTGGGGTCCGTCCGTCGGCCAGCGTGGTGCATGTTGGACCGCCTTTCTCCCATCGTGGTGCCGCCTGTGATCACAGCTGTTCCCTCACGTGTTCGACGAATCGCTTGGAGTGGCACTCCAATTGGTCGGTCGTCGCCTCGGCGTCGCGCGAAGCGACCGCGTCCAGGAGCTTCTCCAGATCCGCCGGAATCTGCCCGTAGTAGTCGTCGGTGCTGGGAATGAACGACCAGATGCGCACGGCCTGGTTCCGCAGAATGCCCAGAATCTTGACCAGCGTCTGGTTCTTCGTCGTGCGGTTCAACGTCTCGTGGAACTCCATGTCGAGCCGCATCAGCGTCCGCGGGTCGCGCTCGCGCTTCATCGCCTCGATCTGGTCGCGAAGCTGGTCGATCTCGGGCCCGGTGATCCGCTCGGCCGCCAGGCGACCGGCCAGTCGCAACAGGGCCGAACGGATCTCGAAGACGTCCTTGAGGTTCTGGAAGCTGACCTCGGTGACCATGGTGCCCTGGTTGGGGATGATGCGGACGAGCCCTTCGGTTTCGAGACGAATGAGCGTCTCGCGGACGGGCGTGCGGCTCACGCCGAACTCCTCAATGAGATCCTTCTCGCGAAGCATCTGGCCCGGCGCGTAGTCGAGGAGGACAATTCGTCGCTTGAGTTCGGCGTAGATTTGATCGTTCATGTCGCACCGATATATCAGAGTTCAGTATCCTGTGGTGGGATGGTACACCAATGATATCCAGATGTCAATATCCCATATATGACGTCCATCATGGAGCGCGTGAGCCTGTCGTCGCTGGCCCCGTCCGGTCGGGCGCACAGCATTCCCGGAGGAAACGCGCGCAGCGCTGGATGCGGCGGTCGAACGCGTCGCTGCGGGCTGGCGGGACAACGGCACGTGCGCCCTTGTCAAATCCGGAACGGAAGCATATCCTATTTTGCCCTGCGATACTCAGAATTGCAGCCGGCTTGGGGGAACGCATGCGACATCTGGGGAGGAGGAAGAGATGGGAGACGAGACGGTCGTCCTCGCGGTACGCGGGTCCCTGATCGCGCCTGAGGACGTCGACACGGAGTTCATCGACGGATTCCGCGGGGTGCTGCGGCGCCATGTCCACGCCGGTCGGCGCTTCGTCTGTGTCTGTGGCGGCGGCGAGGTCTCCCGGATCTATCAGCGGGCGTTGGCCGCCCTGGGCGGCGAGGCGCCCGAGGGCCAGGATCGGGTGGGGATCCGGACCACGAAGCTGAATGCCCAGCTCCTTATCGAGGCCCTGAACATCGGGGAGAGCTTGGCACACCCCGAGGTGTTCAACGAGACGGATTACGATCGCTTGGGCAACGGGCAGGCCGAGATCGACTTCGAGGGCTACCCGATCGTGTTGGCCTCGGGATGGAAACCGGGCCGGAGCATCGACCACTGCGCCGTGACGATCGCCAAGACCAACGGCATCCAGCGCATTGTGAAACTCTCCGACATCGACTACATCTACAACCGGGATCCCGACCAGTACAGCGTCGTCAAGCCGTTGGGGAGTCTCACCTGGCAAAAGCTGAAGGCGCTGATCCCCGAACACTGGGAGCCGGGCGCGCACCTGCCCTTCGACCCGCGCGCGGTCGAGGCGGCCGAAGGGACCGACCTCAGTCTGGCGGTCATCAACGGGCACTATCTGGATGAGGTCGAGCGGTGTCTGGACGGCAAGAGCTTTATCGGCAGCCTCGTCGAGGGATAGTCCCGGGATCTGCCCAGCGTCGACGGGCAGCAAGACGCCCAGCGGCCTCAGCCCTCGCGACGACTCGGGACGATCGCTATTCGGGCAGGATAAGCTGAAGCTGGTCCAGCGTCGCCCGCGGCAGCGGGACCGGATCGTGTTCCTTCAGGATGCCCTTGAGCTTGTCGGCCACGCGATCCCGCATCGTCTTCGATCCCGTCGCGCTCCATGATTCGTAGGACTGTCGATCCATGAGCGTCGGCATCCAGAGCTGCTCGCGAAAGTGCGCCAGCGTGTGCGCCGAGGTGAGGAACTGCCCGTTGGAGCGGATCTGGTCGATGGCGTCGAGCCCCAGCGTCTCCTCATCCACGTGGATGCCCCGCAGCATGTGCTTCGCCATGCCGATGATCTCGTCGACCATGGTGATCAGCTCCAAGGAGCCCACGGTCCCCGAGCCGATGTAGCCGACGTCGTGCACGAGGTTGATCCCGCTCAAGAGCGAGTAGAGGACGGACTGGGTCGCCTCGATGGCCGCCTGTTGGTCGATGACCTTGGAATCGCTGCACCCGGCCGTGCCCCAGGTCGGCACCCCATAGTGCTTGGCGATGTCGTTGTAGGCCGCCAACATCAGTTGCATCTCCGGCGCCCCGTAAGCGAGCTGTGCCGCCTTCATGTCCATCGTTCCGATGACGCCGCCGATCACGATGGGGGCGCCTTGGCGCGAGACCTGGGCGATCGTCAGGCTGGCCAGGTTCTCCGCGTGCGTGCTGACCAGCTCACCCGCGAGCGTCACCGGCGCGCTGGCCCCGCCCTGCGGCGCGGGGGCATACACCGTCGGGATGCCCTCCGAGGTGGTCAATATGAGCTTGTCCACGGAGGTGGCGTCCTGGGCCAACGGCGACGTCGGCGCAAAAAAGAAGGCAATGAAGGGTCGCTCGCGGAGCCGTTGCTCGTCGCCCGCCACCGCCTCGGCCATCTTGACGATGTCGCGGACCCCGTCGGGGGAACCGGCCCAGATGATTGCCGGCTTGGAGGTGTTGCGCACCAGGGCGTCGAACTCGTGACGGTCGGCGAACTGGGGATCGCAGTCGCTGATGGTGCCCAGGCCCATGACCCAATCGATGTTGGGCAGGGCATCCGTAAGCCGCGCGGCTCGCTCCGTTCCGGCCTTGACGAACTTGCGCGGCTTGCCCGTGACGGGGTCGATCATGTAGAGAAGCGTCGGCCCGAGGCCGAAGTACGTCTTGTGGGCGCCGACGTCGAGCGCACGTTCGCCGGTTCGGTCGTACAGCCAGAAGTGGCTCGGGACGACATCGAGCGCCCATTCCACCAAGCCCGTCGGAAACTTGACCCGCTCACCCCGCACCCGACAGCCGGCGCCCGCCAGCAGCGACCGAGCGTCCGCGGATCCGATGTGGACGCCCGTTCGCTCGAGAACCCCCAAAGCGCGGGCGTGGATCTCGCGGATCTGATCGTCCGAGAGGACCTTGAACTTGACGCCCCGTCGCTCGGACACGTTGGTCTGATCGGTCTTCATGCCGACCTCCCTGACGTGCGTGGGCCACGCACACGCCACGACAAGGGACATTCTTCCCCAACGATCGCCCCCCGTACATGATGTCGATCAAGTCCGGAGCCGCCAGCGGGCATGGCATGCAGCCCCACCGGGCATGGCGAGCAATCGATGGGACAGGGTCGTCGCGATCGCCGAACCGGCACGGCAGCGACGAGCCGCGACGGGGACCAGTTGCGGACACGATCATCTGTTGCCGATAAACAACGAACTTGACCTCGCATCTCCGTATCGTTAGGGTTCACTATGTAAGACTCAGATGTCTGCTATGGCGCGATAGGAGGTGCGTGTCGTGGACTTGAACGCCCTGCGCGAGAGCATTGCGACGATGGACGTCGAACGGGTACGGCGTCTGACCCAACGGGCATTGGACGCCGACGTCGCGCCGGAGGAATTGCTCAACGACGCCTTGGTGCCCGGGATCGAAGCGTTCCGAGACGAGCACGATCGGGGGCGGCGCTGCGTCCAGGAGATGTGGTTGGTGCAGTCGATCAACGAGCTGATGGCCATCTTGGACCCGCATCTGGATCGGACGACCGCCGATGCTCAGGCCCATGTCGTCATCGGCACGGTCGAAGGCGACGCCCACGGGCTCGGCAAGGATCTCGTTAAGCTCATGCTCGAGACCTCAGGCTTCGCAGTCGGGGATTTGGGGACGGACGTCACCGCCGACGAATTCGCTCGGCAAGCGCGCAAGCAGAACGCGGACGTCGTCGCGATCTCGGCGATGTTGAACACGACCCGCGGTCGCATGCGCGGGGTCATCGAGGAGCTGGATACGGGCGGGCTCCGCGAGCAAGTCAAGGTCATGATCGGCGGTGCTCCGGTCACAGAGCGCTTTGCGGACGCCATCGGCTCCGACGGCTACGCCCCGGACGCGACCTCCAGCGTCCAGCTGGCTCGCCAACTGACGTCAGAGCGTCGGCTGCCCGATGCCCGCATGAACTGAAGACCCTTGCTTTCGGGTTCTGGAGCTCCATTGGAGGCTCGTCAGCCAGGCTTGGATTCGGCGACCCCGGATCTTGACCCCCCAAGTTTTCGGCACGGACGGCTATCTGCTAAAATACACCCGTAGACGAGCTGATTATCAGAATTGGCTCCCTGGGGACGGAAGGAGCAGCCGCACCGCGGCTGTCCACTGAGGGAATATCGGGAGCGGAAGCGCATTGAGACTGGGTCTCGGCATCGACACCGGCAGCACCTGTACGGACGCCGTTCTGCTGGATCTGGACACGGACGAGATCCGAGCGACGGCCAAGACGCGCACGACCCACCGCGACCTGCGTCAGGGGATCCTCGAGGCGATGGACGACGCCCTCGAGAAGGCCCTCGCCGAGGACGTCGTGACTGTGGCCGTGTCGACGACACTGGCCACCAACGCCATTGTGGAAGACCGCGGCCGGCCCGTTGGACTCGTTCTGATCGGCTGGCAACCGGACAAATCAAGTGCCTTTCCGCCCGGCGAACGCGTGACCGTTCGGGGTCAATTCAACGCCCGCGGCGAGGAGCTGGAGCCGCTCTCGGCCGACGATCTCGAGGAAGCCGCCGAGCGGTTCGCCCCGCACGTCGAGGGGCTCGCCGTCTGCGGCTACTTCGGCGTGCGGAACCCGAATCACGAGCTGGAGGCCAAGCGCGTGCTCCAAGCGCGGACGGGGCTTCCGGTCATCTGTGGCCACGAGCTGACCTCGGAGCTCGGCGTCTACGAGCGGGCCGTGACGGCCGTTCTGAATGCTCGCATCGCGCCCCTGGTGGACGCGTTCCTCGGCGACATCGAGGGGGCACTGGCTGAACGCGGGATCCTGGCCCCGCTGATGATCGTCAAGAGCGACGGCTCGCTCGTCGACGTCGCCCACGCCAAGGTCCATCCCGTGGAGACGATCCTTTCCGGACCGGCCGCCAGCGCCATCGGCGGCCACCGCCTCGCGGGCATTGAAGACGGCCTGGTGATCGACATCGGTGGGACCACGACCGACATCGTCGTGCTCCACAAGGGCTTCCCCAATCGCAACCGCGAGGGCGCGGTCGTGGGCCGCTGGCGGACCAAGGTGCCGGCCGCGGACATCTGGACGGTCGGGCTCGGTGGGGACAGCCACGTCCGGCTGGCCGGTCCCGACGAAGCCCTCCGCATCGAGATCGGCCCACGGCGCGTGCGGCCCTTGGCGATGTCCGACGTGCCGATCGATCGCCTCCGCGACGCGGACGAGACGGCGTCGGTGGAGTTCACGCGGGCGACGACGCCGACGGGAGCCCCCAATCGCCTCGACCGCAACGCCCGGGCGCTGCTGGCGTTGATCCCGAGCGATCGCTGGACGGCGCGATCGCAACTCTGGGCGGAAGCTCGCACGCAGGGCATCTATCTCTTTGCCAAGGTGCTGGACGAGCTGGACGGGGGCGGCTGGATCGAGCGGGCCGGGTTCACGCCCACGGACGCTTTCCACGTTCGGGGGACTTATCGTGTCGGGGACGCCGAGCGCGCGTGGGCGGCCGCGGAGGCGCTAGGTCGAGCGTTGGGGCTGGGCGCGGAGGCGTTCAGCGAGCGGGTCCATACGCTGTCGACCGAGCGCATCCGCCAGGAACTGGTCAAGAAGCTCATCGCCGACGCCAACCCGGACGCCACGTTCGACGCCAATCCGCTCTGGGAGGCACTGTGTCGCGACGACGTCCCGTTCCTCAACGTCGACTTTCGGCTGAACGCGCCGGCGGTGGGCATCGGCGCACCGGTGTCGGCCCTGTTGCCCGGGCCCGTCGACGCCTTGCACGGCGAGCTGATCGCCGTGGAGCACTACGAGGTCGGCAACGCCGTGGGGGCGATCAGCGGCCGGGTCGTCTGCGCCGTGGAGACGCTCGTGCGCCAGCAGTCCAGCCAGCGCTATCTGTTGCACTTCCCTGACGGTCGCGAGCTGATCGAGCGCGAGAGCGACGAGGCCGCCATGGCCTATGCGCAGCAACAGTCGGAGCGATTAGCGAGAGGGGAAGCGCGTCGGCTTGGCGCTGAGTCGATAGCGGTGGACGTCTGGGAGCACCGGTTCCGCTTCGGGCTCGGGCGGGTCCACGTCGCCGCGGTCGGACGGCCTGGACCGCTCCACGGATCCGTTGAGGATTGAGCGTCCATGAGCGTGGACGGGCCCAGAATCTCCCGTCGGTGACAGCTTGAAGCGCCGGCGACGCGCCAACCGGGCCGACGCCGAGACGTGCATCAGAGACGATCGGGGACGATCGGGGACGAGCAGACGCTCGGGGGATGCATCGCTACCGGAATCATCGGATCAAATGACGCTGGAATATCAAGGGACCGAAGCGCATCGCTCGTTAGGCGACCTCAGTCTCCTTGACCCAGGCATCGATCACGCGCCAGAGGAACGCGTCCCCAATGATGCCATCGATCCAGAGATCGATGGCGGTGAAAAGCTCCGAATCGTCAATCCGGTGATTGCCGTTCTCGTCGAAGTCGGCGACGCGGTCGTAGCTGGGCTCGGCGCGTTCGAGCTCGATCGTGAACGTCGAGACCGGCTGCGGCCCCAACGGCGGGTTTTCACAGCACTCAGGGGCACAGACGGCCTCGCCCCCGTGGAACGCGATCGTCAACTGCTTCTCGCCTTGGCCGATGGGCAGCGTCTCGGTCTCGCCGGGTCGGAGCCGGAGCTCTGTCGTGTCACCGGGCGTTTCCGCCAATGCGATCCGAACGTCCGCGTAGGCCGCTCGACAAAGGCGTCCAGAACAATGCGAACAGTCGGGAGCGAGCTCGTATGCCAGGCTCCGCAGGCCCATGTCCAACGCGGGCGGGTCCAGCACGAGGAAGCCCGGATCGCCGTAGATGGCCCGCAGCTCCGCAGGACTCGGGCCAGTCAGGCCGGGGGCGGACACCGGTTGATTGAGTCGCGCCACAGTCACGACGTTCCCTGGATCGCCGAGGCTCGCCACTTGGACGGGGTCGCCGACGCTCAACGACCTCGTTGCCGGCTCGTGAGGAACGGGGCCCTCCAGTCGGGTCGTGTGGGGCTCCCAGCCGTCGCCGGCCTTGAACTCGGTTCGGACGGCGATGGACCCGTCGTCCATCTGGACGATCTGACCGAGATACGCCACGGATGGGAGGGCTGCTGAGCTTGAGCTGACGGGACCGAGGACAAGCGCCAAGATCAGCGCAGTGGCGAGACCGACGCGCAGCGTCGAGGGCGTCATCGGCATCATCTCCCTTCAGTGCAGCGTATCATGGCGAGGAGATCGTGTGAACGCTGGATTGGGAATCGTTCTCATGCCCACGACCGATGCACATGGAACAACGCCAGACAGGTTCATCGTGAGACCCAGCAGCCGAGACGTCCCGCCCATTGACGTGGGCACCATGAGGATGGAGACTGACGCGATGGACGCGCGCGAGCGGATGTGCGAAGCCATGGCGCTTCGATCCCCCGAGCCCGTGCCGGTGATGTGCCAGTTGAGCATCGGGCACATCCTGCTCAACACCGACGTCGATCCGGTGCGCTTCAACTTCACCAACGAGGGCTTCGCCCAGGGGCTCCTCGAGATCCAAGATCGCTACAGCTTCGACGGGATCCTGATCCACAAGCCGGGCCGCGACGAGCGCGTCCTGGAGCAAGCCGACGTGGTCGAGACGGCGCACGGGCCGCAACTGTCGTTCCCGGACGGCGGGGCGATCCTCTGCCCACCGGATGACGACCCGCGCTATCTGCCGCCCCATGATCATCGAGTGCCCACTCTGGACGAGATCGACCCGGACGCGCCCTTCAAGGGGATCCCAGAGTCGCTCGGGCATTGGCGGTTCAACTGCGGATTGTTCGACTGGCGATCGAGACCGGGCGTTCCCGGCTGTTGGTTCGACTGCATCGATCGGGTTCAGGACGCTACCGCGGGGACGCTCTCCGTTCACGGCGAGGTCAACTCGCCGTTCGACGCCATCTTCCACGTGCTCCGCTTTGAGGACGTCCTGACCGGGTTGATCACGTACCCCACGGTCATCCACGCGCTGCTCGACGCATTGACGGAGCCCAGCGTCCGATGGGGCACCGCGCAGGTCGAACGCGGCTGCGACGCGATCAAGCTCTCTTCCCCTTGGGCCGGAAGCGGCTTCATCTCGCGCGAGCACTATCGCACGTTCGTGCTGCCCTACGAGCGCCGCGTGGCCGGAGCCATCCAGAACGCGGGCGGCCGGGCCTACACGCACACCTGCGGCGCGATCGACGATCGGCTTGATCTCATCGCAGCAAGCGGCGTCGACGGGATCGAATGCCTGGATCCGCCGCCGGTGGGCGACGTCCGGCTGTCCGAGGCGAAGGCCACCTGGGGCGATCGACTCTTCATCAAGGGCAACGTGGATCCCATCCACACGCTGCTGCGGGGATCGCCAACGGACGTTCGGAACGATGCGCACGAGCGGCTTCGCGTGGGCGCGCGCGGCGGCGGCTTCATCCTGAGCAGCGCCTGCTCGGTGGCCCCCTACGTGCCGCCCGCAAACGTCCAAACTCTGGTCCAAGCGGCCCGCAAGTTCAAGCCACAGTAGCGCGGCGCTGTCGCATAGGCCCGTGTGAGGACTGGCTAAGTGGCGTCTACCCGTCGATGCGGCAGTTGATAGTGCTCGGCCAGGACCGGGTCGGTCACGTAGCCGGCGTGGGTGTGGACCCCGTTCGCGAGCTCCGGCATCGTGGCGACCGCATCGGTGATGGGCTCGCGCATCAGCGCTTTGATGTAGGGCAGTGCCGTGTTGGTCAGCGCGTGCGTTGCCGTGCGCGCGACCAGACTTGAGACGTTCGGCATGCAGAAGTGACGAACGCCCTCGTCGACGTAGACCTCGCACTCCGACATCGTCGGCCGCGACGTCTCCGCACACCCGCCTTGATCGATGGAGAAATCTAGAAACACCGAGCCGGACTTCATGGCGCGGATCGTCTCGCGCGTCAACAGGAGGGGCGTGCGGCTGCGCGATTCGAGGACCGCACCGATCAAGACGTCAGCGAACCGAGCGTACTTTTCGATGTTGTGTCGGTTGGAGACGGCAATCACGGCTCGACCGGCCAGGAGCCCATCCAGTTCCGCCGCACGATGCAACGACTTCTCCAGCACATACACGTTCGCGCCAAGGCCGAGGAACGCGCGAGTCGCGTGGAGCCCCAGCGTCCCGCCGCCGAGGATGACGACCTCAGCCGGCGGCACGCCCGGAATCCCTCCGAGCAACGTCCCCTTGCCTTCCTGAAGAAGTTGGGCTGCGATCCGCGGCGCCAGCTGTCCGGCAATCTCGCTCGTGAAGCCAAGGAATGGTGAGGGTTGGTCGTCATGGCGAATGGCCTCGTACCCGATTGCGGTGACCTGGGTGCGCACGAGTTCCGCCAGGAGGTCCTTGGGCGCGGTGGGCAAGTGGAGGTACCCCAAGAGGACTTGACCCTCATGGAACCGGCTCCATTCGTGTTCACCGGGGCGCTGGACCTTACAGATCAGATCACAGCGATGGCACAGTTCCTCGTCGGAAGCCGCGAGGCGGGCCCCCATCTCCTCATAAGCGCCGTCGCTGAACCCGGCGCCAAGCCCAGCGCCGCGCTGGACGAAGACGGTTCCGCCTCGACTCACGAGTTCCTGCACGCCGGCCGGTGACAGCCCCACGCGGCGTTCCCGTGCTCCCTTCATCCACGGCGACTCCTTGGGGATTCCGATGT
The DNA here is from genome assembly GCA_018609825.1 of Candidatus Bipolaricaulota bacterium. The sequence continues at coordinate 31,605 of JAHEOA010000173.1, read as the reverse complement.
TCATGTCGCCTCCTCTCAGCCTCTTGTCGACACGCAATTCCTCATGGCGCTCCGCTCATGGATGGCCGTTCGTCCCCCCATAGGCCGAGATGATCCGGGAACAGAGCGTCGACCCCAGGTGCGCGAGCATCTCAAGATGGTGATAGTGCGCGGCCGACGCGTCGAAGAGGACGTGGGCGCTGGCGGGGAACTCGTCGTCGCCGGCCCAGTAGACCACGGCCAAGGGGACGCGCGGAAGCACCCAGAACTGGAAACTGGCGTCCCCGACGTCGAGCGGCTCCCCGCCCACCGAGCGCGCCGCCTCGCGAAAGCCGTCAACGTCGCCCCGGAACGTCCGAGCCAGACGTTGGCCCGTGTAACCCTGGAACGCCCGCTCGTAGAACGCGCCATTGGGCAGCTCGCGCAGCGAGACCCAACGGCCCTCGATCGGAGCGCCATCGGCACAGTCCAGATGCTGCAGCAGCGAGGACTGAACGGGCGGCGAGCACTCGGCTCCGTCAGCGTCTCGAACGACGAGATCAGGCCATGTCACGACGTAGGTCTGCCCCAAGAACTCGATCGTCAAGTCTTCGTGATCGTCAAGCCTCGCCCCGCTTGACCGCGCGATCTCGGCGGGCTCGCGTTCAGCCAACGCTGCGCGGACATCCTCGATCTGAGTTGCCAGGCTCGCTTGCCATTCCGAGTTGGCCGACACGGTCTATCCTCCCCTCGTTCCGCCGTCGGTCTCGCGACGCGTCAATCCGCTGCGACGTTCGCTTCCGCCCGACTGGCCTCCGCTCCGTGGGTCGCGGGAGCCCGATCGACCGGGGCGATCTTGAGCGCGTCGCGCTTGGCATCGATGTGATCGAGGATCGTCTGCGCGGCCTGAACGGGGTCCGGCTCGAAGGCGAACGCCCCGCCGACGGTCGATTTGAGCTCCTCGGTGATGAGCCGGTGGACGTTGGGGCTGCCGAGCACGGGCTGGGGCGTGCCGAAGTGGGTCAACACGCCGGAGCCGACGAAATAGAACCCGATGGCGACGGCTTTCTCACTCATCCATTCGGGGGCCGACCCGGCAATCGGCAGGTCGGAAAAGTCCTCGCCGAGCCCGCCCTCGCCGACGATCTCGATCAGCGTCGTCAATATGCGCGAGTTGTCCACGCACGAGCCCAGGTGCAACACGGGCGGAATCCCGACCGCCTCGCAGATCTCCTGGAGACCGGGGCCGGCGTACTCATAGGCCGCTTCCGGCTGGAGCAGGCCGCCCTTGGCGTCGGCGATGGCACAGCAGCCCGTCGTGACGACCAGGACGTCGTTCTTCAGGAGTTCCTTAGTGAGCGTCAAGTGCCCATAGTCATGGGGCACGTTCGGGTTGTTGCAGCCGACGACCCCGACCGCACCGCGCAGGCGGCCGTCGATGACGGCGTCGTTGAGCGGGCGGAACGTCGCCCGGTATTTCCCGCCGAGGAACTGGAAGACCGACTCGGTGGTGAACCCGGCCACCAAGTCCGTCTGCTCCTCCGGAATGGTGACCTTCTGCGGATCGCGGTTCGCGTAGTTCTCCACCGCACGGCGGACGATCGACTTGGCGATCTTGTACGCCTCGTCCTCGTGGAATTCGACGTGCTCCACGCCCGAGATCCTGGCCTTGGGCGATGTCGTGACCAGGTCGGTGTGGAAGCAACCGGAGAGGCTGCTCAACGCCGGCATGACGCACTGGACGTCGACGACCATCAGCTCGACCGCGCCCGTGATCATGGCCAGCTCCTGCTGCAGGAAGTTGCCCGCCACGGGGATGCCATGGCGCATCAGGATCTCGTTGGCCGTGCAGCAGATGCCGCCGACGTTGATGCCGTTGGCTCCCTTCTCCTCGGCCAACTCCAGAAGTTCGGGGTCTTGGCTGGCCGCCACGATCATCTCCGACAGCGTCGGCTCGTGGCCGTGGACAACCAGGTTCACCTCGTCATCCTTCAGCACGCCGAGGTTGACGCGGGCCCGCATCGGATCGGGCGTGTTGAACATGACGTCCTGCAGCTCGGTGGCGATCATGGAGCCGCCCCAGCCGTCGGCCAGTGCGGTCCGCAGGCCCTGCTGGATGATGTTGCGATAGTCCGTGTCCACCCCCATGTGGGTCCGGTGCATCACTTCGACGACCTCGCGGTCGATGCCGCGCGGCGTCAGGCCCTGATCGGCCCAAACCTGGCGGCGCGCCTCGGGGGCTCGGTTGACAAACGTCAGTTCACCCTCCTGCTGGCCGAACTCGGCCAAGGCCCGCTCGGCCAGTGCCTTGGCGATGTCGCTGTCGTCGCGGCCATCCAGGTCGATCCCATATTCGGCCGCGACCTTGCGCAGTTTCAGTGGGTCCTTGATCGCGTAGCCGCCGACGCCGTCGGCGGCCAACCCCAATGAGTGGGCGACGTCGCGGCCGTGGTCGGAGTGCGAAGCGGCACCGCCGGCCACCATGCGCACCAGGTTCCGGGCGACGATGGTGTCCGCGTCGGCGCCGCAGACCCCCTTCTGGGGCCCCTCACCGACGGGATCGATGCGGCAGGGGCCCATGTTGCAGATGCGGCAGCAGACGCCGAGCTGGCCGAAGCCGCATTGGGGCTGCTGCTCATCCCAGCGATCCCAAGCCGTCTCGAGGCGTGTGCTGCGCGAGTGGCTCAGCATCCGTTCCGACGCTTGGTCGGCGCTGCGACGTCCGTTCCGTTCGTTGTCGGTCATGGCTGCACCTCCTCGTTCGTTTGTGGAGCGAGGCCGACCCCATAGACGGCGTCCGGCCGTAGCTCGTCGGGGAACCGATCGCGGAGGGCGACGCGACAGTCGTAGCAGAGATGGCAGGCGTCCGCGTAGCGCTCGCGGGAGGCGAGCCCGTAGCGGACGGCCAGCTCCGTGGGTCCGCCGTCGAGCAGCGGGCCGACGATCGGGTGGGTGTCCGGGTCATACGACGGGCAGATCTCGGCGAGCGGCGTCTCGAAGACGTTGCCGATCACCACGCCCTGACAGACATGGATATTGCCGAACGGGTCAACGTGGACGCGGCCGGGCTCGCGGAGGTCCTCGTGCGGGCAGCCGATGAACTCGAGGCAACCGACGCGACGAGCCCCAGGCGCCAAGCGAACGGCGGCCCGGCCGCGATGCATCACCTCAGACGTGCCCTGCGGCAGCCGCCCGCGCCTGCGCTCGCCGTTCTGGGCCTTGTGGGCCACGCTGATCGTGCCCATTGGGATCCCCAGCGCCTCGGCCGCCAGCCGAGCGCGGTCGGCCGCCTGGTCCCGCTCGTTGCCGTGGAAGCGATCGAGGCTGATGGAGAGGTCGTCGACTTGCCCGACGAACGGTTCCAGCCAGGCCTTCGCGTCCTCGACGGATGTCGCCCAATACCCGTTGGAAACGATCCCCGCCTTGAATCCCATCGCGTGGGCCCGCTCAATGCCCCGGCGCAGAATCGCGTAATAGAGAAACGGCTCACCGCCCTCGAAGTAGATCCACTCGACGCTCTCAAGCGCCCGGCTCTGCTCCAGAATCGCCTCGATCGTGGCCAGCGTCATCGTGCCCCGTTGCCACGGACTGCCCCAGACGAAGCAGTGCTCGCACGCGTAGTTGCACTGGAACGTCGTCAAGAGATGAACGCCTCTCAGGTCCATGTCAGCCCTTCTGCTTAAAGACTTTCAGATAGTCGTCGCTGTAGATCTCCCGATTGAGCAGGATGGCGGCCGTGGCAACTGTCGACTTCAGCTCCTCGTCGCAGACGTCGACGATGGCCGTGTCGAGGCCCATCGCCATGGCCATGGCGAGAAAAACGCGATTGATCCGCTTGTGCTCGGGAGCTTGCGAGCCCATGTTGCTCAGCCCGATGGAGATGTGGGGCGGCGGATCGGCCAGCATGGTGAACTGCTCGATCGCTTCCAACACGTTGGCCGCCTGCTCCTGCATGAACTTGAGCGGCATGACGATGGGATCGAGGAAGAGCTGGTCCGCGGGCAAGCCGGCGTCCAAGACCGTGGACAGGATCTCCGCGGCCAACTCGACTCGGCGGTTGACGTCTTGCGGGCTGCCAGCGTCGTCCATGACCAGGCCGATCAGGCCGGCGTCGTGTTCCAGTGCCAATTCCAGCATGGGCTCGAGCTTCTTGTCATCGGCGGTGGTGCTGTTGAGAACGACGGGCCGTTTGCCCGCCGTCTCGCGGTACGCGCGCAGTCCCTTCTGGAAGTGTTCCAGCTTGTTGCAGTCGAGACAGAGCGGTCGGTCGGTGGCCTCGCTGACGGTCTCTACCAGCCAGGCGAAGTCGTCGGCATCCCGGGAGGCCGCCCCCATGTTGACGTCCAGATAGTGGGCACCGGCGTCGGCCTGTTTGCGGGCCCAATCCTGGATGACCGTCGAATCTCGGGTCTTGATGGCCTCGCCGACGTCCTTGAACGACCCGTTGATCCGTTCGCCGATCAGCGTCAGGCTCATTGGTGGATCACGCTCCTTCGGTTACGCGCTCGCCACGGCCGTTTCGCTCGATTCCGCCCTCATGAGCTGGTCAATCTGAGCATGAACGGCCGCGACGGCCTTCGGGTGCCGCATCACGAGCAGGTCGCCCCCGGCCTGGAGATAGACGGTCGCTGTGGCCGCCTCCCAGAGCGGCGCCCGTTCGGCCAGCGGCCCCCACTCGGGGTTCGCTGACGCCGGCGATTGGGCTTCCTTCACGCCCCAAGCCTCGATGCCCACGTCACAGATCATGGGCTGAGCCAGCATCTCGTCCCCCTTGAGGCCGGCAATCCGCGCTCGCTCCATCACCGAGTAGATGTACTCCAACCCGTAGCCGAGCGCGCCGGTCGTGGGAAAGATGACGATGTCGTTCACGGGAAAGCCCATGTCGCTGGCCAGGATGTTGACCTGCTTGGCGATGTTGACGTCGCACGGCGACTCGGCGATGAGCTTGTGGCCATAGGCGGTGCAGATGGCCGCGAGGGTCTTGTAGTTGTCCTCGGTGATGGTGCCGAGCAGGCAGTTCTCGCCCCCGACGGCCTCGGCGACCACGGGGAAGACCTCGTTGTCCACGTCCGGCTGGTCCACCCCCCAGATGACCAGCGGCACGCCGACGGCGTCGAGCACGTCGCGGGCGGCTTGGGCGGCCTCGTCCGGGCTCTTGCCGCCCCAATCCGGATCGCAGCCCATCAGGCGAAGGCAGATGAGATCGGCGCCAAACTCGACGCAGCGTTGAGCCCATTCCCCAGGATCGTTCACGGCCTCGCCGAACGGCTCCGTCAGCAGGTCCGGCCAGTCTGCCGGCGGCACGTCCCAGATTTCCATGGCGATCGCTGGTGGCGGGGCCGTTCCCTCAAACTCGAGGAAGGGCATCGTCGACGCGCCCCCGATGGTGACGACGTCAGATCGTGTGCCGCCCTCGGGGTCGGTGGCGCCGATCGTGACCGCTTGGATCCGTCCCTTCCAGGTGTTGGTAACGTCGGGAATCTCGCTCATTTGCGCATCCTCTCCTCTTGTGGGTCAAGGGTCGCTGACGTCGATGTCGGATCGAAGATCGCCTCGAGCATGGCGCCGACGGCCTGGAGCGCGGGCGCGTCGTCGGGGATCGCCATCAGGGAGTTCCCGTCCCAGCTGGCGTTCAGCACCGCCTCGTCGCGCGGCACCACGCCGAGTTTCTCCAGTCCGTCGAGCCCGGTCCGGTCCATGTAAGCCTCAAGCCGCTCGCGGTCGGTGTTGTTGAAGTTGTTGATCACCAGCGAGCATCGCCGAATCTCCAGATCAAGGTCGTCGATCAGCTCATGGATGCGGGCGGCCGACTCCAGGGCCACCGGCGTGTCGCTGCTGGCGATGAGCAACGCGTCGACGTCCTCGGTGGTGGCGCGCGACAGGTGCTCCAAGCCCGCCTCGTTGTCCATGACGACGTAGGGATAGGCCTCGCGCAGTCGATCGATGTAGCGGCGCAGGACGTGATTGACCGCGCAGTAGCAGCGCCGGCCCTCGCCGTGGCCCATCGCCAACAGGTCGACGCCGCGGCCCTCCACGAGGCACTCTTCGATGCCCAGCTCCAAATACGCGTCCTTGGTCATCCCCGGCGGGAGGTTGCGGATGTCGTCGAGCAGCTCCTCGCGCAGGTCGCCGATCGTCTTATCCATATCCATGCCGAGGGCCACGTTCAGGTTGGCGTTGGCGTCGGCGTCGACGGCCAAAACGGGGCCCTCGTCGCGTTCCAGAAGCCGACGGATGATCAGGCCGGCCAGCGTCGTCTTGCCCGTACCGCCCTTGCCGGCGACCGCGATCGAAAACGCCATGCGTCAAACACGCTCCTCGAGGTGCAGCTTTTCCCGAACCGACGGGAAATAACTCAGATCCGTGTGGGGGATGAACTTGGCCGCCAAAAACTCGTCGTAGTAGTGGGGATAGCTGATCAGGTCGTAGTAAGTCATCGCCATGGAGATCCCTTCCAGCTCGTCCCAAGCGTCCTCGGCCAAGAGCGAGAGCTTGGCGCCCAGGATCGAGGTGTTGCCCACAAAGCGGACCTTCTCCAGCGGCAAGTCGGGAATAAGTCCCAGTGTGATGGCCTGCTCGCGGTCGAGGTAGTTGCCGAAGCCGCCGGCGATGTAGGCCATCTCAATCTCGTTGAAGTCGAGGCCGGTCGTCTTGGCCAGCACCCGGGTACCGGCGTAGATCGCCGCCTTGGCGCTCAAGAGGTTGTTGATGTCGGCCTGGGTGACGACCAGATCCTGGCCGGACTCGGATCGAGCGCCCGGCACGAGCACGAACTCCCGCAGCCCATCGCGCTCGCGCACGCGGTCGGAGGCATCGGGCAACAGGTGGCCCGAACGGTCGATGAACTCGGCGCTGTAGAGCTCGGCCACCAGGTCGATGAGGCCGGAGCCGCAGATGCCGCGCGGCTTGGCGTTCCCGACGGTCTCGTACTGGACGTTGCCGTCCGGCGCGATGTGCACGCGCTCGATCGCCCCTCGGCCCGCCTTCATGCCGCTCTTCACGCCCGAGCCCTCGAACGCCGGCCCGGCCGAGGCCGAGCAGGTGATCATCCAGTCGCGGTTGCCGATGACGATCTCTCCATTGGTGCCGATGTCGATCAGCATGCGGATGCCCTCGGCGCGATGGAGCCCGACGGCCAGAATGCCCGCTGTGAGGTCGCCGCCCACCCAGCCGCCGATGCAGGGGACGGCGTAGAGCAGCCCGCGCGGGTTAATCTTGACGCCGGCCTCGACGGCCCGGATCGGGGGCGGATGGGCCGACGCCGACACGTACGGCGACTTGCGAATGGAGCCGGCCGGCAGCCCGAGCAGCAGATGGGTCATCGTCGTGTTGCCCGCGCAGATGACCGAGGTGATGTCGTGGAGCGCGATCTGGTTCCGCTCGACCAGCGCCGAGACCATGTTGTTGATGTCGCCGACGACGGCGCTTTGCAGCTCGTCCAGCCCGCCGCGGTCGGCGTGAATGATGCGGCGCGTGACCTCCTCGCCCCAGACCCGCTGCGAATTGTAGGACGCCTCGGCGTCCAGGCGCTCGGCCGTGGTCAAGTCGACCAGATGGGCAACCACCGTGGAGGTGCCGATGTCCACGGCGACCCCGTAGTTGCGATCGGCGGTGTCGTTCGGCTCGACCTGCAGGATCTCCGTCGTTCCGCCCCGCCGACCGAGGGTTGCTGTGACATCCCAATCCGCCTCGCGCAGCACGGGGGGAAGCTGCCGGAGCACCTTGAGCCCCAGCTGCATGATGGGCGCCTCGTGCTGGCGTCGGATCCGGCTGAACAGCCGCGACTGATCCGAAAGGTTGTCGTCCAATGACGGGGGCGACAGCGACAAATGGAGCTTCGGGGTGAGTGGCGCGCGTCGAAACGCGGCCGACTCCTCGGCCGCCGGATGCAGCGCCCGGAAGCGCTGGGCATCGACGTCGATGAGAATCTGGCCCCCTTCGGCGCGGGACTCCGGCGGGATCTCGGCCTCCACGTCGCCGGTGACCTTGGTCTGGCAGGCGAGCGTGTATCCCCGCTGGATCTCGTGCCGCGTGAGCAGGCTGGTGGGGGCGGCGTCGATCGGATCGTTGGGGACGACCACGCGGCACTTGCCGCACAACCCGTCCCCGCCACACAGGCTCATCAGGTCGATCCCGGCCGCCTTGGCGGCCGCCAGGAGCGTCGTGCCCGGCGGCACGCGCACCCGATCGCCCTCGGGCTGGAAGGTCACTTCCACGTCGTCGCTGCGCGCTGTTCCGTCGTCTTGTGCCATGGCGTCCTCTCCCAACGACATGCCCTCAATTGGCGCCGTTCGCCCACTCGCTCTTGAGGTAGGCCGGAATGCCCGCGGCCTCTTCCGGGCCGATAGCGACATTCACGCCGGCCTCGTCCTCGACCTCACCCTTGAGCACCGCGACCAAGCCGGGCAGCACGAGCGTGTTGTGATCGACGTTGTCCATGGCGCCCAGGTTCTGGATCGCCTTGGCGATGGCCTCGCCGGTGAGCGTGTCGTCGGCGTAGGCGTTGAGGACCCCGAGGCCGTCGGTGCCCACGACGGCGATGTAGGCCGGCACCTTGCTGTTGGCGACCTCCGTCTCAACCGTGAAGTACGTCAGCGCGAAGTTGGTCGTCAGCAGGACGGGCGAATCGGCCGTCGGCTCGCCGACCGTGTAGAGCTTCGGCTCGACGGCGTTGGGCACCTGCGGATCGGTGAAGACGTTGAACCGGGCCGTGATGACGGGCAGGAGCTGCCAACGCTCCATCCCGCTCATCAAGACGAGCGAGCCGTACTTGCACACGAACGTCGTGGCCTGCAGCGCCTCCCGATAGGGATCTTCGGCGGTCGTGAGCCCCATGACGGGATAACCCAGCGGGCGGAAGGTCTGTTCCAGCGCGAGGCGCCGCAGTTGCGTCAGCTTGACCAGACCATCCCCTTCGTTCTGGATGGCCGGATCGAGCACGAGGTCCTCGACGCCCGCGTCCTTGAGCCGGGTCGTGAGATCCGCGAGGCCGTCGAACGTATCGGCCCGCACGGCCAAGGGAACCTCGAACTGCTGCGCCAGTTCTCCCATTTCGTCGGCGTTCTCTGAGCTGGCCGCGTAGACGAGCGGCCGCCCGTCCGCCGTCGTCTCCAGGGCCGACCGGAGCCCGTCCGGATCCTCGCTCATCAGCGCCAGCGGGAAGCGGCTTTGCTCATGGGCGAACTGGGCCGCTTCGGCGAACCCGGTGGCGTCCTGGGTCTGCTCCAGCGCCACGAGGTCGACTGCCACGTCCTGGCCCACGCGATCGAAGGTCAACTCGTTGATCCGGGGGATCGTCTCCTCGAGGTCGTCCGCGTCCGTGACCCGGATCCCCAGAGCCGTCGGGTGATGGAACTTCTCCTCGTGGCGGAACAGCACGGTCTCGCCCCCGATCGTGACGGCCCCATCGCCGGCCCCGATCGTCACGGTCCGCATCGGCGGCGCCGTCGCCTCCGCCAGCGACGCTTTGGCCTCCTCGGAGACGTGCGGGCAGTCCGCCAGGCCGACTTTCTTGGCGGCCACCTGCATGGCGAACGCCATACACGTGGGGAAGTTGCAGTCGCCACAGTTGGTCTGCGGCAGCAGCTTGTAAATCTCCAATCCGGTCAGTTTGGCCATGCTTACGGTCCGCTCCTTTCCGTCACTGGCTCAACCCAGGATCGACTCCATGGCGAGCGTCGGGTGGTCGACGCTCTGGAGAAACTCGACGAGGTCGTTCACGTCCACGGCCTCGTTCTCGGTGGCGATTTTGTCCACCAGATCGGGATCGCCAAGCTCCTCGGCGCGCCTTTGGAGGTCCTCGCGCATCTCCTCCTTGAGCTCCTGCGGCATCCAGACGACCCGCCCGAAGCCGCCGTCGGCGGAGATGAACTTCTCGCTGAGCAGATACATGCGGCCGACGCCCAAAAAGCCGGGCGTCTGCACGCCGCCGCCCACCTCCCCGGCCAGCGTGGAGAACGTCATCCCGACCGGCGTCATGTCCTGATACTCGCGGTTGACGACCATGACGCCGTTCGTCTCCGGCAGGACGGCCACGATGCATTCAAAACAACCGCATGAGGTCTGCGGATCGGTCATGATCGAGTACATCGTCACCTGCTCGACGTTGCCGTTGGAGGCTTCGGTGACGTACTCGTTGACCCCTTGCCAGATGCCGAGTTCCGCGTCGAGGCACGTTCCTTTGGGGATCGGCTGGTTCGGCCCGTGCTCGTCCATCTCGTGGGCGGCCTTGCCGTCGATCCAGGTGTAGGCGCCGCAGAGCCCGAGGCGCTGCGGCGTAATGACGCAGACGTGGTCGGGCGCGTAGCTCTGACAGAGAATGCAGCTGTAGAACTCGTCGACGTCGGCGTCCTTCATGCCGGCCATGCGCGCGTCGCGCTTCTCGTAGGCCTCGCGCGCCTCCTCGAGTGGAGCCTGCATGGCCTCCTCGTCGGTCATGATCGTGACCTGGATCTTGTCCACGATGCTGCCGAACTCGTCGTGGAACTTGTGCACCAACAGCTCGCCCAGGTGCTCGAGTCGGAAGCCCCTGTCGAAGGCCTCTTTGCTGACCCGATACCAGGGAATGTCGCGCTGGCCGATGTGCATCAGGCCGTTGGCGCAGCTGACGAACTGGTGAATGCGACGTTCGAGCACGGTCTCGAACTCCTCGTGGAAGGAGCGGCCGGCGACTTCCACATAGACGCCGAGCGGCATCGCACCGCCCTCCTCAGCTTCGTCGATGTCCGGGCCGACGAGTTCGACCTTGCCGTCCTCCACCGCGTCCATGGGCTGAGCCTTGAGGTACTCGAAGGCGGTCGAATACTTGCTGCCGAACTCGACGTGAAGGTCGTCGCGGCGGACGCGCTCGCCTTCGAAGGCGGCCCCGTAGGAGATGGGCATCGGGATGTCCGTCACCTGAACCTTCAAGCCACGGGTCTCGACGGCCTTGCGGACGATCTCGTCCAGGGACACGCCGGAGACGACGTGCTCGTAGGTGCAGATGCCGCGCGGCAGGATCTGCGGAATCTCGGAGTCGGCAATCACGGGGAAGCCGAAGTTGATCGCGCCCGCGGCCGTGGCGTATTTCTCGTCGGTGAGCAGCTGCTCATCGGGCGCTTCCTCGTCGGTGCCGAGCGCCAGCACGAACGCGTGCACCCGTTCCTTGTTGTACAGGAGGATGTCGCGGGCCGACTGGAAGTCGCCGGCCTCGAGACCGCCGAACGTGAGCGCCGACCGGACAGCGAAGTTGAGCGCGTGGATGGCCGCGCTCGTGTCCTTGCCGTAGGGGACGAGATAGGTGTCCCAGCCCATCTCGATGCCCTCCTCGTCGAGCTGCTCGGCCATGGAGACGCCGTTCGAGGCCCCGGCCATGAAGACCAGGATGCTCTTCTCCTGGAGCTCGCGCGCCAGGGCAACGGCCTCGTCATTGGTCGGCAGCGCGCCGACGCAGGCCGCGAAGCCGGGCATGCGGCCGTCGACGAGCTTGATCCCCTGGGAGCGCAGAATGGAGTCGTCGGTGAACCCGATGAACGGGGGCTCCGGCTCGTAATCGGGGTCGAGGTACTTGAGCGCCTCGATCAGCTCCTCGGCGATGAGCGTGGCGATGCCGGCGTCGAGCGTGCCGCCGAGGTAGGGCAGCCAGAGCTTGTCGCTCGGCGGGGACGCCAGCAGGTCCTTCGCCTGGCCCAGCGCCGTCTCGCCGTCCTGGAGCGTCTCTACCTTCTGGCCGAACAGCGCCAATATGATCGGCAAGTGATAGGCCGTGTTGGGATAGGCAATGGCCTGCTCCGGCCCGTAGCTCTCCATGGCGGACTGCAGGTCGGACTCGGCCTGCGCCATGTACGCGTGCGCGCCACGAATGGCGGCCGTTGCAATAATCTTGGACATCGGTCGTCCCTCCCTTACCGGACGGTCTGCATCGTCTCGATCAGCTCGCGGTGCTCGGGTTCGACAAAGCGCTCAGCGTGGCCTTCGACCAGCGGCATAACCTCGGCAAAGTCGAGGTCCTCCTTGAGCAGTCGATCCTTGAAGGCCCCGACGTGAACGCCCTTTTCGACGAGCTGACGGATGATTCCGGCGCTCTCCACGTCGCCGACCAACACGAACCCGACGATCCGGTCGCCCTGGAAGACCAGCCGGCGATAACGTTGCGGAGAGGGATGCTCCACGCGTTCGTCGTCGTGGTCGCGTTCGCGCAAGCCGGCCAATCCGGCCGAGATGACGGGCAGATCGAAGAACTGGATGGAGTTCATGCCCATGGATCCCTGATATACGGACTCGAGGCCGGCCATGTTGCGCGCGGCGACGCGTCCCTGTTCCACCGCGCAGGGCCAGATCTGGTTGGTCCAGTAGTCCTCGCGGACCACGTCGTAGCTCTGGGCCGCGTCACCGGCCACATAGACGTTGGCGACGCTGCTGCGACAGTGCTCGTCGATAAGGATCCCGTAGTCCGACCGAATGTCGGTCCCCTCGACCAATGCCAGGTTGGCGTTGACGCCTTTGCCGACGACCACAAGCTGAGCGGGCAGTTCCTCGCCGGATGTCAGGCGCACGCCCTCCACCTGCCCGTTGCCGACGATCTCCGCCGGACGGGTTTCGGTCATCACGGCGATCCCACGGTCTTCCAGAAGATCGCGGTAGATCTCGGCCGCTTCGGCGTCCACGATCTGGGAGAGCAGGTGCGGCGAGCCGACGGACACCGTCACGTTGACGCCTCGCGTCTTGAGGCCGACCGCCGCCTTGAGGCCGACGAGCCCGCCGCCGAGCACAACCGCGTCGCGAACCTGGGGCAGTCGCTCCATGATGGCCTCGGCGTCGGCGAGCGTGCGGAAGCCCAGAACGCCGTCTTGATCGCTGCCGTCGACTTCAGGGAGCTTGGGTGCAGCCCCGGTGGCGATGAGCAGTTGCCCGTACTCCAGCTCCTCATCGCCGTCCAGCAGGACCCGCTTGGCCTCGGGGTCCACGTCCACGGCCCGACGACCGAGCAACGTCCGGACGTCGTGCCGCTCAAAGAAGTCCGCCGGGCGATACGCCAGTCGATCCTTGGTCAGCTCGCCGGCCAGGTAATACGAGATCAGGGGCCGCGAATAGAGCGGGCGTTCCTCGTTCGAGATCAGGACGATCTCGCCGTGCGGGTCCGCCGCCCGTAAGGTCTCCGCGGCACTGATGCCGGCCGCTGAAGCGCCGATGATCACGTATCGATCGCTCATAGCGTGACCTCCTCCACGGGCTCGTCCAAGAACGCTTTGAACGCCTCGAAGGGGCCGACGAAGAGGGCATCGGTCGGGCAGGCCTCGACGCAGGCGTAGCGCGCTTGGCCCTCCAGATCCGAGCGATCCGGACAGAGGTCGCACTTGAGCGCGCTCTCTCGGGCCGCGATGGCGCCATAGGGGCAGGCCATCACGCACATCCAGCAGCCGACGCATTGGTCATCGTCGCAGACCGTCTGTCCGTCCTCCTTGTGCATGGCGCCGGTGATGCAGGCGTCGACGCACGGCGCGGGGTCGCAGTGCCGGCAGCCCAGGGAGAGTGCCACACCGCCGATCGCCACTTGGTAGGGCTCGTTGCCCCACGTCTGCACGTCACGGCGCGGCCGCTCGAGTGCCCCAGTCAGAACCGCCTCGAACAGATCCTTGGACGGCGAGTGCTCCACGGCGCACGCCAGCTCACAGGCTCGGCACCCTAGGCATCGCCTCGGATCGCAGTAGATTCGCTCCACCTGAAGCCACCCCCCTTATCAGATCAAGACGTCTTTATCCTAAACAGACCTCCGGATCGACTCAACGTTCGGTTGGTGCAAGCGATGGACCCCACCTCTCGTCGCTTTGTTTCGTCGGGTCATTCAGCCCTGAGAAGCCGAACGAACACGCATAAGCGTAGCCCTATTGTAGATAACGTCTGACGTTATCCGTATGATGTTGCACAGTTTTGTGCATGACTGAGGTCATAGTGGGACTGCACAAACGGAGCTGACGGTTCGAGGACGCGTCGGATCAGGCCTGCAGGAATTGAAGAATGGAGCGAGCTTGATGGGCCAGGTCGGGATCCTTGATCGACTTCCCGTGACGGGCCGCTTGGCGCGCCCCAGGGCTGTCGGGCAGGTGCGCCAGCGTCTCCACCTCCCCAAGCTGATCGGCCATAAACGCCTTGTCCTCAGGGTCCCGGACCTTGTTGCCGACGGCGTAGACGCGACCGAGCCCGATTTCGTCGGCGAGACCGACAATCCGCAGGGCCGTTTCGATGCTGCGGCGGTCGGGTTCGACCACGACCAACAGCGCGTCGACGCCCTGGGCCGTCGCTCGCCCCAGGTGCTCCAAGCCGGCCTCCAGGTCGACGAAGACCCACTCGTCCCGCGCCAGGACGAGGTGCTGGAGCAGGCTGCGCAGGAACGTGTTCTCGGGACAGGCACAGCCCGTGCCGCCTTGGCGAATCCCGCCCATGACGAGCAGCCGAATCCCGTGCTGGTCCGTGGAGAACCGTTCCGGGAGGTCGTCGACGCGGGGATTGAGGCGGAAGAATCCCTCGAGCGCCCCGAGGCGCTCCTCGATGACGTCCTTCATGCCGACCAATGGCGGCGGCTCCTGCTCCACGGCCAACGCCATGCCCAGATTGGGGTTGGGATCGGCGTCGATGGCGAAGACATGCAGGCCCTGCGACGCCGCTTCTTGGGCGAGAAGGGCGGTCAGCGTCGTCTTGCCGACGCCGCCCTTGCCGCTGATGGCAATCTTCATGGCCTCAGCCTAGTCGCCTCGCGCACACCGCATCCTTCCCCCGATCGGCTAGGATGTGACCGGCTCCCGTTGGTTGGAGCGATTCTCCCGTTGCTGGGCCTGTACGGCCGCCAGCGCTGCCAAGTTGACAATGTCCTTGACCTCGTCACCCCGTTGCAGGATGTGGACCGGCTTGCGCATGCCGACCAGCATCGGCCCGACGATCTCCGCCTCGGCGATCTGCTGCATCAGCTTGTAGGCGATGTTGCCCGCCTCCAGCGAGGGGAAGATGAGCACGTTGGCCTCGGTGCGCAGCTTGTTGAACGGATACGTCTGGTTGAGGCTCTCGGCCAGAAGCGCCGTGTCCGCCATCAGCTCCCCCTCGACGACCAGGTTCGGCGCGTGCTGTCGGACGAGGTCGGCGGCCTGACTGACCATCTGCGCGCGCGGGTGGCGCGTGCTGCCGAAGTCGGAGAAGCTGAGCATGGCGATCCGCGGCTCGATGTCGAATTCCTGAGCCAATTCGGCCGTGAGGATGCCGATTTCGGCCAAAGTCTCTGCGTCCGGCTCGATGTTGACCGTGGTGTCGGCAAACAGCAGCGCGCGATCGCGGGTGGTCACGAGATAGACGCCGGCGGCGATGTGGGTCTTGGCCGCCGTGCCGACGACCTGGAGCGGGGGCCGCAAGACCTCGGGATAGTGGAAGCTGAGCCCGGAAATGAGCCCGTCGACCTCGTCGAGCTCGAGCATGACCGAGCCGAAGTAGTTCGGGTTGGCGAGCAGATTGCGCGCTTCGGTCAGCGTCACGCCCTTGCGGTGGCGAATCTGGAACAGTCGCTCGGCGTAGCGCTCGTGATCGACCGACGTCCGAGGGTCGACGAGTTCGATGCCCGAGAGATCGATGTGGATCTCGTCCGCGATATGGCGGATCCGATCGGCCCGGCCGAGCAGCACCGGCTTGGCCATCCCCTCATCAGCCAGTTGATGAGCCGCCCGGATCATCTTGGGATGCTCGCCCTCGGCGAGCGCGATCCGCTTGGGTTGGGAGCGGGCCTTGTTGAAGACCACCCGCATCAGCTCGCGAGATTTCCCGAGACGGGCCTCCAACTGTTCGACGTAGTGGTCAATGTCCAAGTCGACGCGCGCCACCCCCGTCGCGATGGCCGCGCGGGCCACCGCGGGCGCCTCCCAGAGCAGGACCCGCGGATCGAGCGGCTTCGGAATCAGATAGTCCGGCCCGAACGTCAAGCCTTCCAACCCGTAGGCCTTGACCACGGCGTCGGGGACGTCCTCTTTCGCGAGGTCGGCCAGCGACTGGGCCGCCGCGACCTTCATCTGTTCGTTGATGGCCCGCGAGCGCACGTCGAGCGCGCCGCGGAAGATGAACGGGAACCCGAGGACGTTGTTGACTTGGTTGGGGTAGTCGGAGCGACCCGTGGCGACGATGGCGTCCGGTCGGGCCTCGCGCGCGTCCTCGTAGCTGATCTCGGGATCGGGGTTGGCCATGGCAAAGACGATCGGCTTATCCGCCATGCGCCGGACCATGTCCTGGGTCACTAGTCCGCCCACGGAGAGACCGACGAAGACGTCCGCGTCAGCCAACGCGTCTCCAAGACGGGTCGCATCGGTGTCATTGGCGAACTCGCGCTTGTACTCGGAGAGATCGTCGCGCTCGGGCGTGATCGGGCCCTTGCTGTCGCACAGGACGATGTTCTCGCGCTTCGCGCCCAACTCGACGTAGAAGCGCATCGTGGCGATGGCGCTGGCCCCCGCGCCGCTGGCGACGATCTTGACGTCCTCGATCCGTTTATCGACGAGTTCGAGCGCATTGAGCAGTGCCGCGCCGGAGATGATCGCCGTGCCGTGCTGATCGTCGTGGAAGACGGGTATATCCATCTCGGCCTTGAGGCGTTCTTCGACCTCGAAGCACTCCGGGGCCTTAATGTCCTCCAGGTTGATGCCGCCAAACGATGGCTCCATCAGCTTGACCGCGTTGATGATCGCTTCGGGGTCGCGGGTGTCGAGTTCCACGTCGATGGCGTCGATGTCGGAGAAGCTCTTGAACAAGAGCGACTTGCCTTCCATGACCGGCTTGCTGGCGAGCGCGCCGATGTCGCCGAGTCCCAACACGGCACTGCCGTTGGTGACGACGCCAATGAGATTGCCGCGGGCGGTGTACTGGAATGCCTTCAGAGGATCGGCTTCGATCTCGCGGCAGGGCGCGGCCACGCCGGGCGTGTAGGCCAAGGACAGATCTCGTTGCGTGAGGCAGGGCTTCGTCGGGTTGACCTCCAGTTTCCCCGGAATGGGGTACTGATGGTACTCCAATGCCTCCTGCTCCATCGTCATCGCAATCGCCTCGGTTCTTGATGGACAGTGGTTGGGGCAATGATAGGGCGATGCGAATCAGATGCCTATGACGACTATCAAGGTTCATAGCGCCAGCGCCGAACAAGCGGCCCTACTTGCGGGTGCGTCGGCCTCGGAGGCTGCGCAGCAGCCAGCCGAGCGCGACCCCGACCGCGAGCACGACGAACAGCATGAGCGCCCGAGAGGTCGTGATCGACCAGGCGAAGAGCGTGACGGTGGTGGACTCGGTGTTCTGGAGCGTAAACACGACGATCAGCACGGCCAGGACGAGCGCGCTGATCAGTCGCAGGTTGCTCGGGCCGGACTGGGGCTGCTGGGGCTGTGCTGACTTGGCCATGGCCCATCCATACCATACCCAATGACTAACTGCCAAATGCCGGGTTGGTGGGACAGTCAAGGGCGGGAACAAACGGCTTGATGTCGACGATCGGCGTGCCGTCGAGTGCTTCCAGGCCGCGCACGGTAACCCTTCGATCCTCGACCGAGATCAGCTCACAGACGGTCAGGCCGATGGGATTCGGACGAGCCGGCGATCGCGAGGCGAAGATGCCACGCTGTTCGCCCCACTGGCGATGGCGATCGCTGGTGATGACATCACGGTCTGCCCGGTCCGCCCAAAAGAGCACCCAGATGTGTGAGTATCGTTCGAGTCCGACCAGCGCCGGCAGAAAACGCTCTTCGATTTCGATAGCGCTGGTGACATCATCTGCCCATGCCCCTTGGCGAGGCGCCTCGTCGCGGCTTCGATAGAGCGAACGGACGGCGCCGATCGCGACGCATTTCATGGGCCCAGGGTCGCTCACGACGTACGGACCGAGTCCGCAGCCTCGGCCCAAGCAAGCCCGGCCTCGAACGCGGCCAAGTTCTGCTCGACCGTCTTCGACGGAACCAGCTCGCGCAGCGCTTGGCGCCAGGCCTCGACGCTCAGATCGAGCTGGGGGGCCAGCGCGCCGAGCGTGACCGTGTTGGCCAGCTTCGGGTTGCCCAGCCGAAGCGCTCGATCGTGGCCGGGCACCATCAGGACGCGGTCGGTGTGGTGGCGCAGGATCCCGGCAACGTTGTCGGGATAGCGGGCGGCCTTCAGCGACTCCAGCGGCGGCGCCACCCGCTGGTCGTTGACGACGACGAGGCCCCCCTCCGCCAGATACGCCAGATAGCGTAGGGCCTCCAGCCGCTCGAAGGCCAACAGGACCTCAGCCTCGGCTTTGGGGATCATGGGCGACAGAACCCTGTTGCCATAGCGGACGGTGCTGAAGACCGAACCTCCGCGCTGCGACATGCCGTGCACTTCGGACGTCGCCACCTCGCGACCGTCGTTCTCAGCGGCTCGAGCGACGATCCGCCCGGCCAGCATCGAGCCTTGTCCGCCGACCCCCGCAAGCGCAATGTCCAGGGTTTCCGTAGGGGTCACGACGACCTCCGATCGTTGAGGAAGCGGACGACGCTGTCGGCGACCCGGCGGCCGGTCGCAATGCCCTGCGTGACGGTCCCATGGCCGAACGCCGCGTCGCCACAAGCAAAGACGTTCTGCTCGGGCGTCGCGCCCGTGAAGTCGATCGAGATTCGATCCCCGTCGGTCAGGGCCCGGTGGGACAACACCGACAGATCCGGCTGCTCACCGATGGCCAGAACCACGGTGTCGGCGTTCGCGTCCGTCGTCTCGCCCGCGAGCGGCTCGGGACGTCGGCGGCCATCGTCGTCGGCCTCGCCCAGCCGCATCCGTTGCAGCTGAAGCCCGGTTACTTGTCCATCCACGGTCCGCAGGCGCTTCGGCGCCACGAGGAACGCGAACGCCACGCCCTCCGCACGGGCCTCGTCGACCTCGTCGGGAATCGCGGGCATGTCGGCCTCCGTCCGCCGGTAGCAGACGGTCACGTCGGCACCGAGTCGTCGCGCCGCCCGCGCACAATCGATCGCCGTGTTGCCGCCGCCGACCACGATCACGCTCTGGCCAAGTTCCAGCTCCTCGCCGCCGTTGAAACGCTTGAGCAGATCGAGCCCGTCCCACACGCCGCTGGCGGCCTCGATCATGCCGGCCAGCTCGATCTCGCGCGGCTGATCGACGCCGACCCCGAGCACCACGGCGTCGTATTCGGCCTTCAGATCATCCAACGTCCGATCGCGTCCGATCCGAATCCCGCACTGGATGTCGACGCCGATGGCCCGCAACCGATCGACCTCACTATCGAGAATCTCCTTGTCCAATCGAAAATCCGGAATGCCGACCCGCATCATGCCGCCGGGCTCGTCCGAGGATTCCAAGACCGTCACGCCGACCCCCGCCCGCCGGAGGTGCCAAGCCGCCGACAATCCGGCCGGTCCGGAGCCGACGATCGCCACGCGCTCGGGACGATCCGCTGGGGGCGCAAACTCAGCGCCCGTGTAGTTCGCTAAGCCGAAGTCGCCCAGGTGGCGCTCCACGGCCTGAACCGAGAGCCGTTGACCCTCCTCGTCGAGTGGAAACTCGCGGACCAGATCGGGGAAGCGCTGCGCTCGCTTCGATCCCTGCGGCCAGCCGAGCGCGTTCGTCTCGTGCTCGCAGGGGTGCGGACAGACGCGGCCCGAGACCGCCGGGAACGGGTTGACGTCGAGGATCGTCTCGAAGGCTTCGGCCTCTCGACCCTCGTCGACGAGCTCGAGGACGCGCGGAATGTCGGCGCCCGCGTTGCAGTCGGCGCAGACCTGCTGGCAGTGCGTGCAGGCGATGCAGAGCAGCCCGTCGATCTGCAGCGTCCCGTCATCGGCAATGCCGATCCCAGGACAACCCACGGTTGTGCAGGCGTGACAGTCGGTGCACTGTTGACGATTGATCTGGAGCGGCTCGTCGAAGCGCGTCCGCTCCATGAGCACGCACGGCGCGTCGGCGATGATGACGGATAGCTCGTCCCGGCCGAGTGCGTCGGTCAGCGCATCTCGAGCGGCATCGAGGTCGTAGGGATCGACGCGGACGACGTGGTCGACCCCGAGCCCCTTACAGAGCCCTTCCACATCGACGACGCGCGCGGGTCGGCCATGGATATCCTTGCCCATGCCCGGATGGCCCTGGTGGCCCGTCATCGCCGTCGTGTGGTTGTCCATGACGACGACGGTCCCTGCGCCGCCGTTGTAGAT
The DNA here is from genome assembly GCA_018609825.1 of Candidatus Bipolaricaulota bacterium. The sequence goes on along the minus strand of JAHEOA010000173.1, from coordinate 11,476 downwards.
AATGTCCACGAGTCCCGTGATGCCGGAGTGATAGAACGTCGAGTCGCCGATGACGGCCACGAGCGCCTCGCGCTCGTCGTCGGTCATGACTTTGGCCATGCCGTGGGCCATGCCGATCGAGGCGCCCATGTTCATGCAGGTGTCCATCGCGCCCAACGGCGGCAGCGCGCCGAGCGTGTAGCAGCCGATGTCGCCCGTCACGGTCGCGCCCAGTTCACCCAGGACGGTGAAGACGCCGCGATGGCCGCAGCCGGGACAGAGCGCCGGCGGCCGCGGCGGCAGCGTCGGAAGACTGACCCGTGTCGGTCGATCCTCAGATCCGTTCAGGGCCGCTCGAAGCGCATCCACGGAGAGCTCGCCCGTGCGCGGCAGCGCGTCCTTGCCGATGACGTCAATGCCGAACGCGCGGACCTGCTCCTCCATGAACGGCTCCAGCTCATCGACCACAAAGACCGTCGACTTGCCGTCACAGAACTCGCGGATGGCTTGCCGAGGCAACGGGTGGGTCAGCCCGAGTTTCAGGATCGACGCGTCCGGAAACGCCTCGCGGGCATAGGGAAACGCCGACCCGGCGGTGACGATCGCCAGATCGTCGGCCCCCTCAAACATCTCGATCCAGCGCTCGGCCTCGGCCTCCAATTCCGGAATCCGCTCGGCCTCGATCCAGTTGTGGCGCACGCGACCGTGGGCCGGCAGCACGACGTATTTTTGGGGCTGTTTCCGATATGGCTTGCGCTGAACGGATGGGCGCTCGCCCAGCTCGACGGATCCCGTGCCGTGGGAGATGCGCGTCGTGGTGCGCAGCATCACAGGCGTGTCGAAGCGCTCCGACAGCTCAAACGCTCGTTGGGCGTAGTCCTTGGCCTCTTGGGGCGTCGAGGGCTCCAACAGCGCGAGCCGCGCCGCGCGTGCCACCAGCCGATTGTCCTGTTCGTTCTGCGAGGAGTGCATGCCCGGATCGTCGGCGGAGACGACCACCAGTCCGCCGTTGACGCCCATGTAAGAAGCCGAGAAGAGCGGATCGGCTGCGACGTTGACGCCGACGTGCTTCATGGCCGCCAACGCTCGTCCACCGGCCACCGACGCGCCCACGGCGACCTCCAGCGCGACCTTCTCGTTGGCAGACCACTCGCAGTCGACGTCCTCGTAGTGCGCCAGCTCCTCCAGGATCTCCGTGCTCGGCGTTCCGGGATAGGCCGTGGCCACGTGGACGCCGCCCTCCCAGACGCCGCGCGCGATCGCGGCGTTGCCGGACATCAGTCGCTTGGCAATCTTGGTCCTCGACCCCATGAGTGCCCTCCTCTTGCCAATTCAGCGTACCTGCTTTACCCCAAGGACGGCTATGACGCGGATCATTGCTGGGAATCCTGTCGGATCTCAGTTCTTGCCCTGATATTGATCATTCCCTTGCCGACACGGGCTGATAGAATGGCCGCCGGACAGGACGAGACGCCCGAGCACTCACGAACCGTTGCCCACGAGACTCGTACCCATCAAAGGAGGAACGACATGCCGGATCTGCGGCGACAGACGGAGATCAGCATGCTGGAGACCGCCCGCCACTTCTTCGACAAGGCGGCGGACCACATTCAGCTCGAGGACTCGCTGCGCGAGCTGTTGCGCTATCCCAAGCGCAAGCTGATCGTCAACTTCCCGGTGCGCATGGACGACGGCGACACGCAGCATATCGAAGCCTATCGCGTGCAGCACCATCAGGTGCTCGGCCCCACCAAGGGCGGCATCCGCTATCACCCCGACGTCACGGTCGAGGAGGTCGAGGCGCTGGCGGTGCTGATGGCCTGGAAGTGTGCGGTGATGCACGTGCCGTTCGGCGGCGCCAAGGGCGGCGTCCGCTGCAACCCCAAGGGGATGAGCGTTGACGAGCTGGAGCGGATGACGCGCCGCTTTGCCGCCGAGATCGCCCCGATCCTGGGACCGGATGTCGACATCCCGGCCCCCGACGTCTACACGGGCGAGCGCGAGATGGCCTGGATCGTCGACACGCTCAGCATGCACAATAACGCCCAGTTCATGCCCGGCTCGATCACGGGCAAGCCGCTCATTTTGGGCGGATCCAAGGGCCGCAGCACCGCCACGGGCCGCGGCGGCTACTTCGTGGCGCTGCAGTTGCTGAAGGAGCTCGGCCTTGAGCCCTCCGACGCCAACGTGGCCGTCAACGGCTTCGGCAACGCCGGCACGGTCTTTGCCAACAACTTTTACGAGCTCGGCGCCAAGGTGATGGCGGTCAGCGACTCCAGCGGCGGCATCTACAACGCGGACGGCCTCGACGTTCCGCAAGTCCAAAAGCACAAGGACCAGACCGGCTCGGTTCGAGACTTCCCGGGGGCCGACGCCATCTCCAACGAGGAGCTGCTCGAGCTGGAGTGCGACGTGCTCGCCCCGGCGGCCTTGGAGAACGTCCTCCAACGCGACAACGCGGGCAACGTCAAGGCCAAGGCTGTGATCGAGCTGGCCAACGGCCCGACGACGCTGGAGGCCGACGAGATCCTCTACGACAACGGCGTCGCCGTCGTTCCCGACATTCTGGCCAACGCCGGCGGCGTGACGGTCAGCTACTTCGAATGGGTCCAGGACCGGGCGTTCTACTTTTGGAGCGCCGAGGAGGTCGACGCCAAGCTGAAAGAGCACATGGACCACGCCTTCCAACAGGTCTGGCAGACGCACCAGAACGACAAGATCAACATGCGCACGGCGGCCTACGTCGTCGCCGTGGATCGCGTCGCGGAGGCGGCACGCGCACGCGGCCTCTACGCCTAGCGCGCTGACGGGCATCCCCGATCTCCCGTCCGCAACCCTCCTTTGGATACTGCGAGCCGGCGCCCGGAGGTCCTGGGCGCCGGCTCGTCCTCATGCCAGCTTACAGAGTTCGCGACGCCGTCCGGCGCGTATGGCCTGTCGCTCGATTGATCCGTCGATCAGTCCGCCCGGCCCGCCTCTCGGCTCAGCCGGGCCCAGCGCTTGTCCACGTCGGCCTGAATGTGCTCGAGGGCCTCGTCGCCGAGATCGCGGAAGCGGCCCTGGGCACGGAAGTACGCCCCCACGGGCAGCCCCTTGGGCTCCACGTTGATCGCCACGCGCTCGCCGTCGGCGATCTCGTAGAGCGGAAACACCTTCGTGTCCACGGCCAAGCGCGCGACCTCAATGGATTCCTCAGAGTCGATCTTCCAACCCGGGGGGCACGGCGAGAACAGGTGGATGAACTTGGTGCCCTGGATCTTTTGGGCCTTCTGGAATTTGTCGATGAGATCGTCAGGATAGGCGACGCTGGCGGTGGCGATATAGGGAATGCCGTGGGCCGCCAGGATACGAACGATGTCCTTCTTGGGGCGCGTCTTCAGCCCGCCCGCGGGCGTCGTCGTCGTCCAGGCACCCTCGGGGGTCGCGCCGCTGCGCTGGATGCCGGTGTTCATGTAGGCCTCGTTGTCGTAGCAGACGTAGAGAATATCTTCATTCCGTTCGGCCGCGCCCGAGAGCGCCTGCAGGCCAATGTCGAACGTGCCGCCGTCGCCGGCCCAGGCCATCACGGTCACATCATCCTGGCCCTGGGTCGCCAGCGAGGCACGGAGCCCCGACGCCGTGGCCGCGGCCGTCTCGAACGCCGTGTGGAACAGCGGCACGTCCACAGCCGACGTCGGATACGGCCCGGCGATAATGGACCAGCAACAGGCGGGCACCACGACCATGGTCCGCTCGCCGAGCGCCTTCAGCGCCAGCCGCATCGCGAGGCTGGCCCCGCAGCCCGGACACGCCAGGTGGCCCGGATGCATGTGTTCGCGCTCGGGGATTTGGAAGTTCGTCGTCCGTCCGTTGGCGGTCGTTTCCGTCGGCGTCATCGCGACCTCCCGTTCGTGGCAACGGCTTCGGCCTGCTTGAGGCCGATCCAATAGGGTTCCTCCGTCGGCTCGTCGCTCGTCTGGGCGATGTCCACGATTTGATGGATGGTGTCCGGCGTGATGTCACGCCCGCCCAGGCCGGCCACGCAGCCGAAGACCGTCGGCGCGTCCGGCTGGCCGTAGAGCGCGCTCTTCAGCTCGGCATGGAAGATGCCGTGGTGGCCGAACGACAGGTTGCGATCGACCACGGCCACCTTGGGGACGCCGAGCAGTGCCGCTCGGACGGCTTCGAAGGGGAACGGCCGGAACGCGCGGATCTTGAAGAGACCGACCTTTTCGCCGTGTGCGCGGCGCTCGTCGACGACGTCGCGGGCCGTGCTGGTGATCGTCGAGGCCGTGGCGAGGACGACGTCGGCGTCGTCGGTGCGATACGCCTCGACCTGCCCGTAGAAACGCCCAAAGAGCTCCCCGTACTCGTGGCCGACCTCGTCGATGGCGCCCTTGGCCTCGTCGAAGCCCTGCTGGATCTTATGCCGAAACTCGTAGTAGGCGTCGGGCGTGACGAGCGACCCAAACGCGTGCGGATCGTCCACGTTCATGCGAACGGCAGGATCGTATGGCGGCAGGAAGGCGTCGACGTCGGCTTGCTCGGGGACCTCAACGGCCTCGGAAGTGTGCGAGAGGAAGAAGGCGTCCAAGACGATCATCGTCGGCAGCTTGACGCGCTCGGCGATCTTGAAGGCCTGAATGGTCGTGTCCAGCACTTCCTGGTTGGACTCGCAGTAGAGCTGCAACCAGCCCGTGTCGCGCTGGGCGAGGCTGTCCGTCTGCTCGCTCCAGATCGACCAGGCCGGCGCCATGGCGCGATTGACCTCGGCCATGACGATCGGGAGCCGCGCCCCAGCGGCCCAGTGGAGCACCTCGTGCATGAGCGCCAAGCCCTGCGACGAGGTCGCGGTGAACGCTCGCGATCCACCCGCAGAGGCGCCGATGCAACTGGCCATCGCCGAGTGCTCCGACTCGACCTTGACGAACTCCGCATCGAGGTCGCCGTGGGCACAGAGCTCAGCGAGCTCCTCGACGATGCCCGTCTGCGGCGTAATGGGGTACGCCGCGATCACGTCGACGTGCGCCAGCTGGGCGCCGATCGAGGCGGCATGGTTGCCCATCATCACGCGCTTCATGCTTGCGACACCGCCTTCTCTTCCAGTTCAAGTCGGATCGCCCCACGCGGGCACTCGTGCGCACAGATCCCGCAGCCCTTGCAGTAGTCAGTGTCGATGCGATACGGCCGTGCCGGGTCGTCGGTGCGCAGCACCGCGAAGTCGGGGCAGAACACGAAACAGTTGTCGCATTCGGTGCACGTGCCGCAGTTGAAGCAACGATCGGCCTCGCGCTGGGCGAACGAGTCGATGAAGCCGAGCTCGACCTCCTCAAAGTCGTCGGCCATGTCGTGCGACCCGTTCCGTTTCGTGGTCGGCGTCCGTTCCCGGTGCGGGAAGTAGTGCGGGTTGACCTCGTCGTACTCCACGACCCGTTCCGGGTCGAGGCCCGAGGCATGACCTTGAACGTAGCGACGCATCGAGAGGCCGTCCGCACGCCCGAGACGGGCGTCCTCGCGGATGGTGCTCGGGTCGACGCCGTCGACCATCCGGTCGATCGCCATGGCGGCGCGCTTGCCGCTGGCGAGCGCGTCGACGACGGTGTGGGGTTGCTCCACCACGTCGCCGCCGGCCCAGACACTCGGATCGCGCGTCCGACCCACGTCGTCGACCGTGATCACGTTCGGAGTCGTCTCGAGGGTCTCGGGCATGAATGAGAAATCCGGCTGCTCGCCGATGGCGGTAATGACGCTGTCGATCGGGCGGGTCAGCGTGTCGCCCTCGATGGGGATGGGGCGGCGACGGCCGCTCTCGTCGGGCTCGCCGAGCCGCATGCGGACGAGTTCGATCGACGCGACCCGATCGTCGCCGTGGATGGCCACGGGACTCAGCAGCGTGTGGATCTCGACCCCTTCTTCGGCGGCCTCCTCGATCTCGTCGGCAATCGCCGGCATCTCGTCCTGAGACCGGCGATAGAAGACGTCGACCTCGGCACCAAGTCGTCGCGCGGAGCGGGCCACGTCCATGGCCGTGTTGCCGCCGCCGACCACGGCCACGCGCTCGCCGACGTCGATCGTGCCGCCCGTGTTGAGCGTCCGCAGAAACTCGAGGCCATCGTGGACGCCCTCGAGACCGTCACCGGGCACGTCGAGCGGCCGGCTTTGCTCCAGGCCGGTGGCGATAAACGTCGCGTCGAAGTCGGTCAGTTCGTCCCATTGGAGATCCTCGCCCAATCGAGTGTCCGTGACGAGACGAACGCCCAAATCCAGCACGCGCTCGATCTCGCCCTCGAGGATGTCCTTCGGGAGGCGATAGTTGGGAATGCCGTAGCGCAGCACGCCGCCGGGTTCCCCGTCCGCCTCATAGATCGTCACGCCGTGGCCGAGCCGCGCCAGGTGATAGGCACAGGCCAATCCCGCGGGACCGGCCCCGATCACAGCAATGGAGGTGGACTGGAACTCGCGCAGCTTGGGCACGCGCTTGGCCTCGCGCAGCGCATGATCGCCGAGGAAGCGCTCGACGGAGTGGATCCCGAGCGCGTCGTCGAACTTGGCGCGGTTGCAGGCGTCCTCGCAGGGATGATGGCAGACGCGGCCCGTGATCGCCGGGAACGGATTCTCCCAGATAAGGGATTCCCACGCGCGTTCGAGATCGCCGTCCGCCAACAGTCGCATCGCTGATTGAACGTCGTTAACGTTGGGGCATCCCTCGCGGCAGGCCGCCGTGGCGTCGCTGTAGATGGGTCGCAGGAAGCGCCAGGAACCGGTCTTGGTCCCTCGGGTGTTGCCCGTGGTCATGGGCATCAACGGCATGCCATTCGGTTGGGTTGCGTCGCTCATGATGGACTCCCCGTCTCCAATGGCGTTTCTACGAGCTCTGGCCCACGAACGGACTGATAAGCCTCGCGCGCGGCCGCCTGGTTGGCCTCCGTGCCGGACGGCACCGCCTCCGCAATGGCCGTCAGGATCGCGTCCAGCCCGACGGCGCCGCTCGCTTGGGCGTATGCCCCCAGGATCGCCGTGTTGACGATCGGCTGTTGGCGCGTGCCCAGGCCGTGCTCGACGGCAACATGAGCGGCATCGACGGTGGCGACCCGGAAGCGTCCCAGACGGCCGAAGTCCGCCGGAGGCCGCTCGCTGTTGAGCACGATCAGCCCCTCGCGCTTCAGGCCCGTGGTGACGTCGACGGTTTCGATGAGGGTGGCGTCCAGGACGATCAGGTGATCGGGCTGATAGATCTGCGAGCGCACGCGGATCGGCTTGTCGTCGATCCGGGTGAACGCCATCACCGGCGCGCCGCGCCGCTCCACGCCGAACGCGGGAAACGACTGGACCGACCGCCCCTCGTGGAACGCGGCCGAGGCGAGCGCCTTGGAGGCGATGACCGCGCCCTGGCCGCCCCGTCCGTGACATCGGATTTCGATCATACGAACCTCCTCACTCGCGTCGGTCTCCGCTCGGGAGACCGAGCGTTGCCGGCTACACTTCCAGGTATCGGTCCCCGCACTTGGCGACGATGCGCTCCCAGTCCTCGTCGACCTGTCGTTGGAAGGCCTTGACGTGCTGGCGGTTCCCCTCCTCAAAGAGGTGCTTAAAGCGCTTCTGCGGCTTGAGCCAGGCCTCAATCGGTTCAGGGTCCTCCGGGGCGTAGTTGAGCCAAAACTCCCCGTCGATCACCTCGTAGAGTGGCCAAAAGCGGGTCTCCACGGCCAGGCGGGCGATCTCCGGGGTCTGGCTCGGGTCGAAGCCCCAGCCGCGCTGGCAGGGCGCCAGGACGTTCAGAAAGCTCGGCCCGTCGACGCGCATGGCCTGCTCGACCTTTCGGACGAGATCCTGCCAGTGCGACAGCGACGCTTGCGCCACATAGGGGACGTGGTGGGCGATGGCGATGTCGGTGAGGTCCTTGCGCCGCTGGAGTTTGCCGAGGCTCTCGTCACCCACGGGACTGGTCGTCGTGTTGGCGAAGGGGGGCGTGGCGCCGCTGCGCTGGTTCCCCGTGTTCATGTAGGCCTCGTTGTCGTAGCAGATGTAGGTGAACCGATGCCCGCGCTCCAGCGCGCCCGACAGCGATTGCAGGCCGATGTCATACGTCCCGCCGTCGCCTCCGAAGGCGACGAAGCGCATCTCCTCGGGCACATCCGTTTGGCCCTTGCGCTTCAAGACCCGGTAGGCGGTCTCGACGCCACTGGCGGCGGCGCCGGCGTTCTCGAACGCCACGTGCAGCCAGGGCACGTTCCAGGCGCTGGTTGGATAGCGGGTCGTGGCGACCTCCAAACAGCCCGTGGCGTTGATCACGGCCACGGGCTCGTCGATGGCGTTCAGAACGGTCCGGACGACGGGCGGAATGCCACAGCCGGCGCAGAGCGAGTGGCCGCCCTGGAATCGCTTCTCCCGTTCCTCGTTTCGGTTCAGCGTTTTGAGCGTCTTCATCGCTGTCTCACTCCCAGATAGTGCATGGTGCGCGGCAGGTCAGGATCTTGAATCGACCGCAGGGCCGACTCCAGCTGCTGCGGCGTCACGTCGCGGCCGCCCAGGCCGTAGTTGAAGTTGTGCAGGGCCGGCATCTCGCCGCCCTGGGCCGCCAGAGCGGCCGTGATCTCCGCGTAGAGCGGGCCCGAACTTCCGAACGAGAGCGCGCGATCGAGGACCGCCACCGCCTTGGCCCCACTCAGCGCCTCGACGATCGCCTTCTGCGGGAACGGGCGGAACAGCCACGGCTTCAACAGCCCGACCTTCTGGCCGCGTTCCCTCAGTCGATCGACGACGGGCTTGGCGGTGCCGGCCGTGGAGCCGAGCGCCACGAGGACGTAGTCGGCGTCCTCCAGGCCATAGCCCTCGTAGTAGCCGCGATACGACCGTCCGGTGGCGTCCTCGTAGGCCTCCTGGACGTCGAGGAAGACGTCAAGGCCCTGGCGGATGGCGATGTCCTGCTGGAGCTTGTGCTCGTAGTAGTAGTCCGGCATGTCGAACGGGCCCTGCGACGACGGATGCTTGACATCCAGCAGCGGATACTGGGGACGATAATGGCCGACGAAGGCCTTGGCGGTCTCGTCGTCCAGGAGACTGGCGGCTTCAGCCGAGTGCGTCAGCGTGAAGCCATCGAGGTTGACGAAGACGGGCAGCAGGATGTGCTCGTTCTCGGCCAGTCGGGTCGCCATCAGGGTGTAGTCGTAGGCCTCTTGGACGTTCTCCGCGAACACCTGGAGCACGCCCGAGTCCCGGGCGAGCATGGCGTCAGAGTGGTCGGCGTGGATGTTGATCGGCCCCGACAGCGCCCGGTTGCCGATGGGCATGACGATAGGGCAGCGCATTGACGCGGCGATGTAGACGACCTCGATCATCAGGGCAAGCCCTTGGGAGGCCGTCGCGGTCATCACGCGTGCGCCGGCGGTCGATGCGCCCACCGCCGCGCTCATCGCGGAGTGTTCGGATTCAACGTTGATGATCTCGGTGTCGCTCAGGCCGTCGGCCACCATCTGGCTGAACGTCTCGATGATGGGCGTCTGGGGCGTGATGGGATAGACGGGAACGACGTCGGGCTCGATCTGGCGCATCGCGTTGGCGACGCCCTGGGCGCCCGTCAGCAGTTCGGCTCGCTTGAGATCGATCGCGACGCTCATGAGGTCGCACTCCCTTCCGGAATCATGGAGATCGCGCCGGACGGACAGACCGCCTCACAGATCCCGCAACCCTTGCAGAATCTCAGGTCAAACCCGCTCATGAGCCGACCCTCGGTGATGATGGCGGGCTCGGGACAGTGGACCCAACACAAGAGACAGTTGACGCAAGTCGCCTCGTCGAAGACGGGTTTGTCATTGCGCCAACCGCCCGTCTCGCGGCGCTCGCGGTTGGCTTCGGTCACGACCGCCCCGGGCAACAGTTCCTGGTACGGCGGCAACTCGTCCGCCTCCGCGCCGTCCTCCGCGACGTCGACCGCCACAGACGGGCGCTCGTCGGCGGGGAGCGTCTCGATCCGCTCGGCGCCCTGGCGGAGGGCGTCGAGGTTCTTGTCGATGACCTCATCGCCGAGTTTGGCCCCGAGGAACTGGCGCAGCGCGCCCTCCATGGCCTCACCCGTCAGGATCTCGATCTGGCCCGCCACGGCGCCGAGCGTCGGCACGTTGGCGAAGCCGCAGCCCGTCGCTTCAGCTATCGTTTCCGCGTCGAGCGTGATGATCTCCCCCTGGAACTGGGTCAAATCGCGGATCTCGCTCGGGGGCTTGGTCGTGTTGAGGATCAGTTTCCCGTTCGGCTTGAGCCCGCCCGTGACGTCCTCGGCGTCGAGCAGCGTCTCGTCGATGACGACGGCGATGTCGGGCTCGTAGACGCCGGAGTGCACCACGATCTGGTCGTCATCCAGCCGGTTGAACGCCTTCACGGGCGCGCCGCCGCGCTCCGGGCCGTATTCGGGGAACGCCTGCGCGAATCTGCCACAGTGCAGCGCCCCCATCGCCAGGATCTTCGATACCGTGATCGCGCCCTGACCGCCGCGTCCGTGCCAACGAATCTCAAGCATCGGTATCCACTCCTTCGGCGCCGGTCGGCTCAATCTGCTCGTCGATCGCCCGAGCGGCCGTCACCCCGTGGGCGATGGCTTCCACGACCGTTGCGCCGCCGTTGGTGCAGTCGCCCCCGGCGAAGACCCGCGGGTTGCTCGTGCGGAACTCTGCATCGACAGCCACGAGATCGTTGGTCAGTTCGAGTCCCTTGATCTGGTTGAAAAGGTCGGTCCGCTTGCGCTGGCCGAGCGCCAACACGACGGTGTCGGCGGGAACCGTGAAGTCGGTCCCATCCACCTTGACGGGCTTGGGCCGCCCGCCACCGGGGCTGGACTCGAGCCGCGTGTAGACGCATTCGACGCCCTCAACGCGCAGGTCGCCGACGACCCGCTCGGGGGCGACGAGCCACTGGAAGTGGACGCCCTCGCGGCGCGCGGCCTCGACCTCATGCCGGAACGCGGGCATCTCGTTGACCGTGCGCCGATACAGCACCGTCACGTTACGCGCTCCCATGCGGATCGCTTCGCGGGCGACGTCGATGGCGGTGTTGCCGCCGCCAAGGATCACAACGTCGTCGCCGATCTCGGGCGGCGTGCCTAGCTTCAACTCCTCGATGAACTCGAGCGAGCGCCAGACGCCCTCCATGTGGGAGCCCTCCAGGGGCGGCTCCACGTCCCCGGCGAGGCCCGCGCCGAGGAAGAGCGCGTCATGGGCATGCTCCAGCTCCGACAGCGGCACGTCGTCGCCGACCGACACCCCCCAACGGACGGTGGCGCCCAGCCGCTGGATCAGTTCGGTCTCTTGTGGCAACGGGTCGATCTGTTGTTTATAGGGGGCGATGGCCGTCGGCACGAGGCCGCCGGGCGTCTCGCGCCGCTCGTAGATCGTGGCGTCGTGGCCGAGCTTGGCCAGCTCCGCCGCGCAGGCCAGGCCCGCCGGGCCGGCGCCGACGACCCCGACGTCGAGCGGGGTCGACTCCCGAGGCGAGAGCGGATGCGCGAAGTCGGCCGAGCTCAGGGCCT
>JAHEOA010000172.1 GCA_018609825.1 Candidatus Bipolaricaulota bacterium | reverse complement strand
TGAACAAGTCGAGCGGCTCGCGGCGAGCCCGTATGTAGCGGCGAACGGCGTCGGCGAACGGGTGCTGGGTGAGAGGCTGCATGGGGGCACCCGGTCGCTTGTAGCGCGACACGTGCCGAGTATCGGGGTCGGCTGCCATGATCCGACATGCGACGTGTCCGCTCCAGATCGAACATTGTGCGCAATACTGGCCGCGGCAGCTTGACCGTTGAGTCTGGCGGGCGCGACCGTCATGGGGCCGTCGACGGGCGGTCAATGGAAGCATGCGCCGCCGATGGTCGCTCTCGTTGTCGCCCGGCGACGGCGAGGCCGGCTGGCTCGATCCCAACATGCGTGATCGAGCGCACCGTGAGGCGATCCTGCAGCCCTCACTGTAAGAACAGATGGAAGCCTATCCCGTCGCCCGGTTCGTCAACGTGCCCAAACACCGACGGGCCGACTGCGTCGAACCGCTCGAGGCGCCCGCTTGAGGTCGCACGTCGCGTGGGCCTATCATGAGAAATCATGCTCCGCCTCGTCGACCGCTATCTCCTCCGGGAGATGCTGTGGCCCTTTCTGTTAACGCTGGTCGGCTTCTTGATCTTCTTCATGCTGCTGGTCATCGGTCAGCTGTCGCAGTATCTGGTCGATCGCGTGATCCCGGCGGAGACGCTCGTCTCGCTGATGCTCTATCGCGTGCCGTATCTGTTCACGCTGGCGCTGCCCGTCGCGACGCTGTTTTCCATATTCCTGGCGCTCGGAAGACTTGGCCATGACCGAGAGCTGATCGCGCTGCAAGCGGGCGGGATATCGCTGAGGCGACTGCTGATGCCGCTGCTGGTCGTTGGATTGTTGATCGGGGGCGCCGACTTTGTCATCGGCAACGAGGTCGCCCCGTGGGGCAATCGCCAGTTCCTGCAGACTTACACGGAGATGTTCTTCGGCTCCTCCCGGTCGCCGCAGATCCGGGACAACGCCTTTTTCAAGGGGCCTGACGATCGGTTCTTTTACGTGCGCCGGCACGACGCCGAAAGCGACGTCCTGCACGACGTGCTCATCTACGACAAGAGCGGCGATCTGGCGCTCACCGAGGGCGACCGGTTCCCGAAGGTCGTCACGGCGGATCGAGCGCAGTGGGACGGCACGACCTGGCGCCTGCAAAGCGGGGTGCTCCACGCCATCGACGACGCGGGCCAGATGCGCTACACGACGCGCTTCGAGGCGATGGACATCCAGGTCGGCGAGGCCGTGCGCGACCTCGTGCTGGAGCAGCGGACCCCCCAAGAGATGAGCCTGAGCGAGCTCGGTGAGCGCATCTCGGCGTTCCGCGAGACGGGCCGGTCGGCCGATGCGCTGATCGTGCAGTATCACGCCAAGATCGCCATTCCGGCCGCCTGCCTTGTGTTCGCGCTCTTCGGGGCGCCGTTGGCGCTGTTGCTCGGTCCGCGCGGGCGGGCTGTCGGCGTCATCCTCGGGGTGTTGCTCGTGTTGTTGTACCAGGGGCTTTACTTCTGGACCGGCCAGATTCTGGGCACCCGCGGCGATTTGCCGCCGATGTGGGGGGCATGGCTGCCGAACATCGTCTTCGGCCTCATCGGACTTGCGTTGACGTGGCGGGCCAATCACTTCGGCCGGCTCGACGTGCTGCAGCGCGCCCGACGCTTCGTCCCGTTCATGGGGCTGGCGGTGATGCTGGGATCGAGTCTGATCGCAATGCCCGTCCAAGCCCAATCGAACTCGCAAACCTCGCCGTTGGAGATCGCCGCCGACCGGATCCGCGTCACGGACTCGGGGCGTCACCTGGAGGCCGATGGCCACGTTCGAGCGCGCTACGACGCGGGCCGCATCGAGGCGCGACACTTGCGCGTCGACCGGAGTCAGACCGCCAGCTGGCAGATCCGGGCCCAGAGCGCCAGCTTCGCCATCGACGATCTCACCGGGCGTTCCATGGAGATCGAGGCCGAGTTTCGGCACCAGGGGGGGTCGTTACGTCCCGAACGGTTTCGGCTCGCGCAGTCCGCGTCCGTGTCGTTCACCGACGGACGACTCTCCGCACGCCAGCTGACGCTGGGGCACGCCGAGGGCCCGAATTGGACCCTGGATGCCTCCGGCGATGTGCGCTTGCGACAGCGCGAACGGGACCAGGTCGCCGAGGCGGATGCGCTCCTCGTCCAGTTGGTGGCGTCCGCCGAGGATGGCCAGTGGCGCATCACCAGCGCGCAGAGCGATCGGTTTCACGGGGCCTCGGACTTCACGAACGACCGCGGCGAGACCCATCGCCTCCGCTTTGCCGGCAAGGACGCCACGATGACGTTCGACGCCTCGAACAGCTTGGAGCTCATCGACGGCCAAGGCGGCAACTTCACGACGTGCTTCTGCAGCGAGCGGATCGAGGACGCCGCATACTCGGTGCGCGCGGGACGCATGCTGATTCGACCGGATGAGGTGCTGGTCGCGTTCAACGTCACGGCCCGCGCGTTCGGCGTGCCCGTGTTCTGGGCGCCGGTCTATCTGTCGCCGCTGGGCGACGTCCAACAGAAGTATCCGTTTCTGCCGGAAGTGGGCCGCTCCACGGGGCGCGGCTATTTCGCCAAGTGGCGCGTCCCCTTCTATCTCGACGAGCAGACCTACGGCCACGTGCTGATCGACTACTACGCCCGCCACGGCGAACTCGGCACGGGCATCGATCTGCAGTATCAACTGCTGCCCGGTTCGCAGGGCGGCTCGCTCCGGTTCTATCGCTTGACGGGTCGAGGCGACGCCATCTCGCTGGACTGGTCGGATCGACTGACGCTGGGGAACGACAGCCAGTTGGCCCTGTCGGCAGGGATTCGGACGGGCCAGCTCGCCCAGGAGGCCGCGCAGTTGGACACCGGCGCCGTGCTAAGCGGAGACGCGAGCGGCTGGAACTGGCGCGTGGCGTTCAAGCGCAACCAGAACCTCGTCGGTCCGGACCCGGATCCCGACGAGCTGGAGGAACTCGGCTATCGCGTGCTGGAACGGCTCCCGGAGATGACGATCTCCAGCCGGGCGGTCGAACTGGACGCGGTTCCTTTGAGCCTTACCTCGAGCATCGGCTGGGGCCGCTATGGGGAGATCGACTTTGACGGGACGGCCGACCACAGCTCGCGGTTCGACGGCCGACTGAACGCCAATCTCGACACCATATCCGTGCTGCCCGGCGTCCAACTGACGTCCAGCTCCGGCTACCGTCTGACGCTCTACGAGGCCACGCGGCGCGACGTCTGGCACGTCGACTCGCGCCTTCAAGCCCAGCCCACGCCGAGCACGTCGCTGTCGCTCCGTCACCTCTTTCGGACGCTGCGCGGGCAGAGCCCGTTCGAGTTCGATCGCGTGGACGTCTCGCACCAACTGACGCTCGCCGGCGATTGGTCCGTGGCCGATGACGCGCAAATCAGTCTGGACACGGGCTTCAACGCCCAGACCGCCCGCTTCGACCCGCTGCAGCTGACGGCCAAGGCCGGCTGGGGTATCGCTCAGGGGACGCTGGGCCTCAACGCGGACCTGAACGCGCTCTCGCTGGCGGAGGTCACCTGGCAAGGCCGACTGAACGGCGAGCAGTGGAGCGCCAACCTGCGCGGCGGCTACGATGTCGCCTCTCGGCGATTTGACGACCTGATCGCCAAGGTCGATCTGGGCGAGCGCCTCCGCGCCGGAGCGCGGTTCGATCCGAACGCCCTGGTGCTGGAACGGGTCAACGCCCGGACGGCCTGGTCGCTCGGCAACTGGGAGCTGCAGTTGGGCAGCGAGTACGATCTGAGCTCTCAACGGCTGTCCGCGTTGCAGTTCGGCGTGGTGCGCAAATTCTGCAAGGAGTGTTGGCAGGTGGGGCTCTACGGCAATCGCCAGCAGCTCTGGGTCGAGGCCCAGATCAACGCGTTCCCGACGGCTCGCGTCTCCTACTCGCCCACGGATCAGTCGCTGGCGTTCGGCGAGGACGCGCGTTGATGCGTCAGGGCACCTCCGACTACCATGGGCATCCAGCGTCGACGAAATCGACGGACAGACCATCGAGGAGGGCAGCCATGGCGCGAAAGATCGGCGGCTATTTGCGACCGGCGTCCGCGGCCCAGTATCTGGGCATTCCGGTCGACGAGGTGGAGAAGATGATCGCCAACGAGGAGATGCCCCGGGTCAAGATCAACGGCGAGTGGCGCGTCCCCGTGGATCAGTTGGAGCAGTGGCTCGACGAGGAGGTCTCCGCGGACGAGCTGAAGGAACTGGCCAAGCACATCGACGACGTCGGCGAGGAGGACGTGGAGCAGATCATCCAAGAAGAAGGTCAGGAAGAGAGTCAGGAAGAGGCTCAGGACGAGGCCTCGTCCTCCAAGGGCAACGACTGAGTTCGGGCGGGCGCCGCCAGCCCGAGGTGCCGATAGGCCCGCTCGGTGGCGACCCGGCCTTGAGGCGTCCGCTGCAGGAATCCCTTCTTCAGCAGGAACGGCTCGTAGACCTCCGAGACCGTGTCCTTCTCCTCGCTGAGCGCGGCGGCCAGGGTGTCCAGCCCCACGGGCCCCCCCGAAAACTTCTCGACGATCGTGCTCAGGATGAGGCGATCCAGCTCGTCGAGGCCGACGTCATCGACGCCGAGCATCTCCAGCGCCCGATGGGCGATGTCGTCGTCAATGCGCCCGCTGCTTTGCACGTCGGCGTAGTCGCGGACGCGCTTGAGCAGGCGATGCGCCACGCGCGGGGTCCCGCGGGCGCGTTCGGCGATCGCGCGCGCGCCGTCGTCGGTGATCTCGACGTCAAGGATGGCCGCGCCGCGGCGGGCGATCTCGCAGAGTTCCGATTCGTCGTAGAAGTCCAGGCGCAGCACGACCTCGAAGCGATCCCGCAGCGGCGAGGTCAGCAGCCCCGTGCGCGTGGTCGCGCCGATGAGCGTAAAGGGGGGCACGTCCAAGCGCAGCGACTGGGCGCTCGGCCCTTCGCCGATGACGATGTCGATCTTGAAGTCCTCCATGGCGGGATAGAGGATCTCCTCGACGACCCGCCGCATACGGTGAATCTCGTCGATGAAGAGCACGTCGCCCTCTTGGAGCCCGGTGATGATCGCGGCGAGATCCCCCGGCCGCTCGATGACGGGCCCCGACGTCTGCTTGATGCCGACCCCGAGTTCGGCGGCGACGATGTGCGCCAGCGACGTCTTCCCCAGCCCCGGTGGCCCGTGGAAGAGGATGTGATCAAGGACTTCCTCGCGTCGGGCGGCGGCGCGGATCGCCAGCTTCAGCTGCTCCTTGAGCGACGACTGGCCGACGAACTCGTCCAGGGAGTCGGGCCTCAGGGTCCGGACGGCGCGATCCTCGTCCCGCTCGGTGCCGTCTGTGATGGGGTCCCGAACCATGAGGGGTATTCTAGTCCAGAGCGCGCCAGCACCTCAACAGTTGCTTTCGCCCGGGTTCGGGTGGCTCCCGTTTTACCGGGCACGACAAGCAGCGCCATATGGTCGAGTGGGACAGGTCGCACGTGCCGAACTGGTGGGGTACACTGGCCATCATCATGCTGGACGACATCGCGCAAGTGGTCAAGGAACACGATCAGTTCGGCATCGTGGCCCATCTCGGCCCGGAGGCCGACGCCATCGGGGCGTTGCTCGGCGTGCATCACATCCTCCAGCAATTGGGCAAGACGACCTATCCCGTGCTGCGGGACGAGGTGCCCCCCGAGCTCCGCTTTCTCCCCGAGGCCCCCCTGATCACCGCGCCCGATACCGTCTCCCACGACGCGATCGACGCGTGGATCGTCGTCGACTGCGGCCAGCTGAACCGGGTGGGCCACGACCTGGAGCCCCACATCCGCGAGCATCCGCTCGTGGTGAACATCGATCATCACGCGGATAATCCGCACTTCGGCGACGTCAACTGGGTCGACGTAAGGGCGTCGACGACGATGCTCATCTACGACCTGGCCGGGCACCTCGGCGTGGACGTGACGCCCGATCTCGCGACCTGTCTCTACAGCGGGATCATCGCCGACACGGACTCGTTCCGCAACGACAACGTCACCGCCGATGTGCTGCGCGTCGCCTCCGAGTTGGTCGACCATGGGGCCCGGGTCCGCCAGGTCAACATCAACCTTTACGAGCGGCGCACGCCGGCGGCAATGCGGATTCTGGGCTACACGCTCGCGCACGCCCAGATCGACCGCGACCATCGCCTGATCTGGTACGCGCTCTCGCAGGATGAGTTCCGCGCGACCGGCGCCTCGGTCAACGACACCGAGCGCGTCGTGGAGGAGCTGCGAGCCACCGACGGCGTCGACGTGGCCATTCTGCTCAAGGAGATGGAGAACGGGCGCGTCAAGGTCAGCCTGCGCGCCAAAAACGGGGCGGACGTGAGTCGCGTCGCCCGCGAGTTCGGCGGCGGCGGCCATCCGAAGGCGGCCGGCTGTCTCGTCGACGCCAGCCTGGCCGAGGCCGAGTGCCAGCTGCTGAGCGCGGTTCGGCACGCGCTTGCCCACCATGGCGCTTGAGCCCAGCGACGCCCCGAGCGCCGTCACGATCGGGACGTTCGACGGCGTCCATCGGGGGCATCAGACGCTGCTTGATCGCACCCACGCCCGTGCCCAAGCCCACGGCTTGACCAGCGTGGCGCTGACGTTCCGGCGTCCCCCGCAGAACGAGATGGGCCACCCGAAGCCGTTGCTGCTGCCGCCGGAGGAGAAGCTGACGATCATGGGCGAGCACGTCGATCGCGTCGGCGTGCTCGACTTTCAGGCGATTCGCTGGCTGGCGCCCGAGGCGTTCGTCGCCGAGATCCTGCGCGGCTCTTACAACGCGCAGGTCGTCGTGACCGGGTCCGACTTCCGCTTCGGGCGGGATCGACAGGGCGACGTGGCGATGCTGCGCTCGCTCGGCGCCCCGCACGGCATGACCGTCGAGATCGTCGAGCCCGTGGACGCGGACGGGCATGCCATCAGCAGCACGGCCATCCGGCGTCTGTTGCGCGAGGGGCATGTCCGAGACGCCGCCGAACTTCTCGGGCGAGCGCCGCGGCTGGTCGGGCAAGTCGTGTCCGGGGCGGGCGAAGGCAAACGGCTCGGCTACCCGACGGCCAACCTGCACGTCGATCCCGAGGTCCTCGTGCCCGCCGACGGCATCTATGCGGCCTGGGCGCACGTCCACGAGCGCCGACGTCCCAGCGCGCTCTACATCGGCAACCGCCCGACCTACAACGCGCAAGATCGCTCCCTGGAGGTCCACGTGCTGGAGCCCCCCGAGCGCTCTCTCCATGGGACGACGCTCCGGGTGGAGCTGGTCGAACGCGTCCGCTCGGATGCCAAGTTCGACAGCCTCGACGCGCTCAAAGCCCAGATCGAAGCGGACTTGCACAACGTCCGCGCGATTCTGGCCTCGTCCTGATCCTCGTCGCGACAGGGGGATGCGTCGTCGGTCAGTTCAGCTCAAGGGCCTGACTGAGTTTGCGCTTGTCGAAGCCGACGATCATCGTGCCGTCGACCTCGATGACGGGCACGCCGGTCTGGCCCGTCTTGTCGATGAGGCGCTGGGCGCTCTGGATGTCCTTGGAGATGTCCACTTCGCGGTAGTCGACGCCGTGCTCGCTCAGATACCGTTTGGCCGAGTTGCAGTGCGTGCAGCTGGGGGATGTGTAAATCGTCACACGCGCCATTGTCGTGTCATCACTCCTTGATCGTCGATAGGGCGCTTACTGTAGCAATCGCACCGGCGGACCGTCAAGCGGACTGTCCCAACGGTTGCAGCAGAATCGGGATTCACCTAAAATCCATTGGCCAGATGGACCCGGCTCGAGGCGCGTTGACAGCCCGTTGGTGCCTCGGCACCGCTCAGTCGGACACCGTCATGGGATGACGTCATGATCACGTTGGGACTGGAAACGGCCGGAGAGATGGGAAGCGTCGGCATCCTTGAGGGTTCGCGCGTGCTGAGCGAGTGCGCGTTCGCGGCGCGGGCGGACCACGGCAACAGGCTGACGCCGAGCGTGGACGCCATGCTGTGCTTGGCCGATCGGACCCGAGGCGATATCGACCTGATTGCGGTCTCGCGCGGCCCCGGGTCGTTCACGGGGCTGCGCATCGGACTGGCGTTCGCCAAAGGCCTGGCCCGGTCGTTGGGCGTTCCACTGGTCGGCGTGCCGACACTCGACGTCTACGCTCATCAGGGGCGATTCTGGCCGGGGCCCGTCTGGGCCCTCTTCCCGGATCGTCGGGAAACCGTCTACCGGGCCGTCTACGACCAGGGTCGCCTTGCGGTGCCCCCGATGGCGATGGACGTCGATGGGCTCGTCGCTGAGCGCTCCTCGGCCGATGACGAGCGGACGCCGCTGCTCGTTGGTCCCGGTGTGGACACGCATCGGGATGCGCTGCAGTCAGCGCTGCCCGACGCGCAACTGGGAGGTGCTGCGCTCACACGGCCGAGCGGCGCCACGGTCGCCCAACTTGGCCAGGCGAGCCACATGGAAGAGCGAGCCGACCAGCTGTACGACGTCGAACCGCTGTATGCCCAAGGGCCGCCAGTGACGCCCGTGACGCACAGCCCGCTGGCGGCGGTCCAAGATCAACCATGAACGCTTATCCCAGGGAGGGCACCGAATGAACGTGCTCGTCTGCGTGAAGCGCGTGCCGGATACCGGAGCGCGCTTCGAGCTGACCGACGACGAACGGGACATCGACACGCGCAACCTCGAGTTCACCGTCAGTCCGCACGAGGAGTGTGCCGTGGAGGAAGCCATTCGCATTGCCGAGGCCCATGGTGGGACCTCGACCGTCTTGACGCTCGGCCCCGAGGCCGCCGGCGAGCAACTGCGCGAGGCGCTCGCCAAGGGCGTCGATCGCGGCATTCGGCTGCAAGCCGACGATCCGGCCGCGTGGGATCCCGGCAGCACCGCCGACGCCATCACCGACGCGATCCGAACCCAGATCGAGACCCACGGGCCGTTCGACGTGATGTTGTTCGGCAACGAGGCCGCCGACACGGGCGATTTCCAGGTGGGGATCCGCGTCGCCGAGGCCCTGGAGCTTCCCTGTGTCGCCGGCATCAAGCACCTCGAACTGGACGACGGGTCGGCCCGGGCCCTGCGCGAGGCCGGCGGCGGCTGGGACGCCTTCGACGTGGGGCTGCCGGCGGCGTTTACCGTGCGCGAAGGGATCAACGTGCCGCGGCATCCGTCGCTGCGCGGCATCATGACGGCGAAGAAGAAGGAGATCCAGACAGCCCAGCCCCAAACGCCCCAGCCGGGGCTCCGCTTGAAGAAGCTGCGCAAGCCCGAGCAGCGCAGCGGCTCCGTGGAGATCCTCGGCGAGGGCCCCGACGCCGCGCCGCGCGTGGTCGAGATCCTCAATGAGCTGGGGGTGAACGGCGGATGATCCTCGTATTGGCCGATCACGACAACGGCGAACTCGACGACACGACGCTGGAGGCGCTGGCGTTTGCCCGATCCGCGGCCGAGGTGCTCGACACGACCGTCGAGGCCGTCGCCGTGGGCGCCGATCCGTCGTCGGTTGCGGACAAGCTCGGTCAACACGGCGCGCGACGGTTGCATGCTGCGTCGGGCGAGGCCGCCTACGCGCCCGGCGTCTGGGCGGCGAGCGTCGTCCATCTCGCTCAATCTGCGGAGATCGACGCCGTTCTCGCCCCCGGCACGGATCGGGGATCTGAGGTCATGGCCCGCGTCGCCGCTCGCCTGCGCCGTCCATTGGCGGCCCAGTGCGTGGAGCTTTCGGCGATCGAGGACGGCGTCTGGCACGTCACGCGCCAGCGCTGGGGCGGCAGTCTCCTGGAGGAGGCCGAACTGGACGGCGGGCCGGCGTTGTTGACCGTCGCGCCCCACGCGATGGCCCCCTCGGAGAGCCCGGCGGGCGAGGTTGAGGTCGCGGAGATTGAGCCCGAGATCGCCGAGGGCGACCGGGCCGTGCAGATGAGCGACCATCTCGAGTCGGAGAAGGAAGGCGTGCCGCTCGCCGACGCACGCGTCGTGATCGGCGGCGGCCGCGGCGTCGGCAGTGAAGCGGGCTTCCAACAGCTGGAAGAGCTTGCTGCATTGATTAGCGGCGCCGTGGGCGGCTCGCGCGTGGCGACCAACAACGGCTGGCGGGATCACGACGATCAGATCGGCCAGACGGGGACGCGGATCGCGCCGGATCTCTACATCGCCTGCGGCATCAGCGGCGCGATCCAGCACATGGTCGGCTGCAGCGGCGCCAAGCGCATTTTGGCCATCAACACGGACCGGGATGCCCCGATCGTGGTGCGGGCCGACTACGCCGTGATCGAGGATCTCCACTAGATCGTCCCGGCCATTATTGACGAACTCACGCAAGGAAACGGGAAAGGGTGAATCGACATGGCAGCAGCCTGTGAGATCTGTGGACGCGGGTCGGACTTCGGCCAGAGCGTCAGCTTCGCGGGCAACCGCAACAAGCGCCGACGCCGCGCCAACCTGCAGCGGGTCAAGGCCCACCATGGGGGCCGTCGGGTCCGCATGATGGTCTGCACGCGTTGTCTCAAGGCGGGCAAGGTCGTCAAGACCGCCTGAGGAAGCCACATCGGGATCATAACGGCTGGCCCGATGACGAGAGGTCGGCCAGTCTCAGAACGGAAGTTGATCGGACGTGACGGGATGGCCTTCGGCATCATCGTCTTGCGACATGTGTTCGTCTTCCTGGGCGATGCGCTCCGAGACGCGACCGATGCGAAGACCGCATTGTGACTTGACGACGGCGCACTGACGCTCGAAGATGGGCGCTGAACGTCATCGCTTTGGCGAAGGAGGAATCACGACCTTGCGCGTCCACACCCGCTCGATTCTCCATGGCACGCTCAGCTGTCTCTTGACCTTCGGCCTCGTCGTCAGCCTTGGCGTCGCCGCGCCGCTGTCCGGCTCGGCGCCGCTGGACAACGATCCGGACGACGAACCCGAGACCTATCAAGGAATCGAGGACCTCGATCCCGGCGATTCGCGGACGGAATCCGATGACGGCGGCAACGGCTTTGCCGTACTGGAATTCGGCATCCGGGGGGGCGGCTCGGTGTTCGGCTGGACGGACCTCGATGGCGACCCTCGGGAAGTCGAACTGGTCGTCAGCGACCCAACGCTGGCCGCCGACGACGTCCGGCAGGCCGATGCCGACGATGACGACGATCCCGAGGTCGTCTGGGTCGGAACGCAGGGTTCAGACGTCGACGGCGACGGCCAGGTCATCCGCGAAGAGGCCGGATCGGTTGCCGGCATGATCGACATCGACGGCGACGGCAACACGGAGATCATCGTCCAGGACACGACGCGCCCCTTGGGCGAGTTCCACGCCGACGCCTTCGGGATCAACCGGGCCGAGGACGATCCAAGGGAGGTCCTCTGGGTCGGCATTCTCGGCGAGAACGGACGGGGGAGGGCCGCCAGTGTCCTCAGCTTTGCCGACGTCAACGACGACGGGGAGAGCGAAGTGGTGCTTCAAGACAACCGCACCAGCGGCTCCCCGGCGTTCGACCAGTTCATTGACATCGACGGCGATGGCGACGGCGACATCGTCATCCGCATCCCCGAAGGGTAATCGCTGGTTGCCAGGGGACGGGGAGCGGGCGCGGTTACGAGTCGGAGACCGTGCAGCCCACTTCGCTGACCTCGGGGCCTTGGCCCAGGAACGCTTCAACAAACCGACGAATCCGCGTCTCGTCGAAGGACGCCAGCGCGTCGACGCGGGTCCAGGCCGTCAGCATGATGGGCGAATCGAGCCCTTCATAGGGCGCCAGCACCAGGCGACAGTGGCTCTCCTCCTGGCGCAGCGTCTGCACGAGCTCGCGTAGCTGTTGTTGGATGGCCTCATCCAGGGCCGGTTGATACTGGACCAACACCCCGCCGCCGGCGAGGTTGCGCAGCTGCACTTCGTCCTGAATCGGTTCGGCATGAATGCCCCAGTCCGCTGGAATAACGTAGTGGGGACCGGACGTCGGCGGCGTGGTCGCATAGGCGGCATGCTCTTCGCCGGGTTCGATGATGGATGCCCCCTGGTCGGTCGTCTCCTGACCGGGCCGATGATCGCCGGTTTCGGCTGAGGTGACCTCTTCGATGCGACGCTTGACTTGCTCCGAGCGGAAATTCGGATAGTCTCCGCGTAGGTCCAGAAGGGTCTGATAGCTTTTCGTGTACTGACCCGTCTTCGCATAGAGCTGCGCCAGTTGCCACATCGCATTTTGCCCAGACTCAGTCAACGAATTTCCGGGGCCGACGACGCGTTGTTCGGATTTAACAATCCATTCATAGGCCTGAATGCGTTCGGACGGCGTCGATGCCGCATCGAGCGCCTTCCGGAACTCGGCCAACGCTTGTTTCGGATTTGCGCGGCCGAGATGGACCCGGCCGATGCCCAATCGCGCTTGCACGGACGGTGATTGATGCTCCAGCACAGCCCGGAATTCCTCCGTGGCTCCTCCGTACACGTTGCGTTCCAGATAGAATTGGCCAAGCCGCAGCCGCATGGAAACGTCATCGGGATTCGCTTCCAAGGCTTCCTGTGCCACACTGCGGCGCTCAGCATAGGAGAGCTGATCCCCCTTCACGAAGGCTTGCCCGTAATGCTGCTGCGCTTGGTCCAACCTGTCTTGGGCTTGAAAAAGCCTCGCGAGACCGCGATGCGCGGGGGCATATCCGGACTGTTGCGCCAGTGCCTTGCGGTACGCAGCCTCGGCTTTCTCGAATTGCTCGGCCTTGCGATAGGCGTCGCCGAGGCGTACGCGCACCGACGCTTGGTTTTCGACCTCCAGCGATGACTGGAAGTGGGCTTGGGCGTCGGCATATTGTGCCCTAAGCATCGCCAGTTCGCCCAAGTCCGCGAGGATCCGGGCATACCGCGTGCTGGACCCGCCTGAGGTGTCCTTGAGCTCACGCAAGCGCTCCTCGGCGTCCATTAAAACGTCGGCGCGCTTCCTCTGGGCATCGTTGCTTTCGTTCGATTCGGCAAGCTTGCGGGCGTAGCCGAGCTGGGCTTTCGCCAGCTTGTGCTGGATCGCGTCGTATTCAGTGTGGCGGAATTGCGAGCGAACCTTCTCGCTGTAGACGTTAAGAGCCTGCCGATAGCGCTTGATGGCTGCCCGGTAGTTCGATTGGTCTTGACGCAGGTCGCCATAGAGGACATACGCGTCAACGAAGCTATCGTTCAGTTCCAGTGCTCGCTTGAGCATGCGAATGGCCTTTGCGTGCCTTCCCGGGTCATCGCTTTTGAGCAGGAACTTGGCGTACATGAACTTGTAGAGCGGATTGGCCGGGTCGGCCTGAAGCATCTTGCGGAGTTGGCGCTCGTTCTGGACCTGATAGGGACTGAGCAAGGTCGTCGCCTGCTCACGGCTCTCGCCGATCGCCTTTTCGAGGGACGCGACCTGGCTTGAGCCAGTCTGAACGCTGCCTGATGCTTCCGTGCCCGTGTCATCGTTCACGATGCGGCGTTTCTGGGCCGAACTCCAGTTGACGCGCAAATTGTAGAGTTGCCCCAGGAAGTAGTCCACATGGGGATGATCCGTCCGTTGTCGAGCGTCCTTGTACGCCGCAATGGCCTTCTCAAGCTGAGCTAGTTTGGCGTCCAAATCGTCGATGGATGCAAGCTTCTGCTCGCGATCATAGGCCCGCAACAAGGGATGGGCATAGCGGATCTTGCTGGCGGATCGGGCTTTCTGGAGCCACTTATCGAGTGCCTTGTTGGCCTCATCGGACCCCAACTCCACGTCCGAGCCGGCAATCGCGCGAACGAGATTTGCCTTCAGAAGCCGATGGCGTTCTTCTCGCCGTAATCGTTGTTGGAATGCCTCCAAAGTAGGATCCGAAATGCCCAGCAGCCGGTGCGCGATCTGTCGCTTCTCCGGATTCTGGAAGACAGAACGCAGCTGTTCTTCGGTCATGCCGTTGTCGTTGAGAAAGCCCTGGAAGCGTTTCTCGACGGCCTGCGCCAACTTGGAGGACTTGACACCCAGCCCGCGCTCGCGGGCCTTTTGGGCAATGAGAGCGCGCTCGATCAACGACTGAGCCGCCTGATAGCGGATCTGTAGCTCCAGATAGGCGCCCGAAGGCCCGTTGAGGGCGTTTTGGAGGCTTTGGCCCTGTTGGACATAACGCTCCTTATATCGCCCCAAAAGCTTTTGAAACTCACGGTCGAGTTGCGAGGTCGAAATCGGTTCCCCGTTGACGCGCAAGGCAATCGATGCCGAAGGCGCCGATTCGGATGTCGGCGCTTCAACTTGCTCGGATGGGGATTGCTGTGGCGTCTTCGTCGCAGACGATTTTGCACTTTCCTCGTCGGATGCGGGAACCTCCTCAGCGCTCGGCGAGCTCGTCTCCGGCACCATATCAAGGGGCCCCCATCCACTGGCGAGCGCAACGCTTGTGATAGCAATGACGGCCCCGATTACCCAGAGAGTCCATGGCTTCATTCCGATGCCCCTCCTAGTTGGCGTTTTTCCTGACGATGTCCGTCAAACGTGATTCGACCATGAGGTATGTCGTTGGCTGCGATTGGTCATTGTAAGCATGATAAGGCCGTAACTGACAATTCGGAAACGGGCTGTTGCGGATGAGCCTGTCCCCTCGGATGCGACAAGCCCACCGACGGTGACCGTCGGTGGGCTTGTCGTTACGAATTGGTTGGTCAATTGTAACTGGTAAAGGTCGAACCCGTTTACTGTGACAGCGTCTGAATCGAGCTTGTCAGCGGCAGCTCGGCACCCGAGACGTCCATGCTGATGGTGAGTGAGAGCTTGCCGAGACCGAGCCCATTCTGATCGTTGAAGAACTGGGCGAACGGCGCGATCGCGGCCGCGTTCTTCAGATTGTCCAGATTGGCGGCCGAAAAGGCGCGCAGGTTGCCCGTCGTCGGTGTGGTCGGGTTGCCGGCGTCGTTGGCCTTTACGGATTGAGCCAAGTGAAGGCCTGCGGCCCAAGCGTGCGCCATAGCGACGCGTGGCATGTCCGAGAACTGCTCAACGTGGCCCAAATGGGCTTCCGCCGTGGCATCGGTCTGGGCAAGTTGCTCAGCCAGTGGGCCGACCGCGGCGAACTGGAGTTCAACACTGCCGCCGTTGCCGGCCACGTCCGTCAGTGCGCCAACACTGTGCTCCACGCAGCTCTGCACGTAGGAACGGGCCGCGGCCCAACGGGCGGCGACGGTCGACCCGTCCGCAGCTTGATTGGCGCGAGCCTCACAGCCAAAGTCGACCGCCGGCAGGTTGCCGAAGTTCGTGTAGAATCCGCCGGCAATGAAGTCGGAGAGTGCGCGACGCACAACCTCGCTGCTGCAGTCGAGGGAGACGCCGCTGACCGTGTTGTCCTGGTTTGACTCGAGCGAGCCGTCGACAATGCAGCTTTGAATGCGTCGGAATGCTTCTGCAGGGCCACCCGGGACGATCGCAAAGCCGCTTCGAATGTTGAGCACGACCGCCGCCGCTCGGACGAAGCGGCGCTCGACCGTCACGGACGGCGCATTGGTCGCTAATGCCATGTCGGCATAAAGCTGAGAGTTGTCCGCGTCTTGCGTGGTAAGTGGCTTGCCAATGAGCGGATCGCCCTCGGAGAGGATGCGCGATCGCTGTGTCTCGAAACCGAGTCGGCGTCCCTGGAACGTGCCGCTCGGATTGACGCCGTTGAGCGCAAAGAGCTGACCAGCACCGACGGCAGCTGCTCCATCTGGTGCTTCACGATCAGTCCAGGTCATTGAAACCACATCAGCAGCAGCCGTTCGGGCTGCTGGGTCTACATCTTGGCTTGCGATGTCGATGAGCCCTGAGGCATCCTGGGCAGATGCGGGACCTGCGGCAAAGGCCAGAAAACCTATTAAAAGAGCCAAACCTGATACCAGTGCGAATGATCGCTTCATCTTACAGTGACCTCCTTTGGCCTGTATTTGGGGTAGTGCTTTTTAGACTTCAACTCGTCCCACGCTGTAGCCCCTAGCCGGTAAGGAAATCACCCCCTCACAAAGCGGAATTGCATGCTTATGCTAGCATAGCTTTGACTTCTCTGTCAAGAGAGTTGCCCATTGACGGGGTTCCGTCCAATTGATAACTCGTCGTATTATGGCCTGGCAACATCGCTGTCGCTGTCAGAGTCTGACCGCATGGCGATATGATCGATATGAGGAATTGTCTTGACAGGCAGGTTTGATGGCGGCTATGATCGCAGCAAGGGGACAAGCTCAATAGTACCCTAACAAAGCACGGATTTCCTTTTAACGCAGAAGGGGAAACCTTAACGCGCTCCAGATAGCGGAAGGGGGGATGGTAGCGATAATGGTATAATACAAAACCAAGAGAAACAAACACTAACGTACAAGCCAAGTAGAAAGTATACCCAAAGGAGGTCTACAATTTTCATGCGACAGTTAGCAGCTTCGCTGTCTGCCCTTGTTCTTCTGATTGGCTTCGTCGGGCTAATTGGCTTGCCGACGGCCGCTGCGCCGCCGGCCAATCCCGACGTTGAGCTCGAGTGCGGCAATGAGGAGAGTCAATTGGTGTGTGCCAGCGAAACGGGTGGCACGTATACCTACGACATCATCTCCAAGCCGTCCACGCTTAACCCCGTGACGACTGAGGACACCGCTTCCGACTCAATCCACGATCACATCTTCGGCACCTTCTTCACCGACTTCTCGTTGCTCGGCGACGGCGTGGATGACCCGCAGGCAGCCGAGATGCTCGAGATCAACGAGGCCGGCAACATGCTCACGGCTCGGCTGCGCGAGGGCCTGCAGTACTCCGACGGGTCCTCGGTGACGACGTCCGACGTTCAATACTGGTACTACAACGTCATCTGGAACCCGAATCTGTCCAACTCCTTGACGGACGTCTACACCTGCCCCTCG
>JAHEOA010000171.1 GCA_018609825.1 Candidatus Bipolaricaulota bacterium | reverse complement strand
AGAGGTCCAGTATCAGTTCACCGAACCCGGCGAACACGAGGTTGAGCTGGAGGTCGTTGACGCCAACGACGCCTCAGCCACGGCAACTGTCACGGTGAACGTCCAGAATCAAAGCCCCGACGCCGACGTCCAACATTCGCCGGAGAGCCCGAACGTCAACGACACCGTCCAGCTTGACGCGTCGGGCTCGAGCGATCCGGATGGCGAGATCGTCCGTTACTCATGGACGTTCCCGGACGGATCGACGGCCGAAGGCCAGCAGGTCGAGCACCAGTTCGCCGACGCTGGAGACCATGAGGTTCAACTGGAGGTCGTCGACAACGTCGGGGCGACGGCCACGACGTCGGCCACGGTCACCGTCGCCGCCGCCCAACAAACGACCGACACCGAGGACGAGTCCGAGACGACTGAGGAGCAACCGGACACGGACACGGCCTCGGCGGACGATGAAACCGACACGGATGAGGACACGGAGACGGCAGAGGCTCCGAGCGCCGACACCGGCAACGTCGTCGAGCAGGTCACCGTCACCGAGGAGCAGCAGGCCGCCAAGGCGATGGACCGCTTGGGCAACAACGAGATCCAGGTCTACGCCCAGGGCACGAGCCAGCCGAGCATCCAAGAGGAGGTCAACAGCTCCGAGGATCTGGCCGCCTACACGTCCTACGGGTCCTACACCGAGCTGACGTTCAACCCCGTCGGCCCGACGTTCGACAACGGCGCGTTCAACCCCTTCAGCAACGACGAGATCCGCGAGGCGATGAACTGGCTCATCGACCGCGAGCACATCGTCGACGAGTTCTACGGCGGCCTCGCCGCGCCGCGCTACACGCCGCTCACCACCGCCTTTCCCGACTACGCCAAACTGATCGACGTCGCCCGTCAGCTCGAGATCGAATACAGCCATCAGCCCGAGCGGGCCCGAGAGGTCATCTCGGAGCAGATGCGCCAGATGGGCGCCGAGAAGGTCGACGGCACCTGGCAGTACGAGGGCGAGCCCGTCACGCTCAAGTTCCTGATCCGCATCGAGGACAACCGCGAGCAGATCGGCGACTACGTGGCGAACCTCATGGCCGACATGGGGTTCGAGGTCGAGCGGATGTACAAGAACTCCAAGCAGGCCTCGCCCATCTGGATCGGCAGCGACCCGGCCAAGGGCGAGTGGCACGTCTACACCGGCGGCTGGATCACCACGTTGATCAGCCGCGATCAGGCCGGCAACTTCAACTTCTTCTACACGCCGAAGGGGCTCGCCCAGCCGTTGTGGCAAGCGTATCAGCCCTCCGAGGAGTTCGCGCAGGTCGCCGAGCAGCTGAGCCAGCGCAACTATGATTCGATCGAGGAACGCAACGAGCTCATGGCCCAGGCCCTGCGCATGTCCATGGAGAACTCCGCCCGCGTCTGGCTTGTGGATACCATCGATCTGTGGCCGCGTCGCCAAGGCGTCTCGCTGGCCGCCGACCTGGCCGGCGGCATTTCCGGGTCGTATCTGTGGCCCTACACGCTGCGTGCGGAGGATCAAGATCGGCTCACGTTCGCGGTCCAGAACATCCTGAACGGGCCGTGGAACCCGCTCGGCGGCAGCAACTTCATCTTCGACACCATGCTCCAGCGAGCGACCGGCAACTTCATGGCCCTTCCCGATCCCTACACGGGGCTCCGTCGCGCAGAACGCATCGAGGACGCCACGGTGACGGTGCGAGAGGGACTCCCCATCCAACAGACGCTGGACTGGGTCGAGCTGGAACGGGCCCCTGAGATCCAGGTCCCCGAGGACGCCTGGTACGACTGGGACACGGAAGCCGATCGCTTCATCACCGCGGGTGAGGCCCAAACTGCCCCCGTAGAGGCCAAGGCGAAGACCGTCGTCCGGTTCGACGACACGCTCCAGAGCATGACGTGGCACGACGGCACCGAGATGAGCATGGCGGATCTGTTGCTTCCCCTGATCCTGACCTTCGATCGCGCCAAGGAGGCGAGCGACCTCTACGACGAGGCCTACGAGCCTGACTTCCAACAGTTCCGCAACTGGTTCAAGGGACTGCGCATCGTTCAGGAGGACCCACTCGTCATTGAGGTCTACAGCGATCGCATCTACTTGGACGCCGAGACGGTCGCGTACGAGGCGTCGACCGTCGTGTCGCCCTACTACAGCTTCGGTCCGGCCCCTTGGCACACACTGGCGCTCGGCATGATGGCCGAGCGAAACGGCGCCGCCGCATTCAGCGAGGGCAAGGCCGAGGGCATGCAGGTCGATCGCATCAGCTTCATCGCCGGTCCGACCCTCGACATCCTGGAGGAGCGGCGCCAACAGGCCATGGACGAGGGGTTCATCCCGTTTGAGAACGTCTTGGGCGAATACGTCAGCGCCGAGCAGGCCCAAGCCCGCTACGAAACGCTCGGCCAATGGTACGATCAGCAGGGCCACTTTTGGGTCGGCCACGGGCCCTATTATCTTCAGGACGCCAACCCCGTCGAGGGCGTGGTGACGCTGCGCAAGTACGATCAGTTTCCGGATCCGGCCGACAAGTGGATGGGCTACACGCAGCCTCGGATTGCCAACGTCTCGCTTTCGGGCCCGCAGCGGATCGCCAGCGGCGAAGCGACCACCGTCGACGTCAACATCAGCTTCGACGGCGAGCCCTATCCCGTCGAGGACGTCAACGTGGTCAAGTACCTCGTGTTCGGCTCCGACGGCGAGCTCGTGCTCAAGGGCGAGGCGGAGGCGGTCTCCGACGGGTCCTGGCAGGTCAACCTGACGGCGGACGAGACCGAGCAATTGGAGACGGGCTCCAATCGGCTCGAGGTCGCCGTGGTCTCCAACGTGGTCAGCATCCCGTCGTTCGCCAACTACTCGTTCGTGTCCGTGTCGCCGTAACGACGGAGCCATGTCCGCAGTCATGAAGGAGACCGAAATCTAGTCATGGCGCAAGCCGTTCAAGGATCGAGCCCAGGCGAGCAGGCCGGCGGCCTGCGCCTGGGCTCGGTGCTCCAGTTCCTGCGCTACATCGTCACGCGGCTGCTTATCCTCGGCGCCACCGTCGTGGTCGCCGTCTACGTCATGCTGCTCATCGTCAACGCGGGGGGGTATGTCGATCAGGTCCGCATGAATCAAATTCAGCAGCAGGTTATCGCTCAGGTCTCCTCCAACCCGGACCTCCAGCAACTGCCGACGGATGAGCGGCGAGAACGCGTGGATCAGATGATCCAGCAGGAGGTCGATCGACTGGGCCTGAACAAGCCGTTCTGGCCCATTGCTATGACCGAGGACGGACTGCGCATCGTGCCGCAGAACCGCAGCTTCAATCACCTGATCAACGCCATCACCCTCACGCTCGGCCGCGCCAGTGTGATCACCAGCGACACGGGCTCCAAGCAAGTCCGGCTCATTCTGCTGGAACGGCTGCCGCCGACGGTGCTGTTGTTGGGGACAGGCTTCTTGCTGTTGTTCGTCTCGTCGCTGTTTGTGGCACTCATCCTGTCGCGGCGTTACGGGACGTGGCTGGATCGGATCATGGTCTCGCTCGCGCCCACGTCCGCCGCGCCATCGTGGTTCTACGGCATCTTCCTCATCCTGATCTTCGCCTCGCTGTTGGGCTGGGCGCCGTTCGGCGGCCTGGTGGACGCGCCGGTGCCTGAGTCGACGCTCGCGTACGGGCTCAGCGTGGCCAAGCACATGATCCTGCCCGTCGCCGCCATCTGGATCTCCGGCTTCTTCTTGGCGGTGTATCAATACCGGACGTACTTCCTGATCTACTCCAGCGAGGACTTCGTCGAGATGGCCAAGGCGAAGGGGTTGCCGTCCGGCACGATCCAGCGCCGCTACATCCTGCGCCCGACGTTGCCGTATATCGTCACGCAGTTCCTGATCTCGATCATCTTCCTCTGGCAGGGCTCGGTGGTCTTGGAGATCGTGTTCAACTGGCCGGGCTTGGGGCAGCTGATCCTCCAGGCGATCAACCAGTTCGACATCGCCGTCATCATCGGCAGCGTCGCCATCTTCGCCTACATGCTGGCGATCGTGGTGTTCTTGCTGGACATCATCTACGCGCTGGTGGATCCGCGCATCCGCGTCGGAGAAGGGAGCAGTTGATCATGCGCCGTCTCTGGTCCGCTTTCCGTCAACTGAAGGACTATCCCTCCGCCATATTGGGGCTCGTCATCGTGATCGGCCTGCTGGCCATGACCGCCTATTCGCTCGGGGCGTATTCCTACGGCGAGATCACCGAGACCTGGCGCGGAGGACCCCATTGGCAGGACAATCCGCGCAACGCCTCGCCCATCTGGTACAACTGGTTCACCCCCAAGAGGCTCCCCACGACCATCGTGCGCGACACCCGGTCGCCCGACGGCCCCGCCACCAAGACGGCGCAGAGCTCGGATGGTCTGACCGAGGTTACGATCACGTTTCCCGTGGACTACCGGGCCGACGGCTTCCCCAAGGAGGTCGCGCTCAAGCTCAACTCGACGTTCGAGGCGAAGCAGCCCTTTATCTCGGCCAGCTGGCGCACGCCCGACGGGCGGCAGATCCCCATCACCGAGCAGACCATCGGCCGATCCGCCAACGTGAACCTCTCGCAAAGCACGGCGCTGCGCCAACGGTTGGGCGGCGTGCGCCCGGAAATCGGGCTGCTCACGGCGGAGGGCGCCGAAGGGCAGAACGCGACGCCCCGCAAAGGGAAATACGCGTTGGTCATCGAAGGGTTGCTCTTTGAGCCCGACGCCACTTTGGACGCCCGGCTGATCCTCTTCGGCAAGGTCCACGGCCTTGCCGGCACGGACCATAAGCGACGGGACCTGGCGCTCGGCCTGTTGTGGGGAACGCCGCTTGCGCTGGCCTTCGGCATCGGCGGCGCCATCGGCGCGACCGTGTTTACCTTCATCATCGGCGCGATCGGCGCCTGGTTCGGCGGTATCGTCGACGCCATCATCCAACGCCTCACCGAGGTCAACCTGATTCTGAACCTGCTCGTGATCCTCATCCTCGTGGGCACGTTCATCTCCTCGAGCATCTGGGTGATGCTCGGCGTGGTCGTTCTGGGCAGCATCTTCAGCGGCGGCGTGAAGACCTATCGCGCGCTCTTCCTCCAGGTTCGCGAGGATCCCTATATCGAAGCCGCCCAGTCCTACGGCGCGGGAAACTGGCGCGTCGTCTGGCGCTACATGATGCCGCGGGCCGCGCCGACGCTCGTCCCGATCTTCGTCGGCGCCATTCCCGGGCTCATCTTCCTGGAGGCGACGCTGGCCCAGCTCGGGCTCGGCGACCCGGTGCTGCCGACCTGGGGCAAGATCATCAGCACCGCCCGCACCGAGGGCGCGCTCTACCAGGGCTTCTACTACTGGGTGGTCCTGCCCGGCGCTCTGCTGCTGTTGGCGGGGTTCTCGTTCACGATGATCGGGCTGGCCTTGGACCGGATCTTCAACCCGCGTCTGAGGGTCGAGTGATGGACGCGTTGCTGGATGTCCGGGGCCTGACGTTGCACTATCAGACGTCCAAGGGGGTCGTCCAGGCCGTCGACGGGCTGGACTTCACGCTCCAGCGCAACGAGGCGATGGCCCTGATCGGGGACTCGGGCTGCGGCAAGAGCTCGCTGGCTAAGGCGCTTTTGCGGCTGCTGCCCCGCAACATCCACACCTACGCCGGCGAGGTCCGCCTCGACGGCCAAGACGTCATGCAGCTTCGCGAGGAGCGCTTCCGCAAGGAGATCCGCTGGGTCAAGATCGCGCTCGTCTCTCAAGCCGCCATGAACGCGCTCAACCCGGTGGTCAAAGTGGGCGAGCAGGTGGCCGAGCCCCTGATCGTCCACTTCGGCGTCGACAAAGGGGAGGCCTACGATCGCGCCGCGGAAGTGTTCCGCATGGTCGGCGTCCCGGTCGACTTTCTTAATCGCTACGCGTTCGAGCTCTCCGGAGGGATGCGCCAGCGGGCGATTCTGGCCATGGCGCTGGCGACCAACCCCGACGTCATCGTCATGGACGAGCCGACCTCGGCGCTGGACGTGCTGACCCAGGCCAACATCATGAACGTGTTCAAGCAGGTCAAGCGGGAGTTCGGCACCAGCTTCATCCTCATCACCCACGACATCGCGACCTCCAGCGAGTTGGCCGACAAAGTCGCCGTCATGTATGCGGGCCAGATCGTCGAGATCAGCGACGCCGGGCGGTTCTTCGAGGAGCCGTTGCATCCCTATTCGCACAAGCTCATGGCCAGCGTCCCGAAGCTGCGCGAGACGGAGCATCCCGAGTATATTCCCGGCCAAGCCCCGAGCCTGTTCGATCCGCCCGAGGGCTGTCGGTTCGCCGAGCGCTGCCCGCATCGGTTCGACCGCTGCCGTCAAGAGCCGCCGGACGCGGAGCCGCAGACGGGTCGGCACGTCAAGTGCTGGCTCCACTGGTAGGGATACCGTATGGCAAACGTTCAGGACGAGACATTGACGGCGACCTCGGCGACGAACCCTGCAGCGACGCCCCTGTTGTCGATCGAGGAGCTGCGCACGTGGTTTGCGCTGCGCCGCTGGGGGTTTTTCCACGTGGGGGATGTCAAGGCGGTCGACGGGGTCAGCTTCCAGCTCAAGCATGCCGAGTCCATATCGATTGTTGGCGAAAGCGGCTGCGGCAAGTCGACGCTGGCCAAGACGATCTTGGGGCTCTATCGACCGACCTCCGGCCGCATCGTCTTCGAGGGCGAGGACGTGGACGAGCTCGACAAGGAGGGCCGTCAGTGGTACAAGGCCAAGGTCGGCTTCGTGCAGCAGGACCCTTACGGCGCCACGCCGCCGTTCATGAACGTGCGGCGCATCCTGAGTGAGCCGCTCGTCATCAACGGCATCCGGAACGGCGACGAGCAGGACGAGCGGATCCGCGAGGTCCTGGAGGAAGTGCGCCTGACGCCCGTTGACGACTTTCTGCCCAAGTTTCCGCACATGCTGAGCGGCGGTCAGCAACAACGCCTGGTCATTGCTCGGGCGATGATCCTGCGGCCCAAGCTGATCCTGGCCGACGAGCCCGTCTCCATGCTGGACGCCTCGGTGCGCGTGGAGATCCTGGAGCTGCTCCGGCGGCTTCAAGAGGAGCACGAACTCGGCCTCATCTACATCACGCACGACCTCTCGACCGTGCGACACTTCTCCGAGCGGGCGTTCGTCATGTACGGCGGCAAGCTGATCGAGAAGGCCAACGTCGATGAATTGATCACCGACTCCAAGCATCCCTACACACAAGCTTTGCTCGCAGCCATTCCCGACGCCGACGCGGCCAACGCCCGGGAGATGCGCGAGGTTCCGCCGGGCGAGCCGCCGAGCTTGGTCCACCCGCCGAGCGGGTGTCGCTTCCATCCGCGCTGTCCCAAGTTCATCGAGGGGCTTTGCGAAACGGACGAGCCGCCGGAGTTCGAGTCGGAGCCCGAGCACTACACGGAGTGTTGGCTGTACCGCTGATGAACGTCAACGGACCGCTCGTCTACATGATCGTCGGCGGGGTGCTCTTGGTCGTCGGCGTCGCGGTCCCGTTTCTCATGGTCATCCGGGTGGTGAACTCGACGTTTCTGCTCAACTTCGTGTCGTTCGGGGCCTCCGTTGCGGGGCTGGCGCTCGGCTTAATCGGCGTGTTCAGCTACACCCGCCTGCATCGCTAGGCGGTCCAGTTCACGGGCCACGTCCTCGGCATGGCGCTGGAGATAGCGTTTGGCTTCGCGGACGATGGTGGCTTGCGACTCGTTCATCCACCCGGTCGCTTCGGCCTCTGCGACCTCGTCCTCGTCCAACACGTGGATCGATCCGTCGGGCGGCATCCAGATATCCAACAACAGATCGGTGTAGTGGATCTCGTCGCCGATGCGGACGTTCGCGCAGACGTCGAAGCGATGGCCGAGCAGATCACCCCGGGCGTCGCTCAGGCGGTAGATGAGATAGGGACGATCCTCCCAGAACGCCGCCAGCGTGACGATCTCGCCGGCCGGAAGCCGAAACGGCCCCTCCTCGTGGGGCTCGTCCTGCCGGAACCCGAACCGGACCAGCGCGACGACGTCCCGGTGGAGCAGCAGCTCGCAGTCGAACCGTTCCTCGCGGCCGTCGAGATGGTGTTTGACCTCAATGATCGTCATGGCATGACAGGTTTCGCGTCGGCTAAGTACCATGGTCCGTATCTGTT
>JAHEOA010000170.1 GCA_018609825.1 Candidatus Bipolaricaulota bacterium | reverse complement strand
TTCGCCGGAGGCCCCGGCGGTCTCGGCGTCCAGGCCCAAGACGCGAGCATTGAGAAGGAACTGACCGCGGGTCCCGAGGAAGTCGGCATCCTGTTGGAGGACCCGACGGTCTTCGAGTTCACCATCACCTACAGTGGCCCAACGGCCACGATCGAAGACACGGTGCCCCCGAGGGCGACGAGATCGTCTTCACCGTGACCCTGGAGCATCTCGGGCCGACGTTCGTCGAGGACGTCGAGGTCACCGACGAGCTGCCGGAGGGTGTGACGTTCGTGTGTGCCGGTGCCACCCGTGGCAGCTACGACGAAAGCGACGGCCTCTGGGAAGTCGGCACGCTCGATGCGGACGGCATCGAGGGACCGGCCGAGGCGACTCTGGAGATCCGGGTGTCCGTCGCTGACGGCACCAGCGGCGAGACGATCGAGAACCTGGCCGAGATCACCAACGCCAGCAGGGACGACCCGAACCTGGCCAACAACCAGCACTCGGCCAGCGTTACCGTTCCCGGCTGCCCGTTGTCTCAGTCCTGCGAGTGCCGCTTGCAGACGCTGCTGAAGAGGCTACCCGCCAAGCATAACTTGGTCGCCTCATCGGACAGCCAAAGCGCCCCAGCGTGGCCTGGGGCGCTTCGCCAGTCCGTCGAATTCGTCTTGTCCGGAGTCGGGCCGCTCAGCGCATGACCGTCAATCGGCGCACGTCGCTGTGCGTTACGTTGCCCTGTGGGCCGAGCGTCGTGACGCGATAGAGATAAGTGCCGTTGGCGACGCGAGCGCCCTGTTCGTCCCGCAAGCGCCAGCTCAATTGAGATCCCGCGGATCGAGCGCGGAAGACCGCCTCGCCATTCAGATCGTAGATCGTCACGCCAATCTCCACAGCCTGAGCGCTTTGCGCCTGAAAACTGATGGCCCCCGTGGGCGCCGTCGAGACGGCCACGACGGGCAAGGAGGCGACCGAGGCAGATGACGGGGCGGGCACGGCCGTGCCGTTGATCCAGGCATTCAACACCGTCGGAAACTGATCATCCGTGATCGCACCGGACATCCAGCGGTCGACGGCCTCCATGAGCTCAGCATCGTCGATGACGCCGTTGCGGTTGCTGTCAAACCGCTGGAGCGGAAATGCCTCCTCGGGCAGGCCAGATGCCTGACTGGCTTCTTCAGACTCGATCGATCCGGACGTGGAGATCGGGTGCAGGTCGACGACGGGATCGAGCAGGTCGCCGTCGCCGTTGACGTCCTGACCGCGCAGATTCCACTTCTCCCATCGATAAAAGGAGATCTTGTTTTCGTAGATGTCGGGCTCGGTGCCCAGCTTCCGCGTGTTGGCCAGCTCGTCGCTGCGGATGTCGTAGTAGCGAACGACCTCACCCAAGCGCCGGCCGTCTCCGTTGAGGTCAGCCTGAATGGCAGTCTCGCGCGTGGCAAACGCCACAACGCCGTCCCAGAGCACCGGGTAACGTCCCACGGCGCCGGTGTTCGTGACCGTCTGTGTCGCGAGGTTATACACGCGGATGACGCTGACCGAGTCGGCGTAACCGCTGTCGTTGAGGTCGCGATGCACGTCGGTTTCCAGCGTTGCAAAAGCGACCCGGTTGCCGTACAGCGCGGGATGCGTGCCGACCACGCCCGTATCAACGATTTCGCCGCTGTGCAGATCAAAATAGCGGATCGTCGCAGGGTTGCCCCACGCATAGACGATACGATGGCCGTAGACGACAGGATCCTGGCCGGGAATGCGCGGATCGGTCAACCTGCCCGTCGTGCGGTCGTAGTAGTGAATCCAGCCGGATCTTTCAAAGGCCACCAGATGGTCATTGATCACGGGATGCGACCCGCGCGTCCCGATATCCGTGACATTGCCGGTCGCGGTGTCGTACAGCCGCACTTGATCCTCCGCCCCGACAAAGGCAATGACCCCGTCATGCGTGTCGGTGTCGGCATGGCGCCCCGACGCCACGAGGCCGGTGTTGATGATCCGCCCGGTCGACAGGTCCCGGTAGCGCAACGCCGTCTGCTGCCTCGTCCCGTCGCCCGTCAGGTCCCGACCGACGGCGCTCTCGGGCGTCGGGAAGACTTGGATGCCGCCGTGAATCGGCGGATCGCCGCCGATCGCCTTCTCGACCCGCCGCACGATCGGCGTGCAGGTCGTGCCGGAGGCCTTCGGATCCACGTTGATGACGTAGCTGAACCAGGACTGACTGCAGACTTGCCCGACGCTTTCCGGCAATGGTGACTTGATGATTGCGTCAAAGCTGACCTCAACCGACTTTTGCGGGCCAATGCGTCGGATGTGGACGATCACTCGGCGATCACCCGGTCGTTCCCCACTGGCGATGTTGCCATGGGAGACCTCGACCGAACCCTGCATCAGTTGGAGATGCGGATCAAACATCGTGGTGAGGGTCGCGTCCCAGATGTTGGCGTCGGTCTGATTCTGAACGCGAACCGTGTAGCTGAGGGCATTGCCCGGATTGGGCTGACCGTCCCCGTCCGCGTCCACGGCCAAGGCCCACTCCATGGACAGATTGACACCATCGGGATTCGGAGGCGCATCCTGCCCTAGGGCGAGCGGAGCGGATGCGGTCAATACTCCGCACAATGCAAGTGCAACTCCCCATATCAACAGACGCAACCGAATGTGTCCTGTCCCTTTCACGTTGACCTCCTTATCGGCTCCTTGGTGGGCTCAATCATTGTCTCGCGAAAGATCTTCCTCTGTCAACCTTTCTCCTCCACTTGACGAATGTATAGGATGAATGGGAGCACGTTGATACGCGGTAGTGGGGGCTCTTGGGAGAGCCAGGTCACTCCGTGGCCGATGAGGGCAGTTAGAAATTGAAGACGAGGCCGGCCTGCAGGTTGACTCGACCGTGGGGCCCATTGCCGCTGACGAGCGCGATGGGTAGAAAACGGGCTTGGGCGCCGGCGTGAATGGAGACGTTGCTCACGTTGACGTTGACGCGCAGGCCCCCGCCCGCGTGGGCTTCCAGGCTCGCGAACCCGCTCGCGATCGGCGGACCGACCGCGCCCACGGCCAATCCCAGTCCTCCCGATACGTACGGACTGAGTTGCACCAGCGCGAAGTTGCGCTGTTCCCCGACGAAGACGCCGATGGCCATGGGGCGACCCAGCGTCTCCTGACCGACGTAGTAGACATAGTCCGTCGCGATCTGCCACGCGCTCAGGTTGACCCGGCTCGCCTCGACGTTTAGATCCTGTCGGTTCAGCCCGACACGGATGCGCATGGCGGTGCGCGTCTGTTCCAGCGGAACGTCATAAGGTCCCGAGGACAAGGAAGCCTGCTCCTGGGAGAGGGGGATCTCCCAAACGGCTGACGGCGTCCAAGTGCCCACGCCAGCCGGTAGGGGACGCATGCCGTCCTGCAGCGCCACCAGCGGTATGGCCCGCTTCGCCAATCCGATGCCGACGTTGAGCGGCAGCCGGACCTGCGCGAGCAGCGACGCGGGCCGCTCGAACGTGATGGCGTCGACCTCGGCGTACGGGATCTCCACCGTCGCCGATCGCGTCGACAGCGCCAGCGTCTCGGGAAGCTCGGTGTTGAGGGTCCCTTGGTAGCTCTCCTCGGCGACGGTCGTGATTGCAACGCCGTCCTTACCGAACGAGAGCCGCCTCATCTGGGTTCGGTCCACGCGCACGATCGAGCCCTCGACGCGCAGCGCCAAGGACTCGGGAAGGCCGGCTTCGATCCGGCCTTGATAGCTCTGGTCGTCGACGGTGTGCACGGTGACCCCGTGGGCCAAGAAGCCCAGGGCGCTCAAGCTGAGCGCGAGCACGGTGACGGGCAACGCAATCCGTAAGGCCGATCTCATCAGCATCCCTCTGCGCGGTGGCTGGTGCTTCAACCTAGCACGCGCCGGGATCGGGGGCAACCGATCTCAATCGTCGTGTGCCGAGACCCGCGTCGGCATCTCGCCGACGGACCGGCTTTCGGCCAAGGTGGCGGGCTGCTCAGTCCGGTCGATCCAGGCGCCGAAGCGACGGGCGAGCGGATGCGCCGTGACCCCGTGCAGCACGACGCTCATCAGCACGGCGACGGCCACGGTTGCCATGACGAACGCCTGTCCCGGCATCTGCGATCGTTCGACCACCAGGATCGCAAACAGGAGGGAGGCGACGCCGCGCGGCCCGAACCACCCGAGAAAAAGCACCGTGGGCCAACGCAAACCGTGGCCGAGCAAGCTGAGCGCGGTCGCCAGCGGCCGAAGCAGCGCCAGACTGAGCGCCGCGTAGAGGACCGTGGTCGGCTCGATCTGCCCGGCGGATGCCGGCAACAACACGGCGCCGAAGATGAGGAAGACGATCAAGGTCATGAGTTGCCCCTCCGCCTCCCCGAACTCGTAGATGCGCGTGCAGACGTCGCGGGCGCAGTTGCCGAGCGTCAAGCCGGCCATGAACGCCGCGATGAAGCCGTTGCCGCCGATCTGGGTGGCCACCGCAAAGGCCAGTACCGACAGCGCCACAGCCGAGAGATCCTGGAAGGCATGGCTCATCCAGCCCTTGCGGGTGCTGCGCTGGACGAGCTTGCCGCCGCCGTAGCCGATCGCGACGCCGACCAACGGCCCGAACGTCACCTGCCCCGCAATCAGGCTCAACCAGGACCCCGTCGAGTCGCCCGCGCTCTCGGCCCCGGCAACCGTGGTCAGGATGAGGACGACCGGCAGCATCAGCCCGTCGTTGAGGCCGCTCTCCACGTTGATCGTCTGGCGTACGCGGACGGGAACGGCCCTCATGGCGACGACGGGTTGGGCCAGCGCAGCGTCGGTCGGCGTCAATACGGCCGCCAGCACGGCCGCCTGCCAGAGCGACAGATCCGGAAACAGCAG
>JAHEOA010000169.1 GCA_018609825.1 Candidatus Bipolaricaulota bacterium | reverse complement strand
GTCGCTCAATCGACATGCCGATCCGATACGTGTCGAAGGGGTGACCGTCCGCGGGACAGCGGTGCCTGCCGGATCGGATGCGTTCGGTGTCCTTGGCCCGTTTCCACGTCGCCGGGGAGACGTACGGGCCGAAGATCTCGGTCGCCTCGCCGGATTCGAGGAACG
This sequence comes from Candidatus Bipolaricaulota bacterium, assembly GCA_018609825.1. The sequence continues at coordinate 7,464 of JAHEOA010000169.1, read as the reverse complement.
TCCCGCCGCACGTCGCGCAGTGATCCAGCTGCACGTCGTGATGCTCGACGACCGCGCAGGGGCGGTCGCACCGTGGACAGCGTCGATCGCCGCTCGATCCTCGCTCAGTCGCCATGCTCGCTCTTCCCCGGGGGCCAGTCAGCGTCGTGAAGCGATCGATCGCTGCGCGGCGCTACGGGGATCATTGGCACTCACTCGTTGCTGCTCGGGGACGAGCCGCCCTGTTGGCCCTGGCTCGAGCTTGACCGTTGACTCGACGCCGACCCCGGCCGCGGGTACGAACTCTGGCCGTCCCCGTCCGCTCCGTTCATGCTCGTGGCGCCTTCGAGGACCGAGGCAAGTCCCCCCAAGACGCCGCTGGCCTCCATGGGCATGAAGACCTTCGTGGCCTGGCCGTCCGCGATCTGGCCGAGCGCTTCGAGGTACTTGATCGTGATCAGTTCGCTCGTGGGCTCGCCCGCATGGATCGCCTCATACACCTGGTTGATGGCTTGGGCCTCGCCCTCGGCGCTGACGACCTGCTGGTAGCGCTCCGCGTCGGCCTTCTTCTGCAGGGCTTCGGCCTCACCTTCGGCCTCCAACACGGCTGCCTGCTTGGAGCCCTCGGCCCGTTCGACCTCGCTCTGGCGATCGCCCTCGGCCTCGAGGATCTTCGCGCGCTTGACGCGCTCGGCCTTCATCTGCTGACTCATGGAGTCGAGAATGTCTTGGGGCGGGTCGATGCGCTGGATCTCCACACGCGTGACCTTGACGCCCCATTTGTCCGTCGCGTCGTCCAAGATCTCGCCCAAGGCCGCGTTGATGCGATCCCGCGAGGTCAACGTGTCGTCCAGGTTCAAGTCGCCGATCTGGTTTCGCAGGTTGGTCTGGGCCAGCTTGACCGTCGCCACCTCGAAATCGCTCACGTTGTAGGAGACCTTCACTGGGTCGGTCACGCGGTTGTAGATGACGGCGTCGACGGCCACGCCGACGTTATCGGACGTGATGACGTTCTGCTCCGGAACGTCGATGACCCGCTCGCGCATGTCCACCTTGATCATGCGGTCGATGACGGGCAGGATAAACCGCACTCCTGGATCGAGCGTCCGATGGTACTTCCCGAGCCGCTCCACGAGTCCTCGCTGATACGGGCGCAAGATTCGGATGGACGCGCCGATCACGGCCGCGACCGCGCCGGCAATCACGACGTAGACGATCCAGCTCATGATGAGCCTCCTTCTGTCGATTTATCCTATGTGTTAGTGTAGGCATGACGGTATCATTCGGGTTTCGCACCGACAAGGGGTTGAGCCCTGCGGTGCCATGTTACAATGGAAACGGCCGCGGTCGGCATTGCGCCCGTCGCATGAGCGAGAGCGGGGCGCGAGTGGCCTGCGACGAGGAAAGGAGAGCCGACGCCATGGCAGCTCTGCTGGTGATTGCGGGCCTGATGTTGGCCTACGTCTTCCTATTGCGTCGGGAACACCGTCCCTGGGTCCTCATGCACGAATCCCCGGCCAATCGGCCTGACGCCACGACCTGGCTGCACACCCGCTTACGCCAGCGCGGGCTGCAATGCAAACTGAAGGTGGTCGGGACCGGACTGGGCAGCCAGTCGACGACGTTCCTCGGGGATCGCTCGTTGGGCCAGTCCTATCAACTGCTCGTGCACGAGGACGACGTCGAGGACGCGCGGGCGTTCATCGACCAGGCCGAGGGCATTGACGGGATCCGATCCTGACCCATGATCGAGGTGCACCGACTGCGGCGTTGCTGGCGGTGGGGGCTCATTGGCTTGGCGCTGGCGCTCGTCAGCGTCTCGTTGGCCGGCGGGCAGCAGCCGCAGCCGACGAGCGCGCCGATCGTCTATCGTCTGCCCCTGGACGCCTCGATCAACCCGGCGACGGCCGACTTCCTCGTCCGTGCGGTTGAGCGGGCCGAGCGGGACAACGCGCGGCTGTTGCTGGTCCAGCTCGACACCCCGGGCGGCCTGGTGGCCTCCACCCGCGAGATCGTCGATCGGTTCCTCAACGCCGACGTGCCCATCGCCGTCTGGGTCGGCCCGGCCGGTGCGTGGGCCGCCTCGGCCGGCACGTTCATCACCATGAGCGCCCACGTCGCGGCGATGGCCGAGGGCGCCAGCATCGGCGCCGCCCATCCCGTCAACATCGGCGGCGGCTCCAACGGCAGCGACGAGAACGGCCAAACGGACCCGCAGACCGAGAAGACGGTCAACTTTCTGGCCCAGTGGGCCCGTGAGATCGCCAACGCCCGGGATCGGAACGCCGACTGGGCGGAACTGGCCGTGCGCCAGAGCGTGACGGCCGGGGCCCAGACGGCCCAAGCGGAGAACATCGTCGACCGCGTTGCGCCGAGCTCCGACGCGCTGTTGGCCCAACTGGACGGCGTCACGTTGAGTAACGGCCGGACGCTGGAGACGGCCGACGCCCGCGTGGAGACAGTGTCCATGAGCTGGCGCGAAACGCTGCGTAACCAGCTCTCCAATCCCAACCTCGTCTACGTCCTGATGCTGGTGGGGTTGTTCGCGTTCGTCTTGGAGATCCTGTCCGCGGGGATCGGTTTGGGGCTCATCGTCGGCGGGCTGTCCCTGGCGCTGGCGATCCTGGGACTCAACGTCTTGCCGGTCAATATCGTCGGGATCGTGCTGCTCGTGTTCGGCATGGGGCTCATGGTCAGCGACGTCTACTACGCCCAGACCAGCGGGATCTTGACGGGCGGTGGCGTCATCGCGCTCGCCATCGGCTCGGTCACGCTGTTCAACTTCCAGGGCATCGAGCAGCCGGCGTTCAACCTCAACTGGTGGGTCATCGCGTTGACGCTGGGCTCGATCAGCGGTCTCTTCGGCGTCATCATCGTCAAGGGCGTCTTTTCCCAACGCGAGCAACCGGAGCTCGGTTCGGAACAGCTCGTGGGCTCAACGGGCTACGTTCGACGTCCGCCGGAGACGGATCAGGACGGCTTGGCCTCCGTCGAGGGCGAGTACTGGCGCATTCGCTCCGATGACGTCCTGCACGCCGACGACGAAGTGCGGGTGACCGACACCCAGTCGGGGCGGCTCATCGTGGAGCGGGCCGACGGCAACGGACCGTCCCGGAATGCCCGATCCAACAACGATACCGCGTGAGGCCCGCTCGCATTCGGCGTTCCGCACCCCCATAATGGACGCGCAGCTATGAGCGGCTCAGCCTTCACTCACCCACCGACCGCGTTGGTGACCGGAACGACCGGCATGATCGGCGCGGAAGTCATGGCAACGCTTCTGGATCGCGGCTGGCGCGTCTGCGCGCTCGTGCGGGCCGCGGACCGATCTGCGGCCGCGCGTCGCATCGCGGACCGACTGCACGAGGCCGATCGGGCCGATCTGATCCCGTATCTTGCCGGCACGGCGCTCACAGCCTTGCCCGGGGACGTGACGCGGGCGCGCCTCGGCCTGTCCGAGGCGGACCGGGCTGCCCTCGACGGTGTTTCGGCCATCGTGCACTGTGCGGCGGAGACCTCGTTCAAGCCCGACGCCCCCACCCAGACGGTCAACGTCGGTGGCACGCGCAACGTCATTGAGCTCGCCCGAGCGATGCGGCCTTCGCCCCGACTCGTCCACATCAGCACCGCCTACGTGCAGATGGGTCCATGCGATACGGAGATCGCCGAGGACGAACCATCCGAAACCCTCTACGACAACAACTACGTCCGCTCCAAGCGGGAGGCCGAACAAATCGTGCGCGACAGCGGTCTCGAGGCGCTCGCACTGCGCCCGAGCATCGTCCTCAACCGGACGCACAAGGACCGCCGCATGCGCCGCTCGATCCTCTGGGTCATCCCCGCCATGGCGCAACTGGGGAATGTCCCCGTGGATCCCGACGCACGGCTGGACATCGTCCCGGCGCGGTATCTGGCCGAGGCGGTGGAGGCCCTATTGCGCCGCAATCGGTGGCGCCGTCGCTGTTACCACGTCACCGCCGGGGCCCAAGCGTCCGCGACGATCGCCGAGATCTGCGAGGCGGCGGCGCCGATCGTCCCCGCAGCCGGACGGATCCGCTTTCTGGGTGCCGACGCCGAGGTGCCCAGCTCCCATCGCGATCGGCATTCGCAGCGGGTGATGAGCCAGCTGGCGCCCTATCTCCCCTTCATCCGGGCGAACGTCGTCTACACCAGCGCCCGGCTCCGCGCTGAGCTCGGCAACGAGATGCCCGACTGCCCGCCAATTACGGACTATTTGCCCGATATCCTGACGCAAGCGTCGTTCTCCGGCGCATCGATTGCGTGATGCCCGCCGAGCTCGATCCGCTCAACGCGACGACCGGCCAGCGCCCGCGTTCCGGGCTTCGGCTCGACGTCGCGGACGCGGAAGGGCGAACGCCAAGACGGCCCCGTCGCTCGAGTTTCGAGCCCAGATGCGGCCGCCATGGGCCTCGACGAGCGCCTTCGCGATCGCCAGGCCGAGCCCCGTACTCCCGGATCGGTCGTGGGTGCGAGCCTTGTCGCCGCGCCAGAACCGTTCAAAGACGTAGGGCAAATCCTCGTCGGCGATGCCCGAGCCCGTGTCGGCAACCTGAACCGTGGCTTCATAGGCGTCAGCACTCAGGGTCACCGTCACGGAGCCGCCCTCGGGGGTGTGCCGCACGGCGTTGCCGAGCAGATTGTGGAGCACCTGGCCAATCCGATCCGGATCGACGTCGACCTGGATCGGCTCGTCCGGAACGTCGGTCGCGATGGCGACCGACTTGGCCTCGAACGTCGATCTGTTCTGGCGATCGACGCTCGTCACGAGACGGCCCAGATTGACGCGTTCGAGCTCGAGCTGCAGCTCTCCCGCTTCGGCCAGACTCAGCTCCCGCAGGTCCTCCACGAGCCGACCGAGCAGGAGGCTCTCCTCGTGGATGGAATCGATCGTCTCCGAATCGAGGGCGTAGACGCCTTCCTTGAGGGCTTGGAGGTCGCCCTGGATGACGGTCAGGGGCGTGCGCAGCTCGTGGGCGATGTCCTGGATCATGCGCCGACGCAGCGCCTCCGAGCGCTTCAGCTTGGCCGTCATGCGGTTGAAGCTCTCGGCCAGGTGGCCGATCTCGTCGCTCGCCTGGGTGGCCACGGACTGGTGCAAGTCGCCCTCGGCCAGCGCGTGCGCGGCCTGGTCGAGCTCCCGGACGGGCTTGATCAAGCCGCGCAGAAAGAGGCCGCCCAAGACCAACGCCACGAGCGCGGCCGCGGCGCCGCCGACGAGGATGGCGCGTCGGACCGAGGCCAGAAAGGCCCGTTCCGAGGGGGAAAACCGCTGCAGCGCCGAGCCGGCCACGAGCCAGCCGACCGCCTCGCCCGCAACCTCGATGGGAACGCCCGCGGCTCGGCGGGCCTCGCGCGGGATCGCTTGATCGGTCATCCCGCCCAGGGGGTCAACGAGAACACGCCCGTCGGGACCCGTCAAGAGCAAGTCCTGCAGATGGACCGGCATGCCTCGCATCATGCTCGGTCCCATTTGGCCCGATTCCATCATGTCATGCGGGCCCATCATGCGCCCCCGTCCGGGTCCGGGTCCGGGCCCGGCCCGCCACCCGAAGGCCTCGGCCACGCCCGCCCAGCTCCCCTGCTGCCGGTAGTAGTCGGCCAGCGACGGCGCGAGCGTTTCCGCTTGGGCGACGCTGCGCGTCGTGCTGAACGCGGCGTACTCCCGAGTCGCCACCTGGCTGGTCAACAGGTAGGCGACGCCGATGCCGATCAGGATCACCAGCGCCAGCATGCCCAAGAGCTTGACGCTCAGCGAGGCCTCTCGGCGGAACCAGCGCGGCCCGCTCATGGCTCCGCCTTGCGGAACTTGTAGCCGACGCCGTGGACCGTCAGCACGTAGCGAGGACGCTGCGGATCGGGCTCGAGCTTGCGGCGGAGGTTCTTTACATGGGTGTCGACGGTCCGCTCCGTCGACGCGTACGTCTGGCCGTAGAGCGCGGCGATGAGTTGGGCCCGACCGTAGACGTGCCCGGGATGCTCGGCCAGGATCCGGAGCAGCTCAAACTCCATCGGGGTCAGTTCGACGAGGCGATCCTCCAGCCGGACCTCGCGGGTTTCCGGATCGATGCTCAGCGGCCCCGACCGAATGACGTGCGAAGCGCCGGCCCCTTCCGTTCGTCGCAACACGGCGCGGACCCGGGCCAACAGCTCGCGCGGGTTGAACGGCTTGACCACGTAGTCGTCCGCGCCGATCTCCAGGCCGGCCACGCGGTCCACGTCCTCGGTGCGGGCCGTGAGCATGATGATCGGGGTCGGGTGGATTCGCCGGATCTCGCGGGCCACGTCCATGCCGTCGAGGTCGGGCAGCATGAGATCCAAGACCACCAGAGACGGCGACTCCGTCTGGTACAGATCCAGCGCCTCGCGACCCGAACGGGCCGACAGGGTCCGATAGCCCGACTGTTCCAGATAGGCGCGCACGAGGCGCACGATCTTCGGCTCATCGTCGACGACGAGGATCGTGTGGGCCATGGGCGCTCAGCGGTCGGTCTGTGCGGGCGAGGCGAGGGCGGCCAACGCGCCGCCGACGATGCCGAGGACGCTGGCGAGAAAGCCGCCCAGCCCGACGAACAGATTGACAGCAGTCCCAATGATGACGATGACGCCCCAGGCGGGCGCCGTCCGCGGTCGCGCGTACATGCCGATCGCCCCGGCCACGAGGACCGTCCCGGCCGCCAGGCCGAGCCAGGCCGTCCAGGGCCCGCCCAACGCGAGCGCGCCGTGACCGCGCATCCATCCGCCGCCCATCATGCCCGATGAAGGCCCGTCGTGGGGCCCCCATCCCCACCAAGAGACCGCCATCGCGAGGATCCACACGCCCGCCATCAACGTCAGCACGAACGCAGCGGTCGGTCGCTCGGCGGAATCGGCCAATTCCATCGCCTCCCGTCTCTAGCGTGGGGGCATCACTTGCACCCGGAAGGGCTCCGCGCCCAAGGGGATCCGCTGGACGACCTCCAGCGACTCGGTGTCGAGCACCGCCAGCTCATGGCTGCTCGTGATCGCCACGTAGAGGTAGCGCCCATCCGGCCCCAGGTGCAGCCCGAGGGGGCCGTCGCCGACCGTCACGCTATGGGGCGGATCGAGGGTGTCGGCGTCAATGACGTCGACCCGATCGGTGCCGAGGCTGGCGACGTACACGCGTTGTCCATCTGGGGAGACCGCCAACGCTTGGGGGCTTGAGCCCACGACCACGCGCCAGATGACCGCCCCCCGCACGAGATCGACGACCGCGACGTCGCCCCGCTCGCGGGCGGTCACGTACAGCCGTCCGCCGTCGGGCGAGACGGCGATATCGTGGGGCGTGCCGCTGACCGGAATCGTCCTTTCGACCTCCCGGCTGGAGAGGTTGAGCACCGCAACGCGGTCAGCTCCGGAAACGGTCACAAAGGCCCGACTTCCGTTCGGCGAGAAGGCCACGCTCTGCGGCGCCTGTCCCACGCTGATCGCTCGGGTGGGCGTCTG
>JAHEOA010000168.1 GCA_018609825.1 Candidatus Bipolaricaulota bacterium | reverse complement strand
GCTCTTTGAGCGATTCGATTGTCTCATCCGCGTCCCCGTCATCGCCAAGGCGAGCACAGGCATCGGCAATCGCCGTGCGGACGATCTCGGGCTGTTGATCCAGCCGCTTCTCAAGCCCTTGGACAAATTCCTCGTAGTTCTCCGTGGCCAGTGTCTCCACGTCTGCGGTCTGCTTAGGCATCGTTGAACCTCCAAATGTCGTTGAGCACGGCTTCAACCGCGTCGTCCACGGAAGCCGTGTCGTCGCCGCTCTCTGCAAAGTCCTCGCTGCTCGCCGCGTCACTCAGGGCGCTCATCGCCTCGCGGGCGCTCATGACCTCGTCGGCGAAGCCAATGTCCACGGCGTTCTGCCCGAAGTAGGTGCGGGCTTCCGTGTCGCGCACCGCGTCAAATTCCATGCCTCGATTGCGGGCCACGGTTTCGACGAACAGCTCGCCGATGTCGTTCACGCGCTCCTGGATGAGCGCCTCCGCGTCGTCGTCAAGGGGCTCGTGCGGGTTGGCGTCGGTCTTGTGGTCGCCAAAGAAGATGTAGGTGTAGTCGAGCCCCGCTTCTTCGTCGGCCTCGGACTGATCGACGTGCAGCGTCACGACGCCGACGCTGCCAACGCCGCCCGTGCGTGGAAGCACGATTCGGTCGGCGGCACTGGCAATCGCATACGCCCCGCTGAAAGCAGCCTCGTTCACCACGGCCCAGATCGGCTTCTGGCCGCGCGCATTGAAGATACGGTCCACGAAGTCGAACAGGCCCGCCGCCTCGCCGCCGGGGCTGTCAATGTCGAAGGCAATGGCCTGAACCTCGTCGTCCTCCAACGCCTCAGCGAACTGGCGCTCCACCTTCTGATAGCTCGTCAGGCCCGACAGCGCCTCCAGCCCGAAGGATCGCTGAACCAGCGTCCCGTGGACGGGCAGCACGGCCACGCCATGCACCATGGGGAAGGACCGTTCCTTCTCTCGGTCAGGCGTGTCCATCTCGATCTCGTCCTGGGCCAGCGGGGCCTCGATGTCGAGGTGCTCGCTCAGAACCGTCAAGATGGTGTCCAGCTTGCGCGGGTGGATGACGAGGGGCTGGTCGAAGACGCGGGCCGCCAGGCCGCTCAACGCGCTCGGCTGACCGCTTGTCTTGAGGTGGCGCTTGCGGCCGCTGTCGCGGAACGAACGGTCGGCGACGCCGTCCTGGACTGACGTGTTCGTTCCGTTCGGCACTGAGATATTCGTCATGTCAGAATCACTGTCCAATCGGTTGGACGCCTCATCGGAGTCGCCCTCGTCCTCATCATCGTCAATCGGCAAGGGGTCCAACCCGTCGAACTTCTCGCGTTCCCGATTCAAGTGGCTGCGCACGCCGGGCCGGTCCTCATCGGGGATGTCCACGCCGCCGCGCGACCCCTCCAAGGCGTTGGACGCGGCGATCACGCCGCCGCGCACCACACGGAACTCGCCGTCGATAATGTCGTGATGGGGGAGCTTGTAGGCTTCAAAGTCCTCGGGGTCGTTCTCGTCGTACCAGGCGAAACCGCGCCGGTACTTGGGCCAGTCGATGGTCTCCTTGTCGCCGGAGCCGTCGCTGGACGCCCACTCGCGGAGGCGCTGCTCCGCCGCATCGCCGTCCCACTCGTTCGAGTCGTCGGTCGGGGTGTCCTCGAACTGGACCGGTCCCGTCCCGACGGGCATCTCGCTCGGCATCTCCATGCCCAAGTCGTCCCAAGTCTCGTCCACCAAGCGCTCAATGCGCTGGCGGGCTTCGCGGGGCAGCGACCCGAGATAGACCTGGACGCTGTCGCGCGGAGCGGAGCGCAAGTAGCGGTGGAGCGTGTCGGCGGAGCGGCTGAGCGCATTCGGGTTGCCCGGAATGGGCAACAGCGAGAACTCGATCAGCTCCCAATCGTCGTAAACGAAGACGCCATCGCGCAGCTTGGGCCGCGCCAACGGGTTGAACCGGAGCGAGTGCGCGCGCAGCACGCCGCCCGAGTAGAGGTGCCAGACGTCCTCAATCAGATCCAGCATCGGGCCGCGCCGGTCGATCTGGCTGGCGTCGAAGAATTGCCACTTGGCGCGAATCGCCTGATCCGTCCGCTCCAGCTCCAAGCACTGGCCAAGCGGGCTCTTATGGTCGTACATGACGACGGGGTTGTTGAGATAGTGCGTAAAGTCCCCGCCGCTCGGCTTGATGATCGTGTTCAACCGATCCACGTCAACCGTGTTGACCGTCGCCTGGACGACGCGCTCCGTCGCGTCGATCACCTCCGCGCGGGCGTGATACAGCCCCCGCTGCGTCGAGGACGGCGGCGTTGCCACGGTCGGTTCAGCCATCGTCGTCATCGGAATCATCTCGCTTTGGGTCGGTGTCGTCGCTCAATACCTGTTGCCACGCCTCAATCTGGCGTTGATGGAGGCCGCGCTGAATCTGCTGCGGGTTGGGGCCGACGGTGTTCTGCGGCACCATGCCCAACGGCATAAGGTCCGCCCTGATATAGCCTTGGTTGTACTCTTCCCTGTCCACAGCCGGTGCCCCGTAGACCATCGCACGCACCTCGTTGGGGGAGAACCCTTGCCCGAGCATCCGTTCAGCGGTCTGGCTGCGCAGGTCGCGGCTCTCCTCCAGGAACTCCACGCTGGAAGCGTCAAACTGCAAGCGGATCTGTGATCCGTTTTCCTCGCGGAACAGCGGGGCGATGCGGTTGTTGATGATCGCCTCGATCTTGCGCAGGATGGGCATGATCGTCGTGTAGATGGCCACTTGCAGGCTGACGTTGGCCGAGGCGAACGTCACGTCCTCATCGCCGGCGAGCAGGATGCGCGGCACGCCGAAGAGCGTGCGGATGTTCTCCCGCGAGAGCTGTTGCTGCTGAACGAAGCTGATGTCGTCAGGGCTGAGGGAGATCGGCTTGTAGTCGGCCCCGCTGTGGAGCACGGCCACGCGGTTGGCGTTCTTCGTTCCCTTGTGCGATTTCTCCCAACGGTCGGCCATCTCTTCGGCCTGTCGGGGTGTCAGCGGTTGGTCCACGCTGATAACGCCGCCCGGCACCGCATTGTTGTCCAACAGGTATTGGTTGTACTCAAAGCTCTTGAGGTCGGTGATCAGGCCCTTGCGGTACGCCTGCAACGGGGCAAGGCCGTACCAGGGGTTACGCGCGTGGAACAGCTTGATGTGCAGAATCTCGTCAGGGTCGAAGCGAAGCTCCTCGCCGTCCACGTCAACGGTGTAGCCGCCGACGCGCCCCCGATCGTTGGGCGTAACCTCAACGGTTTCGGTGATGGGCCAAATCTCGACCAGCTCCCCCTGCGGCCCGTAGATCAGTTCGTGGAACGAGTTGCCGCCCAAGAGCAGGAACCAGATGATGCTTTCGATGAAGTCGAAGCGGGTCATCTCGGGGTTCGGCTGCTCCAGGAGGTCGATCAGCGGATGGTCGACCACCTCGGGCGCGCTGCTGTCATTTTGAACCTCCTGGGCCACCTTGAGCGGCACCTGGGCTGCCGTCTGGGCCACGACGCGCACGCAGGCATGGACGATGTGGTTGATCTCCGCCGCCGAGAGGACATCCAGTTGGTCCTTCGGGCGAGGCACACCGCCTTTGCCGAATCCGCCCGCGTCGTTCAACGGCTCGCGCCAGCGGCGCTCCTCAGACGGAGCACCTTGCGCCGCCAGTTGTCGATTCAGGGCTCGCGTAATGGGGTTGCTCATGTCATTCCTTCCAAAGAGACAGCCCCCGTCAGAACCAAGACGGGGGCGTATCTCTCACTCTTCCGCGTGCAAACACGCTTCGGCCATGAAGAGTAATGGCCTTTAGGGAAAGGGCGCGCTCATCCCGCGAGGGGATAAGCTAGAGGGATCGGGGCTGCATTAAGCCGGGAGATTGCGTGGCCTAGCCAAGACGAAGCCGCCATAGTCACCGCCGCTACTGACCCCGGAAACGTTCGTCGTCACGCGAATGTAGCGCTTGCCTCCCGTGTAAGCCAACTTGTGGACCTCGTTGTCGTTGTACTGATCCAGCGATGGCTCGCTGTTCAACAGGTCCGCATCCGCCACGGCGTTCCAGGTGGCATCGTCGTCGCTCTCCTGGATCTCAATGGCGTGCGTCCCGTCCACAACGGCCCCCGTCTGGATGAGGATGAGATTGCCTTCCGCGTCCTTCAGGTCCACGCTCGCCCCGTCAGCATCACCCGTATACGTGGCGAAGTCGAGGGACGTTCGCGGATCGAAATCGTGCAAATAGTCTGTAAAACCCATGAATTACTCCTTTGAATGGATCAGGCTGTTAGGCCGGCAGCGTGTATGGGCGGACCAAGACCATGGCGCCGTAGACGCCGCCCGTGCCCGCGCCGGAGACGTTGCTGGTCACGCGGATGTAGCGCTTGCCGCCCGTGTAGGCGAGCTTGTACAGCATGTCGTCGTCGCCGCTGCCGATGGACGGCTCGCTGCCGATCAGGTCGGCGTCAGCCACGGCACTCCAGGTGGCATCGTCGTCCGACTCCTCAATCTGGATCTCGTGCGTTCCGTCGGTCATCGTGCCGGTGGCCACGAGGATCAGGTTGCCCTCCGCGTCCTTGAGGTCAACGCTCGCGCCGTCCGTGTCCGAGTCTATCGTCGCCAAGTCCAACGAAGGACGAGGATCAAAGTCGTGCAAATAGTCCGTAAAGCCCATCGTGAGTCAACTCCTAGATCGGAATATCGTTACAGAAGCCCAAGATACTTCAGCCAGAGGCCGCCCAGCCCGACACCGACGACCGTCGCCATCAGCGTCCAGAGCAGGAAAGCCCCCACGGTGTAAACGATCTTCGGTCGGCCCGCGAAGTGTTCAGCTTGGTCCGGGTCCGACGTCCAGTAAAAGTAGATGCACTGGTAGCCGTACCAGACGGCCACCAGGAACGCCGCCACGAAGACGAGGCGGATCATCACATCGCCCATTGTCTGGAGGTCAATCAACGCGCCACAACACCCTTTCCCTCGGGTTAGACGTGAAGCGGCAGCGTGGCCGCTTCCGTGCTGAGATTGGCGAACACCACGGCATCCAGGTGGTCGGGCGACGGCTCTTGCTTCATCACCCGAAGCCGTCCACTGTGGTGCTCGTAGCGTTGCTCTTGCATCTGCTTCTCCAGCGCCCCCATCGGCGGCAGCACCACTTTGCCCGACTTCACCTTCTCCATCAGTTTGAAATAAGCCTCGGCCTTGCGGTTGTCGTAGCGCTGCTTGTTGTGTGCCTTTTCGCTGTAGCGCACTTCCACGGCATCGAGGTTGGCCTCGCGCAACACGGGGCAGATGCTCTCACCCACCTGGATGGCATCCACCCAGAAGCGCGGATAGAAGCCGCGATCCCACAAGTCCGTGCCCACTTCAACGAGCTTGCTCCCGGTCTCATGGGGGTCCGATGCGCCCCAGTTCTCGATGGCGAAGGTGATCCCGTCCTGCTCGCCCTGGTCGTAGTCAGCGTCCAGGGCGTAGTGATAGGCCACGACGTTGTAGTCGCCGCCGTAGGCGGCCACGTCCACGCCGATGTCCACAATGTTTTCACCGGCAGCGCCGCCACCCGTGCCGCTCACGCCGAACGGGTCCGCGTTGAACCGCTCCAGCACGTCGTCCGGCACGTAGGACAGCCCCCGCTCCCAGACGAAACGCTGCAACGGTTCAGGAATCTCCGTGAACGCCGTGTCAAATCGCTTCATGCACGCCTTAACGTTCTCTCCGGGGAAGAGGTGATCGTCCTTGACCGTCAAGTCCATGCGCCCCTCAACCCACGCCTGGAACTCGGCGGGCGGCAGCGTGCGGCGCTTCTCCTCGATCTCGGACTGCGGATAGTACGGGTTGTCAAACGCCGTGAACTGGATGTAGCGGGTCGGCCCATGCGGATTGTTGATCGCCGCCCGATACATGGGATAAAGCCAATGATTGCGAAGGTTCTGCGGATCGGGCACGCGGGCCGTAATCAGTTGGAAGCCGAGCTTGACCGAGAGGCGGTTCGCCAATTCCTTGTAGAGTTCTTCCGGCATCCGTTGGGCCTCGTCGATCCAGGCTCCATCGAGCGTCATCGACTCCCAGGCTTCCACACCGGCGTCGTAGGTGCGGTAGTAGAGCACTGCCCCGTTGCTGAACCAGATTTCCGCCTTCGTGCGGTGGTGGCTCGCAATGAAGTCGGGGAACTTGTTGGCCCAGTCCAAGAACTTCTTGAGCGTGCCCGACCAGAGCAGCTTGCCCGTGGGCGCGCCGAGCACGAACTCGCCCTTGGGCGCTTCGCTGATCCGGTTGAGCATGGCGACGGCGCCGCCGATGGTCTTGCCGGACTGCTGCGCGCCGATGACCAACGTCTTGCGGACCTTGGGCGTGCGCACCGTCTGCACGACTTCGATCTGCTTGTCAAACAGGTCAAAGCTGGCCCGCTTCTCCTTACGCCCGTTGCGACGCTCCTCGCTAACTGTGCCGGTCATCTCATCGCTCATGGAACCGTTCGCTCATCGCCCGTGTGGGCGTGGTCATGATCTGGCCCGTCCCCTCGCACTTGGGGCAAGGCACCGGCTGTTCCACGCCCTGGAGAACCTCCATGACCAGCTTTTCGCCCTTGCAAAAGGGGCAAGTCCGCACGTAGGGGTGAATCTCTCGATCGCCTTGGAAAACCATCAGGTCAGCTCCAGCACTTCAACGGGCAAAGTGACCTTGCCGGGCAGGCGGACGCGCTCGCCGCCCAAGTCCACTTCTCGCTCCGTCGGGGCGAATGCCGCTTGCCCGTCCGACTCGTACTCGATGAAGCGCAACGACACCCCGAGACCGCGCTCGCGCAGTTGCTCGTCGGCGTCCACGGCGTTGATCTCGAAGACGGGCTGCGGGGGATCGAGCGTGTCGGCAATCTCTTCGATCAGCTCGCGCATCTTCTCCAGGCGCTTGAGGCCCTGGTCGGAGAGGATGTTGAACGTAATCGCGGCGTAGTGGGGCGGGCTCTTGTCAATCTTTTCGCGGATGATGTCATCGTCGCCCAGATACTTGACCCACTTGCCGCTTGTTTTGATGGTGTCGAACGTCTGTCGCCAATACTCGCGGGCCGCCTGACCGCGCTCTTCGGTGAGGCCCTGCAACGACTCGTCCAACTCCTCCATGCCCGACTCGACGCGCTCGAACTCCTCCTCAACCTTGTCGCGAGCTTCGTTCAGCTTCGTCCATTCGGCCTCCGAGCGTTCCCGCTGGCGCTGTTTGGTGATCTCTTGGCGCGCAGCCTCCCGCTGCTTGCTCCAGCCATGCTCCCGGTCGAGCTTCTGGAGCTCGTTTTGGGAGACCTGGAAGTCCTTGGCCGCCTGAGACACGCCGCCCTCGCACTCCGGGTCCGTTAGACGGGCGGCAATGTCCTCCATGGGAACCCCGTTGTTGGCCTCCGCTTCCTCGCGGGTTTCGCAGATGGGGAAGGGCGGAGATATGCGTTGCTTGTGCTCGATCCAGCCTTCGGCCTTGGCGACCTTCCGCAACTTCCACTCCGGCACGCCAAGGTCCTTGGCCGTCTGGCGTATGCCGGGGCCATTCGGCCTCAGATAGTGCTCGCGGATCTCGTCGACGGAGACGCCGTTGATCTCCTCGGTCGTTTCGGCTTGGGGACTTCCCATAGAGCGCTAGATTAAACCTTCCAATACGGGGGTGCTTGCGACTTGGACGCCTTCCAGAGTTGCAGCCAGTAGAGCGCGCGGCGCCGCCAAAGCAGCGTCAGAATCGGGTGACAGAATTGGACCAACTGGGCGCGGATTTGCCCAATGAGCGACGGCCAATGGCCGTCCCAGCCGGAGCGATGGAGCAACTGATAGACCAGGGCGTTCTCGCGAGAAACGTCCCCATACTGCTCGCATGCCTGGGACCACTCATCGAAGAACGCTTGGCGAAACGCCACCTCGTCCACCGGCTCCGAACTGTTGAAGTCGAAGGTTTCATAATAAGAGAGCTTGCGCGGCTCGCGCTTGGGGCGGGCGTTCAGCCGTGCCCGTTGGACCCGATCCTTGAGTCGCGTCGCCGTGCTCACGCGGAACACCCCGCAACTTGCGGATCGTACTCCTGCAAGACCTGTTCGAGCTCGTCGCCGTAACGCTCCTGCAACGCCTCCCAGCCCATCTTCTCCAAGCGCGAAACGTGCATTTGGCTCCTTCCCAAGCGTTCAGCAATGCGCTCTTGCGAGAGGCGCTCGCCCTTGAGACCAACGCCCAAGTCCATGCCGGACCGCCACATGAGCACGAAGGGGAGCTCCCACTCGCCCACGTCATCGCCCACGCGCCGGAAATACTCCAACAGCCGCGCTCGCACGCAGGTCTCGCACTCGCGCAGTACGTGATCCTCGGCAATATGCGCCATACGGCACCTTTCCCTAAAACACGGGCCTCGTCATGCGTAAGACCGAGTTTCAAACAGGACTGTCGCCATAATCCGCTATGGTTGCGGACGATCCTCTAAACAGATAAGTGATACGGAGTCTCATTAAGCATCGTCGATGGAGATGTGGAAGGCGCGCTCAAAGACGGTGGGGTCGGTGCTGTTCTGGTTGGCCCGTTTCTCGGCCCAACACCAGCTCGACAGTGCTTTGAAAACGGCGTCCCAGAGGGACTTGAGGTAGGGGTCGGTGTGGTGCTCCGACAGCGGCGTCTCACGCAGGCGGCCCAGGACGTGCCAGGCGTCCCCGTTGAGCGAGGCCCACCAGGCCCACGCCGCCATCAGGCCCTCGGCACGCAACTCGGCCAGCACGTCGTCGCCGCCCATGCGGTAGCGGTCGAGCTCGGGGTGAACCCACTTGAGGCGTTCTTTGGCCAGAACGTCCACGACGCGCTCCAGGTGGTCATAGAGTTCCGCATACGGGTCCGCGTCGAGGCTCGGCTCAGGCAAAGCACCCCTCCAACCGATAGGACGCTCTGAGGGACGGACTCGTACTGACTTGGCGGTCCACGGATGCCGACATCGCTGGTCGCACTGTTCAGCATGGCGACATCCGTCCGCTCTCGCTAGGACACGGGTTTTTCGAGGAAGGGAAGTGTGGGGCCTGGGAAGGGCGGGTCAGGCTTGAGGCGGAGAACTATCGACAAGCCAAGGCGGCTCGTCTAAGTCCCCCGACTCCCAGGGAATCCAGGCGTGCTCGCAGATCATGTTGGAGCACTTCCAGCGGACGTCGTTCTCTGTGAAACAGCGAAGGTACTTCACCGTCGCCCAGACGACGTGGCCGCACTCGCAGGTCCCAGCTTTCCAGAAGCTCTGTTGTTTAATAGACATATACGCCAGGCTTTCTGGTTTTGACTCTCGTCATCAAGTTTGGACATCAGATTCTCCATATTGACGACGGAGTAGACGGTACTCTTCGTCGTCCAGTGATCGGCCTTCGGCGGCGAACTCGCCGGTCTGGCGATCACGGTAGACCAAAGTCCCGCGAATCATCGTCACCGGCATCCATCGCCCGTGCTCGTACTCGTCCTTCGACATCCGCACTTCACGAAATGTTGGCACTTGACCTAAGTTGCCGCACTTTGGGCACCCCACCGAGGCTTCCTTGGCGTCGTCAATGTAGCCACAGTGATAACAACGATCCCCTTCGAGCAAGGGAATGGCAATTTGCTTGGTCATTTCGCCTCCCCACCTACAAACGGATCATCCTGAAGCTCGGCCCAACGCGCCCGTAGTTCATCCTCGCGCTCGCGCCAGTTCTCGCCCGCGTGCAACTTCGCCCACTCCTGGAAGGCTTGCTCGCGTTCCCGTTCCGCTTGCTCGGCCTCGAACGCCTCAATGGCCGGACGTTCGCGGTTGTCTCGGACGCCTTGCAACTGATCGAAGGCTTGATCCACTAGCTCCAATTCTCCATATTCTTCGGCTTGGCGAAGCAGCGCCAGAACAGTGCCGTGTAAATCCCTAGCAAGTTGAATTTCGCCCGACTCCATGCTGTCCGCCAACTTCTGTACCCGCAGAAAGGCTTGCTCAACCTCGTTGTGGGCCTTGCCCAACTCGCCCAGTACGTCTATCAAGTCATCATCGTGCAGGGACTTTACGTCCAAGCCCTGGGTCATGATTCCTCCCCCACATCGAACGTCCATATCCGTTCCGGCTTGGCCTCGCTAAAGAACGCCTCCGTCGCAGCCCTCGCTTGGGCTGAACTGTAAGCATCCAGATCGGGCGTCGAGCCATCAACAACGAAATATGGAGAGCGTGCCGACTCAGGCTGCTCACCATGCGCACAGGATTGGCCCGTCTCGTGATCCGTCCACTCGACGTAAAGGGCCTCGGGGATGAGCTTCTTGTGGAAGATCGCGGCAATGGCTATACGAAGATCAGGTGCCCGATGGATTTCATCAACGGCCCGCTTAATCGTCCCCTCATCAGCTTGGGGATGGAAGATGTAGTGCATCTCCGCAGCCGTGTACCAGCGCTTCGGGATGGGGAGCCGATGACGCAACTTCCAGGCGAGTCGGGCCAACAACCCCTTGCGGAACCAAACCCGAGTTCGCCACTGGCCCGGCTCGGGATAGCCGAACAGACGGACAGGCGAAGCCAGCGATGGTTGCCTGATGGGCATGACGGAGTCGTGGATCTCAACGTCAATGTCCTTGCCCAACTCCAACCCGGACGGGCGATGTCGTCTCTTCAGCCATCGGCTAAGCCGGTTCAACATCAGGTTTCACCACCTTGATCGCGTCCATCGCACGGAAGCTGATCACCGCACTGGACTCCTGAGGACCTCGATGTTGCTCCCAAGACGTAGCGAGAGCCTGCCCTTCCACCCGGCCACCAGATACAGCAGACAGATCGACTGATCCACGCGGATCGCCCCACGCCGTTAAGTCGCTCAGATGAACCTCTCCCGTCCAGTAAACCTCTTGGTCTACAGGGTCACTCGTCGGGTGAGATCGCCCAAGTCGCGGGAAGCCCATATCGGCAAAGCACTTGGAACAACGGTAGACCGTGCTCGGTTCGCCGTACCTCATCTCCTCGGTCTTGATCGGCTCAAACCACGAATCGGGCAACGGCGTTTGCCGCAAATCTGGTTCGTCAACAAGTGCATATTGGGCGTGTTCGGTCTCGCAGTCAGAGCAGTTCCAGAACCGATCCGAGGGAACCCACTGATCGTAATAGGGGGTGACGTGCTTGTGTAAAACGAGCCGCTCGAACGGATCACCTGCCTCCCCCTTCCAGTCGAAAGTCTGGATCTGAGGTATACTCAGCCTGGGCATCGGCATACGCTTTTGATCCCTCCTCCCGGTCTACTTGTATGCCTCGCTTAGCCTGATACTCGGCATAAACTGCATCGAAAGTAGAGCTTGACGTGCATTCTAAGGAGATACCGTTAAAGCAGAACCGCCATTTTACGCCCTCGGGAACATTGTTCACAGCTTCGTCTATGACAGCCTTAATATCAGCACCAGGCAAAACCCCCATCTCCTGAACCGGCATCAGGTTGGACACACCCAGAGCTCTCCAGTCCTGGCCCAGTTGATTGCGCATTGGGATTTCTTACTGCCCTTCTGTTGCTCTTCTTTGGTC
>JAHEOA010000167.1 GCA_018609825.1 Candidatus Bipolaricaulota bacterium | reverse complement strand
GTAATGCCGAACGACGGGCCGACGGGCTGTTTGATGACGTGGAGGCGCTTGTGCGGCGCCTGACTCGGGACGGACTCGCCGTAGACGCGCTTGGCCTCCTCGGCGTACCACTCGGCGAACATGGACGAGAACACCACCTCGCCGCGCGCTTCGGTGATCGGCTTGCCCATCTCTTGGCTGATCGTCTGGGCGATCCCTTCTTTGTGCTCCACGATGAGATCGTGCCAGGCGCGCAGCCGGGCGGCGCGCTCATAGGCGGTCGCTCGCGCCCAATCCGGCCAAGCTTGTACGGCCGCGTCCGCCGCCGCCTCGGCCTCGCGTCGTCCGCAGTGGGCCACCTCGGCCAGCGTCGCGCCCGTGGCCGGGTTGGTGACCGAGAACGTGCCGTCGGCGTCCTGCCAATGCCCGCCGACAAACGCCTGCGTGGGGGCTTCGATCGAGGTCACAGGAATCCTCCTTCGGGGTGTTGGTTCGGGTCACGAGTCGGCGTTCGCGTTCCCATCGCGCCGGAGATAGCGCTGCAGCGCGTCGCCGGCTCGGTTGGTGTGAGCGCGCATCTGTGCCTCGGCCTCGTCGGGCCGCCCGGCACGGATGGCGTTGATGATCGCTTCGTGTTCGCCGATGGAGTCCGCCAGTCGCCCCGGGGCCATCACGGAGGTGCTGAACAGCAGCCGGAGCTGATGCTGGAAGTTGGCGGCCATGTCGAGCAGGCGCCGGTTGCCGGAGGCCTCCCAAATGGTCCGATGGAAGTCGAGATCGAGATCGCCGTAGCGCTCCAGGTCGTTCGAGGCACACGTCCGTTGGGCTTCCAGGAGCTCATCCAGGTCCGCCACCAGCGTGTCGGCCTCCGAATGGGCCGCCAGCCGAGCCGCCAGGCCGTCGACGACCTCGCGCAGCTGATAGATCTCGGCCACATCCCGATGGCTCAGTTCCGGCACCGCGTAGCCTTGGTGCGGGGTGTAGACAACCAAGCCCTCCCGGGCCAGGCTGCTGAGCGCGGACTTGATCGGCGTCGCGGACAGTTCGAGCGCTTCGGACAACTCGCGCACGATCAGCCGCTCGCCCGGCTCGATGCGTCGGTTCAATATCGACGATCGCAGGGCGTGATAGGCCTGGTCCGACAGCGTCATGCGCTGCACGGCGTACTCGCTGGGCGACATTGCGACACCTCCCCCGGCAACGGACCGCCGCCTTCTGGTTTCATACCGGAATGTCTCAGTATAGACGAGGGCCGTTGACAGTGCAAGATTTAAGATTTAATATCTCGTGACACCGGACAAGGAGGGAGCATGGCCTACCAAGCAGTCGCCCACCGCGCGGACGACGACGTCGCGGTGGCCGTCCAAGACCTCACCCCCGGAACGACGGTCCACGTTCGCGTATTGAAGGAAGACGGCGGCTTCGAGCTCGAGGCACGCGACGAGATTCCGCTCGGCCACAAGATCGCGCTGCGCGACCTGGAGGCGGACCAGGACGTGGCCGAATACGGCGAACCGATCGGGTATGCCGCCGAGCCCATCGCCCACGGCGGGCATGTCCACGTTCACAACCTGAAGAGCCGAAGGTGGTCCCAATGGAGCTGACCGGATACCGTCGGCCGGACGGCCAAGTCGGTTTGCGCAACCACGTCGTCGTCCTGCCCGTGGATGACCTGTCCAACGCCGCCGCCGAGGGCGTCGCCGAGCTTATTCCGGGCGCCATCGCGCTGTCGCATCCCTACGGGCGACTGCAGTTCGGCGACGATCTGGACCTGACGTTTGAGACGCTGAGCGGCCACGGCCGCAATCCGAACGTCGCGGCGGTCATCGTGATCGGCATCGAGCCGAAGTGGACCCAGCGCGTCGCGGAGGGCATTGAGCCCACGGGCAAGCCCATGCAGACATTTGAGATCGAGCGCCACGGCGACCTCCACACCATCGAGCAAGCGGCCAAGGCCGCGCGCCAGTTCGTGCAGGACGCCAGCGACATCCAACGGGAGCCGATCGAGATCGGCGAGTTGACGCTGTCGACCAAGTGCGGCGAGAGCGACACGACGCTCGGCGCGGCGGGCAACCCCGCGGTCGGGCGTACATTGGATCGGTTGATCGAGCAGGGCGCATCGGTCATCTTCGGCGAGACGTCGGAACTAACGGGCGCAGAGCACATTCTGGCCGAGCGGTGCGCGAGCGACGACGTCCGGGCAGCGTTTCTGGACACCTACAACGCCTACATCGACTTCATCGCGGAGCAGGGCGTGGATCTTCTCGGGTCGCAGCCGACCCAGGGCAACATCCGCGGGGGGCTGTCCACCATCGAAGAGAAGGCCCTCGGCAACATCGAAAAGCTCGGCACGACCCGAATCCAGTCGGTCCGGGAGCCGGCCCAGGATCCCCCGCCCGGGACGCCCGGCCTCCACTTCATGGACACCTCCAGCGCGGCCGCCGAGATGGTCACGCTGTGCGCCGCTGCCGGATCGGCACTGCACTTTTTCACCACGGGCCAGGGCAACATCGTCGGCCACCCGCTCATGCCCGTGGTCAAGGTCTCGCCCAACCCGCTGACGGTGGAGACGATGGGCGAGCACGTCGACGTCGCGCTGCCCGATCTGCTGCGCGGCGAGATCGACCTGGATGAGGCCGCCGATCGCATCGACGACGTCTTCGCCCGCACGACGCGTGGGCGCCTGACCGCGGCGGAGGTGCTGCGCCACCGCGAGTTCGTGTTGACGAAACTCTACCGCAGCGCCTGATGATCCTGGTCGCCGAGTCGATGCACGAGGACGGCGTTGATCAGCTCCGACGCGCCGGATTCGGGGTCGAATACGACGCGACGCTCTGGCAGCGGCGCGATGAGCTGCACGAGCGCATAGCTTCAGCGCGAGCGGTGATCGTGCGCAATCAAACCCGAGTGGACGCGGCGCTGCTCGAGGCGGCTCCTGAATTGGCCGTCGTCGGTCGCCTCGGCGTCGGCACGGACAACCTCGACTTGGAGGCCATCCGCGAGCGGGGCATTGCGTACGTGGATGCGCACGGGGCCAACGCGGCCAGCGTCGCGGAGTACGTCATGAGCGGGCTGTTGTACCTATCACGTCGTTTGGACGCGGCCATGGCCCACGTCGACGACGGCGGCTGGGACCGACACCGCTTCGGCGGCCACGAACTGATGGGCCGGACGCTCGGCCTCGTCGGCCTCGGCGACATCGGGTTGCGCGTGGCGTGGCGTGCTCGGGCCTTCGGCCTGACCGTGCTGGCCCACGATCCGTGGCGGCACCCGAACGAGGCCAGCGTCCAGGACTTGGGCATCCAGCTATGTCCGTTGGATGCGTTGTTGTCCCAAAGCGATTTCGTCAGCCTCCACGCCCCGCTCACCGAGGGGACCCGCCATATGATGAACCGGAAACGCTTGGCCCAGATGGCCGACGGCGCCTGTCTGATCAACACCTCGCGAGGCGACCTGGTCGACTCGACGGCGTTGGCCGACGCCGTCGAAGCGGGCCAGTTGGGCGGCGCGCTGTTGGACGTCGCGGACGAGGAACCCCCATCGGCGGCGCATCCGTTGCGCGGCGTGGACCGCGTCTGGATCACGCCGCACATCGCCGGGTTGACCGACGAGGCCCAAGTCCGCGTCAGCACCCAAGTGGCCGAGGGCGTGGCGCGCGCCCTTCGGGCCGCGGAGGTCGGTTGAGATGCGCGTGGCCCTGGATCGCCTGCATCGCGAGGTCGCCCGCGTGTTTCGGGACGCCGGCCTCGCTCCCGATCATGCCGAGGCCGTGGCGACCGTGTTGGCCGAAGCGGAAGCGGAGGGGCAATCCGGACACGGCCTCGGCCGCGTGGGGACGTATCGGCGCCAGATCCAGGAGGGCGGCCTCAATCCGCATCCCGACCTCCGCTGGGAGCAACCGCGCGAGACGATGGCGGTGCTCCACGCCGATCGGGCACTCGGCCCCATCGCCGGCCTCCGGGCCGTCGAGGCGCTGGCGGAGATGGTCCGTGCGTACGGCCAAGCCAGCGTCTCCTTGCGCAATGCCGGCCACATGGGGGCGCTGTCGGCCTATGTGGGGCGCCTGGCCGATCGGGGCTACGTCGGCATGGCGATGGCCAACACGCCGTCGGCGATGGCGCCGTGGGGCGGCGCGGGGCAACTGTTGGGCACCAATCCCATCGCGTTTGCGGCCCCGATCGACGCGGAGCACGATACGTTGCTCGTCGACCTCTCGCTCAGCGTCGCCGCGCGCGGCAAGGTCTTTCAAGCCCAGTCCAACAGCAATGCTATTCCCGAAGGCTGGGCCATCGACGCCCAGGGGCAGCCCACCACGGACCCGGATCAAGCGCTCTCGGGCAGTCTGCTTCCCATCGGCGAGGCCAAGGGCTACGCGCTGGCGCTCATGGTCGAAGTGATCGCCGGCGTCCTGGCGGGTCAGGCCTTGAGCGCCGAGCTGCCCAAGCCCTGGGAGGACGCAAGCGCGCCGTCGACGCCTGGGTTCTGGCTCCTGGCGCTTGATCCGCACGCGGCAAACGGGGACGGCTACGTTCAGAGGATGCGCCAGTTGGCCCATGAGATCGCGCGCCACGACGGTCGCCTGCCCGGGTCGCGCCGACGCGAGCTGCGCGAGCAGGCCGAGCGCGACGGCGTCGAGGTCTCGGCCCAACGGCTCGCGGAGCTTGCCGCGTTCGGCGCGCAGCTGGACGATGACACCTAGCGACGCCAGGATTCGCAGGAGGAGGATCGCCGGATGAGATCGTTGAGCATCGGCCTTGTGCCCATCGTGCGCCCGCTGTTCCGCGGCGCCAAGCTGGGCTTGGGCGAGCAGAACCGACGACAGTTGCAGCAGTTGGCGGACGAGCTGGACGCCGAGCTGAGCTACGTCGCCTCGCCCGTGGGCGAGCCCCAGCAGGCGCAACAGCGGGCTCGCGAAGCGGACGACGCCGACGTCGACTTGCTGTTGATGCAATACGTGACGTTCGCGACCGGCGACTTGATGACGCCGTTCTTGGAACTGGATCGCCCCGTCGGCCTGTGGGCGCTGCCGGAGGCCCACATCGACGG
>JAHEOA010000166.1 GCA_018609825.1 Candidatus Bipolaricaulota bacterium | reverse complement strand
CAGGGCCTGATCGGTGGCGTAGCGCTGCAGCCGCCCGATCTCCACGGCACGTCGGCCCTCATCCACCAGCACACACGCGCCCTCGCAGAGCTCGTCGACGGGGCAGACGCGCGCGCAGGTGCCCCCCAGAACGTTGCTGGCGAAGATGGTCTCGGCGGCGTCGGTGGCCTGACCGAGGCGAATCTCGCGAATGAACTTGGGCACGTCGATGCGGGTGGGACAGGCCTCGGCGCAGGGCGCCGGACGCCCGTCGCGGCCGCACTCCAGACAGCGACTCGCCTCCAGCACGGCGCGGTCGTCGTCCAGAGGCGGATGGAGCTCCTCAAAGACGGCCATTGCTGTGTCGGTTCCCATGCTAGACCCTTCCTTCCGTTCCTTAATTCCAGGTCTCATTATCGTTTTACGGGTGGCCCGTCACCATGATCCGGGTCAGGATCGGGACAAGAACCACTCGCCTTATCGGACGAGCCCGACGTTGTGGTCACCGCTACCGGTCACCTGCGACGGCCTCCATTGTAGGTATCGGCTTTATGGCGATCTGTGAGCTGGCTTGTCCTAGCTTGTTGGATTTTTCACGCGGAGCCGTGTTGAATTTGGTTGCGCAGTCGCGAACTGCGCTACGTCATGGCGCCATGCCGGCGGAGGGCGCCATACTGGCAGCGGGCAACCGCGTGAGAGGAGGACGCAATGGAGACGACTTGGACGGATCGCTACGCCCAGCGGACGCGCGGCATGAGCGGCTCGGCCATTCGGGAGCTGCTCAAGCTCACCGCCCAACCCGACGTCATTTCATTCGCCGGTGGACTGCCCGCGCCTGAAGTCTTCCCGGTGGAGGCGTTCGACGAGGCGTCTCAGAAGGTCCTGCGCGAGCACGGCTCAACGGCGCTGCAGTACAGCACCACCGAAGGCTACCAACCGCTGCGCGAGCTGATTGCGGCGATGATGACCGAAGATGGCTTTGAGGTCGATCCCGACCAAGTCCTGATCACGCACGGCTCCCAGCAGGCACTCGATCTGTTCGGGAAGATCTTCATCAACCCCGGGGATCACGTGGCCGTGGAGCGCCCGACGTTCCTGGGGGCGCTGCAAGCCTGGAAGGCCTACCAAGCCGAGTACTTGACGATCCCCGTCGACGACGACGGCATGCAGGTTGACGAGCTCGAAGAGGTTCTGCGGCACGGCCCGAAGTTCCTCTACACCATGCCGACGTTCCACAACCCGGCGGGCGTGACGCTCTCGCCCAAGCGCCGCGAGATCCTCTTGGAGCTGGCCGATCAATACGGCGTTCCGTTGGTGGAGGACGACCCCTACAGCAAGCTGCGCTACTCCGGCGAGCCCCAGAGCCCGCTCGTCGCGCTCGACGCGCGCCGACGCGGCACCACGGGCGAGGGCGACGTGCTCTATCTCGGCACGTTCTCCAAGACGCTTTCGCCGGGATTGCGGCTCGGCTGGGCGCTGGCCCCGAACGACGTCATTCGGCGCATGGTCCAAGCCAAGCAGGGCGCCGATCTGCACACGAGCACCTACACCCAGATGGTGGCCTACGAGGTCGCCCGCGACGGCTTCATCGACGAGCACGCCGAGCGCATCCGCTCGGTCTATCGCGAGCGACGCGACGCCATGCTGAGCGCGATCGAAGCGAACTTCCCCGAGGGCGTCCGGTGGACACATCCGGAGGGCGGCCTGTTCCTCTGGGTGACGCTGCCCGAGGCCATCGACGCGGCCGAGCTGCTCGAGACGGCCGTGGAGACGGAGAAGGTCGCGTTCGTGCCCGGCCACACGCTCGACCCGACGGAGCAGATCCGCAACACGATGCGGCTCAACTTCTCCTACGCCAACGTCGAGCTCATCGAAGACGGCATGGACCGCCTCGGGCGCGTGTTACGACGGGCGCTGGACGAACAGGCCCCGACGGCCGCCCAGGCGTCCGATTGACGGAATATCGACGATTGACATCCGCATACCAGAGAGGAGGTGCGCCCATGAAGACGCAAACACGCGTGGAAAGCGCGCGCGAATGCTGCCCGTATTTGGGAGCGTATGCGGTCAGCCGCGGCATCGTCTTCGGCCAGTTCTGTCGCCACCCGGAGAACCTGGATGCCAAGGGCCGACTGCGGCTCGACAGCCTGAACTGCGGGGAGTGGGACGTCTGCCCGCGAACTCGGGATCAGTTGCAGCGGACGTACCGTTAGCCTCGCGAGCGCGTCAGACCGAGACGGGCCACAAGTCGAGCGCCGCCACGGCCTCGACCAGCGGCGCCACGTCCCATGCGGACAGCCGGAAGAGATGGCTTCGGCAGGCGCAGTCGCTCGCGCCGAAGCCGTCGACGACGCGTTGAGCGCGGCGCGCGAGCTCATCCGCCAAGGCGCATTCGGCCTCCGGATCCAACGTCTCGGCGCCGAGGGCATCGATCCGTTCGCTGAGGCCGAGCAGGGAGTCGACGTGCCAGTGGCGCGTCCGTGAGGCCCCGGCCGCGACCGCGCGGTGCCGAGCGATCCGCTTGGCGAGGCCGCCCGACCCTTGGGCCGACCCCACGTAGACGTAGATCCCGTCAAAACGCAGTGTACCGAAGCGACCGACCACGGCCTCGCCGTGGGCCTCGAGGATCAGGCCGTAGATTCCCTTCATCCGGATTTGCGCTGTCGTTGCTCGACGACCGACCGCAACAGATCCGCTCGCTCGGTCCGCCCCAGGCATCGATAGGCGCGTTCCTCGTAGCACAGATCGAGCACGGGCACGCGCACGCCGTCCATCGGTACGAACGTCCGATGTCTCGACACGTCGACGGGCGGCTCCCAACGCCCATCCGATCGGCGCTTCTGGAGCGCCCCCATGAGCTCCACGGTGATCCCCTCGAGGACCAACCGCCCAAAGTGCGAGCGAATGCCCGTTCCCTCGGAGAGCGAAACCGGATCCACCAAATATCCATCGAGGCGGCGCTCGATCGCATAGGCGCCCTGTTCATCCGTCTGGACGTCGATGTCCGTCGGCGTGACGGGAACGTCCTGCAGGGCGAAGCCGGTGCTTCCCGTCAAGGCCCATATGACGTCCTCCGGGCTCGCAACGTGGCAGAGCCGGCCGATCACGCGCCGAAAGCAACCCGGCAGTGCACCCTTGGGCGTTCGATCCACCATGATCCTCTCGGAATGCCATTCTAGGTGGCGAGGTCGGTCGCTTCACGGACGACGGATTGGCCGGTCGTGGTGAGACAACGACGCGTGCTCGTGTTAGATTTGGTCGGAAGCCGTGCGTCCAAAAAGGGGTTGGGTGCCATGCGCCGGCTGCACCTGTTCGGCCAGCCCGAACTGTACGACGCAGAGGGTCGACCCGTGTCGGTGCGAACCTCGACGTCGCTCCACCTCTTGGCCTTTCTGTGTCGGCATCGCGACGAAGCCCACGCGCGGACCCGTGTGGCCGCGCTCCTGTGGCCGACGTCCGCCGAGTCCCAGGCCCGACAGAACCTGCGTCAAGCGCTCCATCATCTGCGGCAGGTCCTCGAGACCGACAATGCGGATGAGGCGTCCTGCCTCGACGTGGACCGCACCATCATCCGACTGCGATCCGACGTGCCGATCTGGGTCGACGTGGACGCGTTTGAGCGCCATCTCCAACAGGCCGAGCAGGGAAGCGACGCCGATCGCGCGCATCATCTGGCGTCGGCGGTCGCGCTCTATCGGGGCGATTTCCTGGAAAGCTGCGACGAGGACTGGGCGATCGAGGAGCGCGAGTTCCTCAAGGCCCGCTACGTTGAGGCGCTCGATCAGCTCGTCGATCTGTGCGTACGTCGGGACGCGCACGGGGAGGCCATCCAGTATGCCGAGCGCATCCTGGCGCACAACCCATGGCGCGAGGACGTTCATCGGCGGCTCATGGCATTGTACTACGAGCGGGGCGACCGGACCTCGGCGCTGGCACAGTATCGTCGCTTCCGCCAACGGCTCCACAGCGACCTCGGCGTCTCGCCCGACATGGAGACCGAGCGCCTCTACAGGACCATCGAATCCAACGCCCCGCTCGGCAGCGTCGGGCCGACGGAAGCGGAACGGGCACCCGCCAATCTGCCCCATTTATTGACCTGTTTTCACGGGCGCGACGAGGACGTGGCTCAGCTTCGGCGTTGGCTGGAGACCCAGCGCCTCGTGACCCTCACGGGCGTCGGCGGCTGCGGCAAGACGCGCTTGGCCATTGAGCTTGGCCATCGGCTGATGGAGCGATTCGCCGACGGCGTCTGGTTCGTCGACTTGGCCCCGCTGACGGACCCGCATTGGCTGCCGCAGGCAATCGCGTCCACATTGGAGCTGACCCAGACGAAGATCCAGGCGGTCACCGACGAGCTGATCGAGCATCTCCGACAGACGAGAACCCTGCTCATTCTCGACAACTGCGAGCACCTGGTGGACGCCTGCGCGCGGCTGACGCGTCGACTGTTGGAAGCCTGTCCCCAATTGACGATCCTGGCCACAAGCCGCGAGCCGCTCCATCTCTCGGGCGAGCGGGTCTGGATCGTGGCGCCGCTGGCCGTTCCCCCCCAACCCACGTCGACGGACCAACTGAAGGCCTACGCCAGCGTCCAACTGTTCGTCGAGCACGCGCGCCGCCATCGCCCCGACTTCGAGGTGAGCAGCGCGAACGCCGAGGCGGTCGCCTCCATCTGTCGCGCCTCGGAGGGCATCCCCTTGGCGATCGAGCTGGCCGTGACGTGGCTCCGCGTGCTCTCGCCCGCCGAGATCGCCGAACGATTGGGTCCGGATCCGAACATGTTGACCGCGCAGACGCGCGACGTGCCGGCGCGGCACCGGAGCATGCGGGCCGTGTTTGAACACTCCTGGGAGCTGTTGTCGGAGCGGAGCCGCCGGCTGTTCATGCGACTGGCCGTGTTTCGCGGCGGCTTCACGCGCAAGGCCGCCGAGACGGTTGCCGGCGCCTCGCTGATGCAGCTCGCTGCGCTGATCGACAAGTCGCTGCTCGACCGTGACGCGGACGGTCGATACGCCTTCCATGCGCTGTTGCGTCAGTTCGGGGAAACGAAGCTGGAGGCGGCCGGCGAAGCCGACGAGCTGCGCGGGCACCATCTCGCGTTCTTCCTGTCTCTGGCGGAGACGGCCGAGCCCAGGCTGTCCGGCGAAGACCAAGCTGAGTGGCTTCGCGCGCTCACCGACGAGCTGGACAATCTCCGAGCCGCGCTGGGCTGGGCGTTGGCGACCGATCGCACCGAGGAGGCACTCCGACTTGCCAGCGCGTTGGGCCGATTCTGGAGCCTGCGGGGGTATCTCAGCGAGGGTCGCCAGTGGCTGGACCAAGCGCTGGAGCATCTCGACAAGGCCGACCGATCGACGCAGGCGAAGGCGCTCTATCAGGCGGGCGAGCTGGCGTGGCGCCAGGGCGACTACGCCGCGGCGGAGGCCTGTCAACGCCAGAGCTTGGCCCTCTATCGCGAGCTCGACGACGCCTCGGGCGTGTCCAACGCGCTCGTCGGCCTGGGGCGCGTCGCCCAGGAGCACGGCGATCTGGAGCGGGCAATCGAGCTGTTCGGGGAGAGCCTCGACATCGAGCGCGACCTCGGGGGCGGACGCGGCATGGCCATTGCCTTGGGCAACCTCGGCGAGGCGGCCCTGGAGCAGGGCGATCCCGGCCGCGCGCGCGACGACCTCCAGCAGAGCCTACAGATCCTGCGCGAGGAAGGGGATCGCTCGGGGGTGTGCAACGTCCTGAACAACCTGGGCTACGTGGCGAGCGTGCAGGGCGATGTAACGGGCGCTCGGGCGTTCCTGAACGAAAGCCTCTCGATTGCGCGCGAGGTCGACGACAAGCGGGGCATCGCCATGGCGCTGGGGAACCTGGGCAACCTGGCGCTGGAGCAGGCGGAATGGGAACGTGCGCGCGACTCGCTGGGCGAGATCGCCGCGATCTTCCGCGAGATGAGCGACCGGCGCAATCTATCCGTGGCGCTCAACAAGCTGGGCCAGGTCGAGCTGGAGCGCCGCGACGTCGCCCAGGCCCGCGCTTACTTCGCCGAGAGCCTGACGATCTGTCGCGAGATGAACGATCAGCTCGCCATCGCCGAGGTCCTCTGCGGCCTCGCCGAGACAGCCCGCATCGACGCTCATGAACGGCAAGCCGCCCGCCTTCAGGGGGCCATCATGGAGCTGCTGGAGGGGATCGGGGCGTCCTTGCAGGCCCACGAGCGACGGCTCTTCGAGCGGACCCGGGCTGAGCTGACGTCGGCGCTCGGCGACCCGGCGTATCAGGACTTGATGCAACAGGGACGAACGGATGCGCTCGCGTCCGTCCTCGACCGCTTGATAGCTTCCGCCTAACCATAAAGCCCCGCCGCATTGCCTGAGGGACGGATGCCGCGTAGACTGAGCGCATCCCACGCCACCTCAAGGAGGCCCATCCATGCCCGAGCGCCTGATCGTGCTCAACAAGGACGAGGACACCGTGTCGTTTGTGGACCTCGACTCCGGCCAGACCATCCAGAAGGTCGACGTCGGCCATCACCCCCACGAGGTGGAGATCGTCCCCGAGGAACATGTTGCTTACGTCTCCAACGCCATGGAGGGCGACGTTTCGGTCATCGACACGGAATCGATGGAGGAGACCGAGCGCATCGAGCACCCCGAGTTCGTCTTTCCGCACGACGTCAAGGTCTCGCCCGATCGATCCAAGCTCTATCTGGCCTCGACGCACGCACATAAAGTCTTCATCTTCGATCGGCCCTCGCACAACGTCCGCAAGGTCCTCAAGACGGGCCAGCGCCTCTCGCACATGCTCGACCCGACGCCCGATTGGTCACGCATCTACGTCCCGAACATCGGCTCCAACACGCTGTCGGTTCTGAACACCGCGACCGACGAGATCGAGATGCACGTGTCAGTCGGGAAGGGCCCGGAAGGCGTTGCCGTGCACCCGGACGGCGAGTACCTCTACGTGGCCAACCAGGACGAGGGCAATCTGTTCGTCTTGAGCACCGAGCACCACGGCGTCCTCGCCAAACATCCTATCGGGACGACGCCCGTGCGCATGGTCTTCTCGCCTCATGGGGAATACGCGTTCGTGCCCAATCGCGAGTCGCACGACGTCTCCATCATCGACACGTCACGCCATTGGGAGATCAAGCGGTTGCCGGTGGGCCGCTGGCCCGGCGGCGTCGTGTTCGACCCCTCTGGCGATCGGGCCTACGTCGCCAACAACAAGACGAACGACGTCTCGGTCATTAACATGGCCACGCTCAAGGAGATTGAGCGGTTCGACGTCGGCATCCATCCCGACGGGATCGGGTATCTGCCGAGTTGACGATCAACCCTTGAGTAGCACCTGGAACGCGATCATCGCCAACGTCGAGACCGTCACGGTCACCGCAACAGCGTTCTGGGAGGCGTCCTCGATGGCCTCCGGCAAGAGCTCCGAGAAGACCATCCAGAGCATGGCCCCGGCGGCAAAGCCCAAGCCGACCGGAAGGACGGGCCTGAACGTCTCAACCAGCAGAAACGCCGGCACGGCCATCACGGGCTGAGGGACGCTGGAGAAGACGCTCCACCCGGCGGCCTTCCACGTGGCCACGCCGCGGGGGATCAACACCAGGCTGATGGCCAAACCTTCGGGAATATTATGGACGGCAATCGCAAGGGTGACGAAGAGGCCAAGCGCCTCGCCGCCCCCGAACGACACGCCGACGCCGACGCCCTCGGTAAACGAGTGGACGGTCATGACGCCGACGATGAGCAGCGCCTTGCGTGCGTGCACCCCCTGTAGCGCTCCCAACGTCAGCTCCTCGTCGGCGTTGAGGCGGCCGTGGCTCCAGACGATGAAGACGAGTCCGATGAGCGCGCCGATCATCACGCGACCGAGACCGACGTTGAGGCCCTCCTGGATCAGCCCGAAGCTGGCCCCGAGCATGAGGCCCGAGGCCAAGGCGTTGGCGATCCCCAGCCACCGCCGGCTCAGCCCGCGCGTGAACAGAAACGGAAGCGCACCCAATCCCGTCGCAAGGGCGGTGAGCGACGCGAACCAGAGCACGTCCCACGCCGATACCAGGGCCATGCCTCAAGTGTAGGCGAGGGCGCCCCGCACGGCGATGACAGTCGTCGCTCGGCTGATCGGGGTCGTTGTGCGAGCGTTCGACACTCTGGCACAATGGCTGCATCGTGATGACCGCAGCGAGCATGCAAGCCGTCGTCAAAGCGGAGTCGAGGCCCGGCCTGACCATACGCGAGGCGCCCGTGCCCGAGATCGGGCCCCATGACGTGCTCGTCAACGTCAAGGCCTGCTCCATCTGCGGGACGGACCTGCACATCCACCGCTGGGATCCCTGGGCTGAGGGCCGTCTCAATCCGCCGCTGGTGGTTGGCCACGAGGCCTGCGGCGAGATCGCGCAGGTCGGCCGCGAGGTGACAGCCGTCAAAGAGGGCGATTTGGTCTCGCTGGAGAGCCATGTCGTCTGCGGCACATGCGACATGTGCCTCACGGGTCGCGGCCATCTCTGCCGGAACACGAGCATCCTGGGCGTCGATCGGGACGGCGTGTTTGCCGACTACGTGGCCGTTCCCGCCATCAACGCCTGGCCGGATCCGCCCGGCATGCCCTTCGAGATCGCGTCCCTGCAGGAGAACTTCGGCAACGCGGTTCATACGGCGTTCACGGTCGATCTGCGCGCCAAGAAAGTGTTGGTGACCGGCTGTGGGCCCGTCGGGGTCATGGCCATCGCGGTCGCCAAAGCCATCGGCGCGCGCTCGGTCTACGCCACCGACGTCAGCGACTATCGGCTCCAACTTGCCGAAGACATGGGCGCCGACGACACGTTCAACGACGGCAAGGTCAACATCCTCGACGCGGTCATGGACGCCACGGAGAGCGAAGGCGTCGACGTGCTGCTGGAGATGTCGGGCGCGCCGACCGCCGTGCGCGAGGGGTTCCAACTGCTCAAACCCGGCGGCGAGGCGGCGCTCTTGGGCCTGCCCGGCCAAGCCATGGAGTTCGACTTCGACAACCTCCTCATCTTCAAGGGCATCAAGGCCCACGGCGTCATCGGCCGCAAGCTCTGGGAAACCTGGTTCCAGGCGCGCGGATTGTTGCGTTCGGGGGCGGTCGACCTTCAGCCCATCGTGACGCACCGCTTCGCGCTGTCCGAGCACGAGCGCGCGTTCGAGTTGATGGCGTCCGGCAACTGCGGCAAGGTCGTGCTGCTGCCCGACTGATCGGTCGCGTCGGCCCGGGCCGAGCGACCTACTTCTTTGGGGTCGTCTGCGAGTCGAGGACCGTGATGCCGTGGTCTTTGAGGTCTTGGACGATGCCGCGCCAGTCGAAGTGATCGATGCGCAACACGATGACGTCCTGATCGTCTCGGCTGCGGCACTCGTCGCAGCTGATGATGCTGAGCACGTTGGCCTCGTGGCCCTTCAGGATGTCCAGCGCCTCCGCCAATGAGCCGGGGCGATCCTCCAGTTCGAGCGTGAGGCGTGTGCCGTCGCGATCGATGCCGAGCGCCTCGATCAGGACGTCGAAGATGTCGGACTCGGTGATCACGCCGGCCAGCTGATCCTCGTCCTCCACGACGGGCAGTCCGCCGATGCGGTGCTTGCGCATCAACATCGCGGCCTTCTCGATCGTGTCGTCCGGGGACACCGCCACGATGTTCTCGATCGGCGTCATCACCTCGCCGACGGTGATCCGGGCGAGCAAGTAGTTGAGCTCCCAGATGCTGAGCGACGTCGCACCGGAGGGACCGGCCTCCTGGAGATCGCCCTGTGAGGCGATGCCCACCAGCCGGGTGCCATCCACGACGGGAAGACGACGGATCATGTGTTGCTTCATGGTGTCGCGGGCTTCCATGATGGGCGTGTCCGGGTTGGCGGTGATGACGTCGTCGGTCATCCACATGCGCACAAACAAGGCAAGTCGTCCTCCTCTTTGGGCTCGGTCGCGATTTCGCCGGAGTGTATGAGAAGATCGCGGCTTTGGGCAATGACCTATGTCAGGCCCGCTCACCCGGCGCCGGCTCCGCCGCCTCCGGGCCCCCGGCCACTCCGGCAACCGCCTAGGCTTATGCCGATGATCCGATAGAGGCGACGCGTGCAATGGGCGACCATGGCGCCGTTATGCTACCAAACGCAGGAGCGACTGCGACACCTTGGAGCGTGATCTCGCATGGACCCGCACGAGTTCGTCCGCATCTACGCCTCCGAAAATCGCACTGAGATCGGCATGATCAAGCAGTTCCTGGAGTCCGAGGGCTTCACCGTCATGGCACGCGGCGAGTACGAGCCCGAGTATCCGCTCCTCTATCCCCATCCCATCGAGCTGTGCGTGCCGCGCCGCGAGACGGACGAGGCGATCATGCTCCTGCGCGAATTCCAGCATGCGCCCTTCCAGGACGACTAGGGAACGGCCGTTGCCCACGTCTGTCCAACCGACTAGGCTTGAGGTGCGATGGCCAGTCCGATCGAGCAACTGATCGAGCACCTGCGGGATGCCGGGTATCGCAACACGCCGGCCCGGCGCGCAGTCCTCAAAGCCCTCATCGACGGCCCCTCCCACATGACGGCGCCCGACGTCGTGGCGGCCGTCGATGAGACCTCGCCCAGTGTCGGCCGTGCGTCCATCTATCGGACGCTGGAGCTGCTCACCAAGCTCGGCCTCGTGCAGTCCTCGACGCTCGGCGGCACCGAGACGACCTACATGCTGGCCCCATCTGGGCATCATCATCACGCGATCTGCCTGGAGTGCCGCGAGACGATCGAGATCGACGAGTGCGTGGTGGGCGAGATGGAAGGTCTGCTGCACGAGCGGACCGGCTTCGAGATCCGCGGGCATCTCTTGGAGATCTACGGCCTCTGCCCGAGCTGTGCGGCGGTGCAGCGCCCTTCCGACCAAGCGGAGTAAAACCTGTCCGCATGGGAGCTCCTCGGCCAACCCGATCGACGGGGTTGACGAAGGGAGACCGGCCTGGTATAGATGATACGGAATCTCATTTGTTTTGGAACGTTCACTTGGCACCCCAATTCGAAAGGAGGGCAAATGGCGGACAGCTCGGATGTCACGCAGCCAGGACCGGGCCGGGTCGGGGCCACGCTCATGGGCGCGCTTGCGCTGGCCGTGGCCTTGAGCGGACCCGTGTCGGACGAGGCCCAGGCTCCGCCGGACGATGACGTCCACGTCGTCGTCACCACGACGATTCTGGGCAACGTGGTGAGCAACGTCACCGGGGACGCCTTCGATCCGCAGGTCCTCCTGAAGCCTGGCCAGAACCCGCACGCGGTGTCGTTGAACCCGAACATGCTCCGAGAGATGGCGAACGCCGACGTCGTGCTGGCCCAAGGACTCGGCTTCGAGACGTTTCTCAACGACGCGGTCGACGCCTCCGGCGAGGCGATCAACCTGGTGCGCGTCTCGGACGGGATTCCCACGCGCCGGCTCGGCGACGCCGTCGACCAGCACGCCTGGTTCAACCCGGCCAACGTGGCGATCTGGACCGCCAACGTCCGTGAGGTGCTCGTCGACCTGGACCCGACCAACGCCGAGCAGTACGCCATCAACGCCATGCGGTATCAGGGCAAGCTGGCCGAACTCGACGCGTTCATCGAGGCACGGGTGGGCGAGTTGGATCCCGAGGAGCGCAAGATCGTGGCCGATCACCGGGCCTGGGGCTACTTCGCCGAGCGCTACGGCTTCGAGTTCCTCGGCGCGGTCATTCCGAATCTGAGCGACAACGCCGAGCCCTCGGCCCGCGACGTCGCCAAGACCATCGAGGTGATCCGCGCGGAGAACGTCCCGGCCATCTTCGTGGGCAACACGGCCCGTCCCGACGTTGCTGAACAAGTGGCCGAGGAGACCGGGGTGGCGATCGTGCGGCTGTTCACCGGCTCGCTCAGCGGCCCCGATGGGCCGGCCCCGACGTATCTGGCGCACATGCGGTTCAACGTCAACGCCATCGTTGACGCGCTCGACCGGGACGCGGAATAATGCCCATTGGCAGCTTCCGGGAGGGGTCGAGAATACGGTGAAACGACGGGACTGGCGCGCTCGGCACGACACGGACCGGCCGATCCTCCAGGCCGAGGACCTGACGTTGCGCTACGGCGACCAAGTCGCCCTCGACGAGCTCTCCTTCCAACTGGAGACGGGCGAGCAGGTCGCCGTGGTCGGGCCCAACGGCGCGGGCAAGAGCACGCTGCTCAAGATCGTCGCCGGGATTCTCCAGCCCACTCAGGGTCGAATCCTTATCTATGGCCACCGGCCAGCGAGACACGTCTGCGTGGCCTACGTGCCACAACGGGGCGAGATCGACTGGCGTTTCCCCGTCAACGTCTTCGACGTCGTGCTGATGGGCCGGATCGGGCAATTGGGCCTGTTCCGTTGGCCGCGGGCGCACGATCGACAACGGGTCCGGGAGAGCCTGGAGACCGTCGGCATCGCCCACCTGGCCGAGCGCCCGATCGGCGAGCTCTCCGGCGGCCAGCAGCAGCGGGTCTTCATCGCCCGAGCCTTGGCTCAGCAGGCCGAGCTAATGCTCCTGGACGAGCCACTCACCGGGCTGGATGTCAACGCCCAGCGCGAGATCTGGGAGATCCTCGAGGTGCTACGCGAACAGAACGTCACGAGCCTGGTGACGATCCACAACCTCGACCTGGCCGCTGAGCGCTTCGATCGGGTTATGCTACTCAACAAGGCGCTCTACGGCTTTGGATCGCCCGAAGAGACGCTTGCGGATAGCCAAGTCGCGGCGGCGTACGGCGGCCGAGCGTCGTTTTCCGAGTCGGTGAGCTCGCCCGATGATTGAGGGCTTCCTCGAGCCGCTGCAGTTCGGTTTCATGGTCCGTGGCCTGATCGCGGCCGTGATCGTCGGGATCGTCTGCTCGGTCGTCGGCACCTACGTCGTGCTGCGCGGCATGGCGTTCTTCGGCAGCGCGCTGGCCCACTCCGTGCTCCCCGGATTGGCCGCCGGGTATCTGGTCACGGGCGCGACACGCGGGGTGCTGTTCTGGTGGGGACTGGCGACCGCGATCCT
Source organism: Candidatus Bipolaricaulota bacterium (assembly GCA_018609825.1). The sequence continues at coordinate 216 of JAHEOA010000166.1, read as the reverse complement.
CGTCTCGCTCGGCATCGGCGTCGTCAGCAAGGCGGCCCGCCTCCGGGAGGACACCGCCATCGGCATCCTCTTCGCGGCCATGTTTGCCCTCGGCATCGCGCTCATCTCGTCGGCGAACAGCTACGCCGTCGACCTCACGCACTTCCTCTTCGGCAACGTTCTTGGGGTCTCCGGAGCCGACATTTGGCAGATGGGGATCGCGGGCGCGGTCGCGCT
>JAHEOA010000165.1 GCA_018609825.1 Candidatus Bipolaricaulota bacterium | reverse complement strand
TGCGGTCCGCGCCAGGGCGTGGGGACGCCGTGAGCGAGCGCGTCGTGCTGCAGTGGAGCGGGGGGAAGGACAGCTCCTTGGCGCTGCAGGCCCTTCTGGCCGATCCCGCGTATGACGTCGTCGGGTTGCTCGCCTCGTTCAGCGAAGCCTACGATCGCGTCACCATGCACGGTGTGCGCCGCGCGCTCCTCGAGGCCCAAGCGGAGGCGCTCGGCTTGACGCTCATCCCGATCCATCTGCCCTCCCACGCCTCCAATGACGTCTACGACGCTCGCATGCGCGATATGCTCTCGTCACTACGGGCTGATGAGGGGGTGTCGACGATCGCGACGGGCGACGTCTCCCTGGACGACGTTCGGCAATACCGTGAACAGCGGCTCCGCGAGGTCGGCATGGCGCTTGTGACCCCGCTCTGGGGCGAGGACACCCGGGCGCTCGTGCGGCGCTTCATCGACGACGGGTTTCAAGCCGTCACGGTCTGTGTCAGCGAGCAGCATCTGGACGAGCGTTTTCTGGGCCAGCCGCTGGACGCGGGGTTCCTGGAGCGGCTTCCCGAGGGCGCCGACCCATGCGGCGAGAACGGCGAATACCACAGCTTCGTCCACGATGGATCGCTCTTTGCCCGTTCCATCGACGTGCAACTTGGCGAGGTCGTCGCCCGTAACGGACACTGCTACCAAGACCTGATCCCAGGAGCGTGAGCCCCATGAACATCGTGTCGCTGTTGCCCAGCGCCACCGAGATCGTCTGCGCCTTGGGCCTCGACGACCAGTTGGTCGGGGTCTCGCACGACTGCGACTGGCCCCCCGAGGTCGATGAGGACCGGGCGGTCTTGAGCGCCGCGGTCGTCACCGGCGAGCAGCCGAGCCGCGAGATCGATCAGACCGTCCGCGATCGACTCCACCAAGGCCTGAGCGTCTATCACCTGGACGACGAACTGTTGGCCAAGCTCGAGCCTGACCTCATCCTGACCCAGGAGCTTTGCGAGGTCTGTGCGCCGTCCTTCGACGAGGTGCGGCAGGCGGCCCGCGTGCTCCACGGCGATGTGGACATCGTCTCGCTAGAGCCGGCTTCGTTGGAGGACGTGCTGGACACGATCCGCGTTGTGGGCGACGCCACGGGCCGAGTTGAACGAGCCGACGATCTCATCGAGCAACTGCGCACGCGGATCGATCGGGTCCGCGAGCGGGCCAGTCTGGCCTCGGATCGACCGCGGACGCTGGCCATCGAGTGGCTCGAGCCGCCCTTCGTCGGCGGCCACTGGGTGCCGGAGATGATCGAGCTGGCCGGCGGCGAGGCCATGAACGGCCCTGGCGAACCCTCCGAGGAGATCGCGTGGGCCGACGTGGCGCGGTTCGATCCCGAGGTCATCGCGGTCATGCCGTGCGGGTTTGCGCCGGAGCGGACAGCCGAGGAGCTCGATCTGCTGATCGAGCATGACCTGTGGCCCGATCTCAAGGCGGTCAAAGGCGATCGTGTCCACGTCGTCCACGGGTCGTTCTACTTCAACCGACCGGGCCCACGGCTGGTCGACGGCGTCGAGATTCTGGCCTCGCTGATCCATCCCGACGAGTTCGGCGACCTGGAGCTTCCGGGGGATGCCGTGTACCCTGTGGCGTCACCATGGTGAGGATCTACACGCGCGGCGGCGACTCGGGCGAGACGGCCCTGTTCGGCGGGACCCGCGTCAGCAAGTCCGCCCCGCGCATCGACGCCTATGGCGCGGTCGACGAGCTGAACGCGCTATTCGGGGTGGCCCGAGCGCATACCGACGACAGCGGGTTGATCGATCTGCTCGCGCGTCTTCAGGACGAGCTGCACACCGTCTGCGCCGATTTGGCCAACTCGGACCTGGACGCACAGACCCCGCGCATAGGCCCAACCCACGTCGAGGGCGTCGAACGGGACTGTGATCGTCTCGATGCCGAATTGCCACCCCTGACGCAGTTCATCCTGCCCGGCGGGACGGCGCTGGCCGCCTGGCTCCACTACGCGCGGACGGTCGCCCGACGCGCCGAGCGCCGGGTCGTCGAACTGGGCGCCCAGGAGAGGATCAACGCCGACGTTGTGAAATACCTCAATCGGCTCTCCGATCTCTTGTTTCTCATGGCTCGCACGGCCAATCATCGGGCGAACGCCGCCGAGATCCATCCCCAGTACGGAGTTTCCTAGATGCCCCAACGATCGAGACTTGAGACGGGTCACGCGGACGTCGATCGGCGATATGCCATGAGCGAGGGCGAGGGTTAACCGTGCCGAGCGCCATCTACCCCGGAAGCTTCGATCCCATCACCTACGGGCACATCGACATCGTCCAGCGGGCGCGGCGGATCTTTGACGATCTGACCGTCGCTGTGGTGACCAACCCTCATAAGTTCACGCTGTTTTCGCTCGAAGAGCGCCAGTCGCTCTGCCGAGAGGCGCTCGACGCAGAAGGCCTCACCGACGTTCCCGTCGTCACCTGGGAGGGGCTCGTCATCGACTGCGCTCACCGGTACGGCGTCCAGGCGATCGTGCGCGGCCTGCGGGTCAACTCCGACTTCGAGCGGGAGTTCCAAATGGCGCTGACCAATCGCGACCTCGACTCCGACATCGAGAGCGTGTTCTTCATGACCAGCGGCGAATACTCCTTCCTCAGCTCCAGCGTCGTCCGCGAGATCAAGGGGTATGGCGGCGACGTGTCCCGCTTCGTGCCGCCATTGGTCGAGACGGCCCTGGAGCGCGAGCTCCGCCAACCTTGACACGATGGGTCTGGTTTTTATCATGACGGCGTAAGCCGGCTGACGGCACGGCGCTCGGCGATGTGCGTCCATGCCAGAGCCGATCCGCGAAAGGAGATGCGCCATGACCTCAGATCGAGGCTACGCCCATCCGGACGTGCTGGTGAGCACCGACTGGGTGGCCGATCATCTGGACGATCCCAACGTCCGGATTGCCGAATCCGACGAGGACTACCTGCTCTACGAGCAAGGCCACATCCCGAACGCCGTCAAGGTCGACTGGTTTACGATCCTCCAGGATCCCGTCCAGCGCGACTTCATCAGCAAGGCCGAGTTCGAGGACCTCATGAGCCAGCTCGGCATCGACGAGGACACCACGGTCGTCTTCTACGGCGACAAGAGCAACTGGTTCGCCTGTTACTCGTTCTGGCTCTTCGAGCTCTACGGGCACGCCAACAAGAAGATCATGGACGGCGGCCGGGCCAAGTGGGTCGAGGAGGAGCGGCCGCTCACTAAGGAAGTCCCCGAGTTCCCTGCCACCCGCTACACCGCCCAACATCCCGATCTGAACGTCCGAGCGTTCCGCGACGACGTCTTCCGCCACATCGACCAGGACCTGCCGTTGGTGGACGTCCGCTCGCCCCAGGAGTATCGCGGCGAGCTGCTCCACATGCCCGGCTATCCGCAGGAGGGCGCGATGCGTGGCGGGCACATCCCCGGCGCCGCCAACATCCCATGGTCCCAAGCGACCCGCGAGGACGGCACGTTCAAGCCGGCGGACGAGCTACAGGCGCTTTACCGGGAACACGGGATCACCTCCGACAATGACGTCATCGCCTACTGCCGCATCGGCGAGCGCTCCAGCCACACGTGGTTCGTACTGACGTATCTGTTGGGCTACGACAACGTCAAGAACTACGACGGCTCCTGGACGGAATGGGGCAACCTCGTGGGCGCCCCGATTGACAAACCCGAGGACTAGATGCCCATGATGATGGATCGCGAAGCTCAGATCGAGTATCTGCTGGACCGCTACGAGAGCCCGCACCACCGACGTCCCATGCCGGACGCCGACGTGTCCGTCGAGGGCGGCAATCCCGGCTGTGGCGACATCGTCCATCTGCACCTGCGTTTCGACGGCGATCGACTCGCGGACGTGTCCTTTGAGGGCGAGGGCTGCACGATCAGTCAAGCGTCCGCGGACGTCCTCATCGATACGATTCAGGACATGACGATCGAGCAGTTGGCGAACGTCACGCACGAACAGCTGATGGAGATCCTGGGCAAGGAGATCGTACAGAACCGGACGAGGTGCGCCGTGCTCTCCTTGGATACCCTCAAGCAGGCGCTGCGGAAGCGATATGAAGATCAGGTCCGGCAGTCGCTCCACGAGTCAACGGCGGACTGACGCCGGGAGCAGGCCGAGCCCCGACCCCCTGAGGCCGACGATGACCGCCATTGACGAGGGGTAAGGGCCGAGTCGGTCAGGTTCCGGCGTTGAATCCCCAAGCTGCTCCCAGGCCGCTAGCGAGCGGCGTGATCCCCAAATACGCCAGAACGAGATAGGCCTCAGGGGGATCGTCCAACAGGGCGCCGGTTCCGCGAACCATCAACAGGCCGGCGGCTTCGCCGCCGATCGCCCCCAGGACGCTCGACCACGTCGCCCCCTCCGTGCCCCTTATCGACGCGGCGATGTGGACGCCAGCGGTTCCGCCCAGCGGCAGCGCGGCGACGTAGCCCATCATCCCGTAGACGATGCAGTACAACGCAGGCCCGTCCTCGGCCTGTTGCCGACAGATCGCGTTGACGCCCAAGTATGTGCCGACCCCGGCGAGGGCGCTTCCGAGGGTGCCGGCGGTCACCTCCGCCCGAAAACCGTCCTGGGCGGACGGTTGAGCGAGGGCGGATGGACCCGCAACGGATCCCACGATGGCCACGATGGCTACGATGGCCCCAACGAGAAGCCTCGCTCGGGAGGTCGTTGCGACGCGGCGCCTCATGATGCGCGTCGGACAGCGACCAAAAACGCCGTTATGAGCGCGAACGCGATCAATGCCAACAAGGGGATCGTGACGAAGCCGAGCCAATGGATGTACTGTACGTCACAAGGAACCCCGCCCCCGCTGCAGATCTGGGGCACCCCGATGCCGGGGATTTTCTGTTCCAGATAGTGGAACAGGGCGATCAGGCCGCCGATGACGGTCATCGGCAGCGCATAGAGGGGAAACGCTCGGTCCTGGCGAAAGCTGGCGATGCCCAACAGGATCGCCAGCGGATACATGAAGATGCGCTGGAGCCAGCAGAGCTTGCAGGGCAAGAAGCCCACGATCTCGCTGAAGTACAGGCTGCCCCCCGTGGCGACGAGCGCCACGATCCAGCCGAGATAGAGGCCGTAGCGTCCCAGGAACGTCGTCATTCGGGGTTGCTGTTCAGTTCCTCGTCGATCGCCGAGGCGATCGTCGAGTACCGGAAGTCCGACAGCTGCTGGCCGTTGACGAAGATCGTCGGCGTTCCCGGAATGTTGGCGGACAACCCCATGTTCCGGTCGCGCTCGACCTCGTCGCGGTACTGCTGATTGTCCACGCATTGCCGCAGGCTGTTCGTGTCGATCTCCGCGTCGGTGTAGTCCTGGGCGAGTTGGACGAGCAGATCGGGCGTTGCCCAGTTCTCGCTCTCCGGGCCCTGGTTGGCGTAGACGCCGTTGTAGTAGCCCCAGAAGGCCTCGTTGCCGGCCTGCTGGTAGATGCATTCGGCGGCGTCCGCGGCAGTCCAAGAATCCTGGCCGAGCGGCAGCGGGAAGTTCAGGAACGCGAACTCGACCTGGCCCGACTCGATGTAGTTGCTCTCCAATTGCGGGAACACTTGGTCGTGGAACGACTTGCAGGCCGGGCACTTGAAGTCGCCGAACTCGATGACCTCGACGGGCGCATCCGAGGGCCCGAGCGTCGGTTGACCGTCAATGCCCAGCGGGACGTTCTCGCCGCCTCCGCCGGAGGAGTTCTGATTGCTGAAGACGTAGATGCCGATAAAGGCGACGACGAGGGCCACGACGGCAATGCCCGTATACGTGGTGATCTTCTGCACCTGCTGGTCTCGCGTGTTCTGTTTCTGTTGGCGTTCCGATGGAGCCGACGCCTGGTTCTTCTTCTGCTTCTTGCCCATGTCAAGCCTCCGTCCTAAGCGAATCGTCAGGATTGCCGGCCGAGTATACAGACTGTGCAATCGCGCGTCCAAGCGAGCTTCAGGTCCGGCGTGACGTTGGGCACTCACGTGATTGCAGCGGTGAATTAGCCTACTGGGCGACCCTTGGGAGACGAGAGGATCCAGGGAGCAATATGCCCCTCGGGGGAATTGACTTGCCCATGCGAGTGTGATATAACGAAGACAATCCAAGGTTATTCAACTCGAGCAAGTCGAGTTGAAGCAGTTCCCTTAGGTGAATTCAAGCAAGCTTAGTATAGGAGGTCGTTTAAGATGTTCAAGTGGGGTAATATGCACGAAGTTCAGCAGGGCCAGGAGCGCATGAACAAGTTGTTTGCAAAGCTGGTTAGTAGCAAGGTGATCTACACACTCGCACTTCTGGCTGCTTTTGCTTTGATGAGCGGGGCTGCCAATAAGTGGACTGGTTAACATCCTCTGAACTTCAGTTTCACGGCAACTTCCAGTAGCTACAGGGAGAGTCCCAGTTGACTCTCCCTGTACTTTACTTTAACCTTCCACGGCGGTATGGACATTCCAAATGCAGCAAAATTATACATAGTAGCCGTAGTTATCGTCGCAGGACTGCTTACCGCCGAATTCCTCACACCACTCCAAACTGTCCCACTACCTAGCCTGATAACGCCTTTCCTCATCCTATCGTTTGTTTTATTCCTGGCTGAGGTATATGAAGTCGAGCTTATGTACAAGCGAGCCCTGTCAACAGGAACTGCCGTGTGCCTGGCGGGTATTCTGCTCGGCGGTCCTAAACTTGGTATATCGGTCGCAGTTCTAGGCACGATTGCTGCCGAGTTTGTGCTTCGATGGGGTTGGCTAAAGACCAGCATTACTAGTTTCCTATGGCGAGTTGGGTTCAACTCGGCTCAGCTTACATTAGCTACTGCTGGATCAGCACTCCTGTTCTCAAGCTTAGGAGGAATTCCACTTCTCACTGCTCATGTGGAATCTGTTAGCATATTAGGTCAAATTCTTCCGAGTATTATCGCATTTATTGCTTTCCAGTTCCTTAATCTTTTTCTTGTTGCCGGTATAATTACAATTACGAGTCATACGAGTATCTGGTATCACCTTAAGTTCGATATCAAACATCTAGCAGTTCAGGTTTTGTCTCTCGGCGTCCTGGGCATCCTTATGGCAGTCACTTATGCTCAATCCCCCTGGAATCTCCTGCTCGTGCTTATTCCCATGGGCCTGGTCCACGTCTCCCTGCGCAACTACATGAAGCTGCGCCACGAGGCCAAACAGACCTTCGAGAGCATGGCCGACATGCTCCACGCCCGCGATCCGTATACGTTCGAACACTCCGATGACGTCGCTGACCTCTCCGAGGAGATCGCGCGACAGATGGGGCTGCACGAGGACGAAATCGAGCAGGTGCGCTCCGGCGCCCTCATCCACGACGTCGGCAAGATCGGCATTCCGGACTCCATTCTGAAAAAGCCGGGCAAGCTCAACGACGAGGAGTGGGAGATCATGAAGACCCATCCCGACATCGGGGCGGATCTCATCAAGGACCTCGAGATGTACGCCGGCGTCGTGGATCTCGTGCGCCACGAGCACGAACACTGGGATGGCAACGGCTATCCCAAGGGCCTCCAGGGAGACGAGATTCCGCTTGGCGCGCGGATCATTGCCGTCGCCGACGCCTACAATGCCCTTATCACGGATCGCCCGTATCGCAACGCCCATGACCACGAGTCCGCGGTGGACATCATCAAGGCCGAAAGCGGCACCCATTTCGATCCGACGGTCGTGGATGCCTTCCTAACCCTCATGGCGGCGGACCGGCGGAGCGGGGGCAGCCAAGCTGGCAACGCCCCGCCAACGTCCGACGCCTCCCACTCATCCAACTGACATGCTGTTGCTCTGGGCCGTGCCGATCGGATTGCTGGTGGGCTATGTGAGGGGCGGCCGGTTGGCGTCGCTCGGCCAGATCCAGTTCCGCGCCCCGTGGCTCATCGCTGTGGCCCTGCTGCTCCAGATTCTGATTTTCCCCTTGCCCGGCCTCGGCGATCCGATCCTGGAGGGCGGAACCGCCGAAATCCATCTGCTTTCCTATGCCGTCTTGATCGCGTTCGCGGTGGCCAACTGGCGCGAATGGGGCATCGTCGTGATGGGGATCGGCATGGCGCTCAACGTGATCGTCATCACGCTCAACGGCGGCTTCATGCCCACGACCGTTGCCAAGCTCCGACAGGCGGGATTGGAGAGCTCAGCAGCGACGTTCGCGGCGTGCCGGACCGCCGGTCAAGACGCCTGTACGCACGCGAACAACGTCTTGATGGACGAGGGGACGCGGCTCGGCTGGCTGGGCGACGTCTTGGCCACGCCGTCCTGGCTCCCCTTCGCCAACGTCTTCAGCGTCGGGGACGCCCTCTTGATGATCGGGCTTCTGGCTTACCTGCAGGCCAAGATGGTTGGGGGAGCACGGACGTAAGGCTATGGCAGGCGAGCTCAGGCGCCGTTATGGCCCCGGCCTCCGGCGCTGTCTGCCTTCTGGACGGCCAAGGCTCGGTGCAGATCCTTCTCCGAGACCAGCTCTTCCTCCAAAAGCATTTCGCCCAACCGCCGATGCTCGTTCGCTTCCTGTTGGCGCTTGATCAACTCGTCGACCTGATCTTGGGTCAGCTTGCCCATGTCGACCAGGATCTCGCCCAGCCGTTTTTCGCCCTCGAAGTAGCGCTCCAGGACCGTCAGGATCACCGCGCTGCGGCTTTTCCGCTCCCGATGGGCCATCTCGTCGATCTTGTCGATCAGGTACTCGTCGGCCTTCGTGTAGTAGATGGTCATCTGCATGCCCCACACCTCCCGGATGATACATGCGGTTCTCGCGCATTCTATGTTTCCTAACCGTACCGTTTGCCATGCTCGGCGTCAACGGCGACCGCCTGTCTCCCGAGGCTCCGAAGGCCGGCGTTTGATGTTGACCCGGGAGCCGAATGGGGCCCCGCGCTCTGCCCGAGAAACTGGAGGCCCCCGGGGATCGATGACCACGGTCGGGGCCTCGACACTGGACAAGCATGCCCTTGGCTGCGGACAGGGTTCCTGGAGTTTGACGACGTCGAGCGCTTACAAACGGGTGGGCGATTTCGCACAGAGGAGTGACAACGATGCGCGTATTGACGATTGTGTTCACGGCCATGCTGTTGATTGGGCTGTCGGTCGGTGGCCCGTTGGCGTTTGCGCAACAAGATGAGGACGCTCAGGCTCCGCAGACCGATCAGGCATGTCCCCCCGCCAATCCACCGAGCAAGTCGACGTGCCCGCCAGCCCTCGGGCACCGCGGGTTCGGCCTTGCGGTCAGTTTTCCCTTCGTGATGTCGCCGGCGAGCACCACGCCGCCGATCCTGTTCGTCAACCTGTTTGCGCAGGGAGATTTGAGCCGAAACGTCTTCCATCGAACGGAGCTGAGGTTGCCGTTTTTCAGTGCGTTCGGGCTCGACCCCAGTCTGATCGCCGTCCGCCAATCGCTACTCTACGCATTTACGCCCCCGCCCGTCGTCGTCTACATGGGCAGCGGGGCGGGCACGTTCCCCATTCTCGACAACGGCAACACGGGGTTCCAGTTCTCCCTGTTGGCCCGCATGGGCGTGGAGGTGCAGGTCGCGCCGCTCGGCCTGTTCCTCGATCTCGCCTACGGAACGGTTCCGGTGCCGTGGAAGCACGTTAACAACGGGAATCCCGCCGCGCCGATCAACAACTTGGAGCTCAGCTTCGGCGCCGTGTTCCACTTCTAGCGTCGGTCCATCGAAGGGATCCCCCGTCAGACGGACGGGCGACCCGAATTCCCCAACGATGACGGAATCGCGGCGGGCCCGGCCCGTCGCGATTTGTCTTGCGGGTCGTCGTGTCCTAGACTCCTTCCGCGATTTGCATGACCACCAGCATGACCGGCTACGGCGAAGGCGAGGCCCAGACCGACGCGTGGTCCGCGCACGTTCGGGTGAAGACGCTCAACCATCGCTATCTCGACATCGTCGTCAAGGGCCTTGACGACTACGATGAACTCGAGCTGATTGCCCGTCGACAGATCGAGTCGACGCTCCGTCGGGGTCGTGTCGAGGTCCAGGTATCGCTGATGCCCGCCGACGACCGCGGCCTCCAGTTCGACCTCGACGTGGCGCGCGAGCACTGGGATGCCCTGCAGAATCTCGTCCGCGAACTCGGATTGGGCGAGCCCGTGACGCTCGATCACCTCATCCGCTTCGGACGGGCGTTCGTGCCGCTACCGCCGGAAGCCGAGGGCGCGGAGCCCGTGCTTGCCGACGCGCTCCAGTCGGCCCTCGAGGCCGTGCAGGCGGAACGAGCTCGCGAAGGCGCAGCGCTCGCCCAAGAGTTGGCGTCGATGCTCCAAGCGATCGGCGACGGACAGACGGTGGTCCGCGAAGCCGTCCCCGACCTCAAAGCCCGTTACCGCGAGTCGCTGCAGGCCCGACTCGACGAACTGGCCCCGAGCGTGGAGATCGACCCGGGGCGTCTGGAGCAGGAAGTGGCGCTGATCGTGGAGCGGGCCGACATCACCGAGGAACTGGATCGGCTCGAGGTCCATCGCCAGGCCGCGGAGGCGGCGCTCCAGGGGGAGAACGGCGCGGTCGGCCGTCGGCTTGACTTTCTGGGGCAGGAGATGTACCGTGAAGTCAATACGATGGCTTCCAAAGCCAAAGACGGCGATATTGCCCAACGCCTCGTGGATATCAAGGCTCAAATTGAACACTTCAGGGAGCAGGTGAGAAATATTGAGTAGAGAGTTGATGAACGTCGGCCTGGACAACATGGTGGCCAAGAGCGAGATCGTCACGATCGCCCGCCCGGATTCCGTCCCCGTCAAGCGCATGATTGACGCCTCCGAGCGCGAGAACCGCGTGATCAACCTGACGCGCGGTCGCCGAACCCGCGCGGTCATCATCACCCGATCCGGCTACGTCGTCCTGGCCCCGTTGCGCACCCAGACCCTCGCCGAGCGCTACATCACGTCCAACAGCGGCCGTTAGTCTCCTTCCGTGCCGGCTCGAGCTTCCATGACGGCCTCGCGCACCGGAGCGCTCTTCGTCCTTGCCGGGCCGGCGGGCGTGGGCAAGTCGACGCTGCGCAACGAGCTGCTGACCCGCCTCAATGATCTGGCGTTTTCCGTCTCCTGTACGACCCGCCCGGCGCGCCCTGACGAGCGCGACGGCGCCGACTATCACTTCATCTCCCGCGAGCGCTTTGAGGCGCTCGTCGCCGAGGATGCGTTTCTGGAGTGGGCCGAGGTCCACGGGCGCTATCTCTACGGGACGCTCGTCAGCCAGGTGTGGCAGCACACCGACCGGGGCCTGGACGTGCTGCTGGAGATCGACGTTCAAGGGGCTGCTCAGATCCGTGAACGTGCGGACGTCTTGCCGGCCGACGTCCATTTCATCTTCGTCCTGCCCCCGTCATGGGAGACGCTCCTGGATCGGCTGGGCCGGCGCCAGACCGAGGATCCCCGTCAAGTGGAACGCCGACTGCAGAGCGCGAGGGAAGAACTGGGCGAGGCGCCGAAGTTTGACCTGCTGGTGGTCAATCGGGACGTCGATCAAGCCCTGGTCGAGCTGATTCGCTTCATCCAGTTTGCTCGCGCGTCGTCGTGAGCGTCGGAGGACGTCGGATGGGGGCACAGGGGCCCGAGGGGCTCAGACGCCGAGCTCCCGTCCGGAGAACAGTCGGCGCAGGTTCTCCCGATGCTGATAGACGCTCAGCAAGGCGAGCACGATCATCATGCCGACGAATGCAAGCGGATAGCCGAAGGCGGCCAGCCAAATGGGCGAGAGCAACAATGCGCCTACGGATCCGGCGGAGACGTAGCGCGTTGCCGCCACCACGCCGCCCCAGACGCCGACGGTCGCCAGCGCCGCGGGCCACGCCAGCGCTGCCATTAGTCCCAGCGTCGTGGCCACGCCCTTGCCGCCCTGGAAGTTGAGGAAGACGCTCCAGTTGTGCCCGATCACAGCCAGGCCCGCAAGCCAGAGCGGCGTGCCGAGCCCCCATCCGAGCGCCACCGCCGAGACGCCCTTGACGACGTCCAATGCCAAGGCCGTCGCGCCCAAGCCCCGGCCCGCCGAGCGGGCGACGTTCGTGGCGCCGACGTTGCCGCTTCCCACCTGGCGGACGTCGACGCCGCGGGCATGCGCGATGAGATAGCTGAACGGAATCGAGCCGATCAGATAGGCGAAAACTGCATGCAGGACGGGCGCCAACGGGGTCACGTCGTCAGCGAAGACCGAGCCTCGCTTCAGGCGGTCTCGTCGTCGCCTTCGCTGCCCTCGTCGTCGGTCGCTTCGGCGTCCTCGGACTCCAGCTCGGCGTCGTCGGCATGCTGTTTGAGGAGCTCGCGCATCGTCAAGGCCTCGTGACCGGTCTCGGTCTCCTCGGCCTCCACTTGCTCATCATCCGAACTGGACGCCTTCGAGGGCGTTGACGGCGATCGCGACGGCCCTGAGGACGATGACGATGATGACGACGATGATGACGAGGCGGCCGTCGGTTCCGGCGACCAGGACGGGCGCTGCGGCGCGCGGGACGGTTTGCTCGCCCGCTGTTGGGTCGGCTGCTCCTGCGCCGCCTGCTGTCGCTTCTCGGCCTCGTGCTGCTCGTGGACGTTGCGCAGCGACAGGCGCACCTGGCGCTTGTCCTCGTTGACGCCGATGATGCGCGCCTCGACGGATTGGCCCTTCTCCAGGACGTCCGAGGGTTGGTCGACGTGCTGCTCGGCGATCTCGGAGACGTGGATGAGCCCTTCGACCTCGTCGGTGATCTTGCAGAACGCCCCGAAGTCCTTCAGCTCGGTGATCTCGCCGTCGATGACGGTGCCGACGGGATAGTTCTCCACGAAGGTGTGCCAGGGGTCTTCCTGCATCTCCCGCAGCGACAGACGGATCTTGCGCCGCTCGCCGTCGGATTTGATAACCTTGAGCTCGACCTCGTCGCCCTCAGTGACGACCTCGTTCGGATGGTTGATCCGCTCCCAGCTCATCTCCGAGATGTGCAGCAGCGCCTCGACGCCCTCTTCGAGCTGGACGAACGCGCCGAAGTCGAGCAGCTTGGTCACGGTGCCCGTGACGATCGTGCCTTCGGGATACTTTTCTTCGATGTCCGCCCATGGGTCGGGCTGGGCCTGGCGCATGCTCAGGCTGATGCGGCGTTTCTCCTCGTCGACGTCCAGTACGACGACTTCCACCTCGTCGCCCTCCTGCACAACCTCGCTCGGGTTCTCCGGGAAGCCCCAGGAGAGCTCCGACACGTGGACGAGCCCCTCGACGTCGTCTTCGAGGCGCACGAACGCGCCGAAGTCCGTCAGCGCGACGACCTCGCCCTCGAACCTCTCGCCCGTGGGGTAGCGCTCCTTGATGTTCTCCCACGGATCGGGGCGGGTCTGCTTGATCGACAGCGAAATCCGTCGGCGTTCCTTGTCGACGTCGAGGATCTTGACGTTGACCGTGTCGCCGACCTCGTAGGTGCTCGGTGGCGCCGGCAGGTCCTTCCAGCTGATCTCGGTCCGGTGGACCAGCCCTTCGAAGCCGCCGATGTCGACGAACAGCCCGAAGTCGACGATGCTCTTGATTTCACCCTCGACGATGTCGCCCACGTTGATCCGTTCGAACAGCGCCTCGAGCTGTTCGCGCTCCTTCTCCTTGAGGTATTCCTTGTGGGAGACGACCAGGTTCTTGTCCCGGCGGTTGAGCTCCAGAATCTTCAGTTCGATCTCTTGGCCGCGCAGCTGCTCGATGTCGGATGGCAGATCGTTGCCGAGATGGGAGCCGGGCAAAAACGCCCGGATGCCGTTCAGGTTGACGTGATAACCGGCGTTCTTGACCACGCCCTCGACGACCCCTTGTACCACGTCGCCGTTGCGGTACCGCTGCTCGAGTTCGCCGATGCGCTTCTCGTAAACGGCCTGACGTTCGGAGACGAAGATCGTCCCCTCTTCCTCGTCGATATAGGTGATGATCACCTCGACCTCGTCGCCGGGCTCCACGCCGTCCTTGCGGAACGGCGCCAGCTCGTGCGGCCGCATCTGGGCCTCGGATTTGTAGCCAATATCGACGAGAATGACTTGCTCGGTGGCCTGAACGACGTGCCCGGTCAGGACGTCGCCTCGATTGTAGACTTGGACGTCCTTTTCCTCGAGAAACTCCTCCATCCGGTTCTCTGCCATCACGGATTCACCCACGTTCGTCGGATTCTCCCCCGACTTCAAGGATCACTGGCGCAATGCCCTGACTGGAACGCGTCTGCCTCGGGGGTGGTGCAGATGGGCGGCGCCGGCATCAGCTTCATGATAGCATTTGGCCTACACCGATGCAATCTCGCTTACAGTCCGATCTGCTCATGCCGAGCGCTTCCCCGTCGCCAGCGACGCGTCCGCCAAGCGATCGATTCGGTCCATGACGGCCTGTGCCAGGACGTCGTAACGGTCGCGCTTCGCAAGCGCGTCGAGGGTGTCCACATCCTCGCTCAGCTCGTCGAGGGCGAACGGCCGGCCGATGCGTGCGGTGATGCGCGGGAAGCCGGCGGGGTAGTCGGGCGGATACGGCCCCTCGTTCACCAGGCAGATGGGCACGAAGGGTTGGCCCGTCCGCTCGGCAAAGCGGATGACGCCGAGCCGCACTTCGGCCGACTCGCGCGTCGTGCCCTCGGGGAAGATGCCGACCAGGCGTTCGGCTTGGAGCGCGTCGGTGATGCGGCGGAAGTCCGCCTTGCCGAACCGATCGCGATCGATCGGAATCGTGAAGTGCTTGATGAACGGGCGGATCAGCGGATTCCGCATCAGCGTCCGTCGAGCGATGAACAGGATATGGCGCCGCAGGCCGATCGCTGCGATCAACAGCGTGATGTCCCAGTAACTCCGGTGGCGGGCCACGAGCAGCCCGCCGCCGTCGGGAACGTTCTCCAGGCCCTCGACGCGCAGTCGGAAGAGGCCCTTCATGGCCAGCTTGATGAGCGACGCCAGTGTCGAATAGACGAGTCGCTTGATCATGGCGGTGTCGGTCCTGCCCTCGATCGACCCGACGTTACGGCATGGGTGTCGTCTTACGCAAGGCCGTCGTTGACCGCTAGAAGGGATCCTGATGGAGGGAGGGCGGCTCGGAGCTCAGCTGCGGCGCGTCGGCCATGCGCCGCATGGGCCAGCAGAGCAGCCCCAAGAGCAGCCCGATGCCTAAAGCGACCGCGCCCATGACAAGCGTCGGTTCGTCGCGGACGAACTCGGCCCCCATGGCGCGCAGCCCCTGCATCCACCAGAACGCGCCAACCCCGAGCAACAGACGTCGGACGGCCAGCGCCATCAAGGGGGCCAGGGAGGCCATGGGCACGCGCGCCAAGCCGAGGGCCCACGCCAACGGCGTGGCCACCCCGTGGCGCATGCGGGCGCCTTCGCTGCCGAAGTCGCCGGCCCAGACCAGCGTCGCCGTCGCGACCGTCAACAAGCCCGTCGTGAGGTACCAGCCGAACAGCAACCGACTGGCTTCGATGAACACCGTCTCCGGCAGCGCCGGGGTGAGCGCCAGCCGGAGTGCGGCATACGTCGCAGCCACGAGAAATCCGATCATCGCTCCCGATCCTTCCACGATTCCGCAGCCGATCGCCCAGGCGCACCCGCCCATCCGATGATGTCGGCCTTGCCTCGTTGAGGCCATGATATCGTGTCATGCCTAGATTGCGAAGGACGTGGGACGACGGACGGGCGGACGTCGGTCGCTTGAGCCTTCGGACATGTGGCGTCTATAATGGGCGTCACTGTGGAGGCGGTACGCATGCAGCCATCGTTCAGCTCGCCACGCCCGCTCTGTCTCGTCGTTCTGGGGGTTGGCCTCGCCGCGCTGCTTATGGGGGGCGTCCCCGCTCAGGCGGGAAACGTCTCATCAAATGGCGCCCAAGAGGCTCAGTTTCTCGACCTGATCAACGACTATCGGGCGGACAGCGATCGCTGCTGGACGGGCGATCGCTGGCGGTCGTGGCCCCGCGACGCTTTGCGTACGCTCGCCCGCTCCGCGACGCTTGATCAGGCCGCTCGGGATCACAACGTCGTTATGATCGAGGGCAACTGCTTCGGGCATCGCTGCGACGGCGAGCCGAAGCTGCCCGAGCGCGTCGAAGCGGCCGGATACCCCGCCACGTGGCGCCACCTCTCGGAGAACATCGCCGGCGGCTTCCAGCGGGCTTCAGCCGTGTTGCAGGCGTGGAAGGACTCCGAGGGCCACAATCGGACGATGCTCGACTGCCGCATGCGCGCCATCGGCATTGCCCGCACCGACGCGCCCCAGAGCAAGTATCACTGGCTCTGGACGACCGACTTCGGCGACGTCGTCGACGCGCAGGGACAGGGCAACGGCGGCTCCGAGGAGGACCCCATCCTTGCCGTGCTCCGGGAGTACGACGCCAACGCCAACGATCGCCTCGATCGACCGGAGTTCAACGAGATCGTCGCCGCCTGGAACGCGGGCCGCCTCAGCGACCGTGCCGTCCAGAAAGCCTACGAGCTCTACCGCTCGGGCACGTCACTCGGCAGCGCCGGTGGGCCGTCGCGCCTCGCCCTGGTTCAGGACGCGAGCCGCGCGCGCTTCGCTTGGCGCGGTCTCGGCATTCGCGATATGCACGTCCGCATCTACGACCTCGCCGGGGACCTGGTCTACAACGGCAGGACGCCGGGATCGGAGCTGGTCTGGCGGCTGCAGAATCAGCGCGGGGAGCCGGTCGCCAACGGCGTCTATCTCTACGTGGTTCAAGCGGCTACCTCTCAAGGGCTGCGCCACCGAGTCGGCCGCATGACCGTCCTCCAGTAGTTCCCTCGCTGCCTTTATGGCCGACTCGCTCGAGGCGCTCCGACGCGACGTCGTCGCCTGCCGTCGTTGTCCGCGCCTCGTCGAGCATCGCGAGCGCGTCGCTCGCGAGAAGAAGCAGGCCTTTCAGGATGAAGCCTACTGGGGCAAGCCCGTTCCCGGCTTCGGCGACCCGAACGCTCGACTGCTGCTCGTGGGGCTCGCGCCCGCTGCCCACGGGGCCAACCGAACGGGCCGGATGTTCACCGGCGACGTGCCGGGCGGCGCGGCCGACTTCCTGGCGGCCGCGCTTTACCGCGCCGGCTTCGCCAACCGATCGACGTCGCGCCATGCCGACGACGGCCTGGAGCTGCGTGACGCGTACATGACCGCCATTGCCCGCTGTGCCCCGCCTCAGAACAAGCCGACGGCAGATGAGATCGCCCACTGCCGGGGCCATCTCGATCGGGAGTTCGCGTTGCTCGAGAACGTCCAGGTGGTGCTGGCGTTGGGTGGCCTGGCCTTCGATCAAAGCTTGAGGCTGTTGGCGCGCTTCGGGGCCGAGCGCCCGAGCCCGAAGCCCAAATTCGGCCACGGGGTGATCGTCGAACTGGACGGCGTGCCGGCGCTCGTGGGGGCGTATCATCCGAGCCGCCAGAACACGCAGACGGGGCGCCTGACATCCGACATGCTTGACGATGTGCTCCAAACCGTGCTGGCCCGATGGACCTGACGGCTCGCTCGACAACGCCGGTATTGGTGTTGACGGTCGCTCGCGGTACCCGCTCAGGACACCTGGCGATCGACCGGGTGTGATGGTTCGGCGGGCGACTCCGGCCAGATCGGGCTCGGCCGATGGAGAAAGCCGGGCCGACGAAGGAGCAGGAACGCGGGAATCACGGAGAAGCTGCTCACGCTGCTGACGATCATGGTCAGCACCAGCAGCAAGCCGAACGTCACCAGGCCGTGGAACGAGCTGGCCAACAACACGGCGAACCCGAACATCAGCGCCAGGGCGTTGTAGGCGATGCCCCGCCCCACCGAGCGCATGCTACGATCGAAAGCCTCGGTTGCGCTGTGGCCGGTGCGCGTCTCCAGCCGGAAGCGATGCAGAAAGTGGATGGAGTAGTCGATGCCGATGCCGATGGCGATCGAGCCGAGCATGATCGTCGCCATGTCGAGCGGCAGCCCCGCGTAGGCCATGACGCCGAACTCGATCAGGATCGTCAGCACCAACGGCACCAGACAGAGCAGGCCCGCCATCACCGAGCCCATGAGCACGGCGACGATGATCCCCGCCGTGACGAAGCTGGCGGACAGGCTCGCGATCTGGCTCTGGATGATGCGCGAGAGCAGGGCGCTGTAGGCCTGAGTCGGCCCCACGAGTTGGGCCTGGGGGGCGTCGGCGCCGCTGAAGTGCTCGTCCAGATATGTGCGAACGTCTGCCACGAGGGCCGCCATCTGGTTGCTGCCCACGTTGAGACGGCGCGCGACGACTTCCCCCTGGCTGAAGTCGCCTCGGAAGAGCCTGCCCGGCTCGCCGTTGTAGAGGATGAACAGCTGTGAGGCCAGGCGCGGATCCGCCGGGATGCGGTAGTAATCGGGATTGGAGGCGTGCAACGTCTGGTTCAGTTGGCGCACGATGTCGGCCACGGACATGACCTGCCCGATCTCCGATCGCGACTTGAGATAGTCCTGCAGGCGCGCGATCTTCGTGAGCACCTGCGGATCCTTGAGGCCGTCGCGGCGTCCGGTGTCGATCTCCACCGCCAGTTGGTAGCTGCCGCCGAAGCGCTCGTCCATGGCGTACATCGACTGGACCACCGGATGACCCTGGCCGAGAAACTCGTCCGCGCGCGTCTCCACGTTGAGCCGCGGAACCCCGACCGCGAACGCGACCAACACCGCCCCGGCGATCACCAGCGTCAGCGCCGGCTGCCGGCTGACGGCACGCCCCCATCGCGCGAGTCCCTTGGAGACCCGGCTGCGCGCGTAGTCGGCGGTGCGCAGGGTCGGCACGGACAGGCGCGAGAGGAACGCCGGGATCAGCGTCAGCGACAGCAGCATGGCGTAGACGATCCCGAGCGCGGTAAACACCCCGAAGTGGCGCTGCGGCCAGAGGAACGAGGTCAGCAACGCCACGAACCCGGCCGCGGTCGTCAGCGAGGTCAGAATCACGGGCACCGCCATCTCGTTCATCGTGGCAAAGACGACGGCGCGACGGGCCTCGCCCGTGTCGGCGGAGTGCGATGCCGCCGATTCGTAGTACTTGTTCAGGATGTGGATCCCGTCGGCGGCGCCGATGGCGATCAGCATGACGGGCATGACGATGGTAAACGGGGTCATGGGCGCGCCGGCCAGGGCCATCGATCCCACCGCCCAGAGCGTGCTGAGTGCAACGACGAGCATGGGCAGCGCCACGCCCCGAATACTGCGGAAACTGGCCCAGAGCACCAGGATCAAGACGAGCATCACGACCGGCACCAGCACGCGCAGATCGCGGATCATCGTCTGCGCGACGGCGGTGCGCAGGACGGGCTCGCCGACCAGATGGAACGTCTCCGGGCCTTTGTACTGACCCACCAGCGCGCGGATCTCGTCGACGACGGGCGGCGCCTCGGCCCAGTCCTCCAACGTCACCGAGATGGCGCCGGCCTTCTCGTCGGGCGAGATGAGCCAGTTCCGCACCGTGCGATCGCTCAGGACGCGCTGGCGATACGTCTCGACCTCCGCGGGCGTCTGCGGGACCGACTCCATGGCGGGTTCGACGACGACCGAGTCTTGGGTGCCGTAGATCACGGTCGTCGTGGCCGGCCCTTCGACCTCGTCGACGCCGGCCATCTCGGCGAGTCGGGTCTCCAGCGCCTTGAACTTGCCGAGCGTTGAGGCTTTGAAGATCGTCTCGTCCGCCTCGACGGAGATCAGGAACAAGTCTTGGGAGCCGTAGGTCGCCTCGGCTTGTTCCAGACGCTGGACGGCCGGGTCGTCGCTAGGCAGAAACTTGCGGAAATCCGTCTGGAACCTGAGGCCCTGGGTGAGCAGGGTGGCGGCGAATAGCGCGGTGATCGCCGCAACCAGGGCGACCGTCCATCGGGGGTGGACCTCGACCCACCCGATGAAGCCCTGAATGAGGCGTTGCATCTCAGTCGCAGTTGAGCCAGCCGTGGTTGGCGAAGATCGTGGCAAACAGCGCGGGGGCGGCGTCGTCGTGGACGCCGAGGGCCGTCAACTGGCCCTGGCTCCGTCCAGCCACGAGCTCCTGAATCGTCGCCACGCCCCGTTGGAGCTCATCGGGTCCGCCGGGCAGATAGGGACACGTGGCCAGCCAGAGCTGCATGAGCTCGCGCTGCTCCAGCGCTCGGGGGACAATGGCAATGACGTCATAGACCTGGTCGGTCTCGTTCGGACCGAGCGGGTCATCGAAGCTCGAGTCCACGTCGACGAACTTGGCCTCGACGTTGAACATCCCGGTCTGCTTGAGCGCGCCGGCGGCCATGTTGACGAACAACGAGGCCTCGAACGTTTGGGTCTCGTCGACGATGAGCAGATCGAGGGGGGCCTCCTCGTCCTGGGCGCCGAACGACGAGCCGGCCGGCGCGAGCAGCAGGGCCGCGAACAGCAAGACGATGATCGGGCGACATGGCCGAGTGGTGCGCATCATAGCGCCGCCAGTATATAGCTCCCGCCCGAGCGCAGGCAATGGAACGGGTCAGTCAGCGACGACCACACATCAGCGTCGCTTCCAGGCGGAACTTGGCAAGCGCACCATGCCGGTGAGACGTGCCGCTGTGAGCGATAGATCGACGCTAGGCTCCCTCAGGGAGGTAGCCGTTCTCGCGCATCCAGGCGTCGTTGTAGATGCGCTTGATGTAGTTGCGCCCGGAGTCCGGCAACAGCGTCACGATCGTGCCGCTGCCCAATTGTTCCGCATAGCGCAGTGCCCCGAGCACGGCGGCGCCACAGGATCCGCCGATCAAGAGTCCCTCGCTCTCGACGAGCTGGCGCGTCATGCGGAACGACTCTCCGTCGGACACCCGCACCATCGCGTCGATGACGCCGAGATCGAGCGTTAGAGGAATCAGGTCCTCGCCGATGCCCTCAACGGCGTAGGGGTAGACGTTGTGCGGCTCGTCGTAGAACGCCGTGTAGATCATGGAGCCCTCGGGATCGACGCCGATGACCTGGACGTCCGAGTTTTGCTCCTTGAGATAGCGCCCGGCGCCGCTGATGGTGCCGCCGGTGCCGACGCCGCAGACGAACGCATCCAGTTTGCCGTTCGTCTGTTCCCAGATCTCGGGCCCGGTCGTCTCGTAGTGCGCCCGAGGATTGGCCGGGTGGGCGTACTGGTTGGGCACGTAGCCGTCCCGTTCCTCCGCAATCCGCTCGGCCACGGAGTAGTAGCTCTCCGGGTCCGCCGGCTCCACGTCGGTGCGACAGACGACGACCTCCACGCCATAGGCCCGCAAGAGATCCATCTTTTCCTGGCTCATCTTGTCCGGCATCGTCACGACCAGGGGATACCCCTTGAGCCGACCCGCGATCGCGATGCCGACGCCGGTGTTGCCCGAGGTCGGTTCGACGATCGTCGTCCCCGGTTCGAGCTTGCCCTCGCGCTCGGCGTGCTCGATCATCGCCAGGCCGATCCGGTCCTTGACCGAGCCGCCGGGGTTGAACATCTCCACCTTCATCAGGATGCGCACGTCGGTCGGGTTGAGCCGATCGGAGAGCTCCACCATCGGGGTCTCCCCGATCAGATCGAGGACGTTCGTGACCGTTCGCATCTGGATTCACCCGGCCCCCAGCGCCCGGTCGAGGTCCTCGATCAGGTCGTCAGGATGCTCGATGCCCACGGACAGACGAAACAGCCCGTCGGTGATCCCGCGGGTCTCGCGCTGGTCCGGGGGGATCGAGGCGTGGGTCATCGTGGCGGGATGGTTGATGAGCGACTCAATGCCGCCGAGGCTCTCCGCCAGGGTGAAGACATTCAGATTCGCTAAGAACGCCGACGGATCGCCGTCCAGCTCGAAGCTGAGCATGCCTCCAAAGTCATCCATCTGTCGAGAGGCCACGGCGTAGCCCGGATGCGAGGTCAGACCTGGATAGAGCACGCGGGTCACGCGCGAATGGGCGCACAGAAAGTCGGCCACTCGGCGAGCGTTGTC
Organism: Candidatus Bipolaricaulota bacterium; assembly: GCA_018609825.1. The sequence goes on along the minus strand of JAHEOA010000165.1, from coordinate 10,883 downwards.
GCAGTGTGCCCTCATGCGCGCGGCCAGCGTCTTCACACCTCGATGGGCCAGAAAACAGTCGAACGCTGACGGCACGGCTCCAATAGAGAGCTGAATGAACTTCAAGCGCTCGTACAGTTCGGCCTCGTTTGTCGTCACGATCCCGCCAATGAGGTCGCTGTGCCCGCCCAGATACTTCGTCGTGCTGTGGACGACCAACTCCGCGCCGAACTCATGAGGCCGCTGCAGATAGGGCGAGGAGAACGTGTTGTCCACCGCCAGCCACGCGTCGCCCTTGCGCTCGGCGACGGCTTGGATGTCGGTGACGTCCATAAGCGGGTTGGTCGGGGTCTCGATCCAGATCAGTCGCGTCTCGTCATCGGGCTGGACGCTCGACGGGTCGGTCGTGTCGACGTAATCAAAGCCGATGTCGTAGCGCCGGAAGTGCTGCTCAAAGAGCCGATAGGTGCCGCCGTAAAGGTCCGTGCCGGTGACCACGGCATCGCCCGGATCCAACAGCGTGATGACGGCGCTCGTCGCGGCCAGTCCCGACGCAAACGCCACGGCGTGATCGGCCCGCTCCAGCGAGGCGACGGCGCTCTCGAAGCGCTCGCGCGTCGGATTGTCGGCGCGGCTGTAGTCGTAGCCCTGGTGGGTGCCGGGCGCCGATTGGCGATAGGTCGAGGTGGCGTAGATGGGCGGAATGACCGCGCCCGTTTGCGGGTCAGGTTCGGTGCCCGCGTGGATGGCTCGCGTGGCGAAGCGCCGCGGCATCAGGCGTTGTTGTCGTCATCAAGCAGCTTGCCGTACTTGCGCTGGAACAGCTCCACGCGCCCGGCGGTGTCCACGAACTTCTCCTCGCCGGTGAAGAACGGGTGGCACTGGGAGCAGATGTCCACGTGGAGGTTCTCCCGCGTGGACAGCGTCTCAAACTCGGCCCCGCAGCTGCACTTGATGACCACCTGCTGCACTTCCGGATGAATCTCAGCCTTCATGGCAATCCCTTCGTTGGGCGAAACTCACGCTCGCCCCTCGGTCGATCGCGGGTCTCGCGCGTCCGTCCCGGCCTGGATCCGACGCTCGGTTCGACGAGCGAACGATCAACGCTTGCTGAACTGCTCGGAGCGGCGGGCCTTTTTGAGGCCGACCTTCTTGCGCTCGACCATGCGCTCGTCGCGGCTGAGCATGCCCGCGTCCTTGAGCGGCTTGCGGAAGTTCGGATCGGTGCCGAGCAGTGCTCGGGCGATGCCGAGCTGGAGCGCTTCCAGCTGCCCGTTGACGCCGCCTCCGCGGATGTTGGCCACCACGTCGTACATCCCGAGCGTGTTGGTGATCGCGAACGGCTGCAGCGCCGTCGACTGTAGTCGATCCTCCACGTAGGGCGACGCTCGGAAGTACTCCGCCGCGGGTTTGCCGTTGACGGTGATCTCGCCGTTGCCGCGCTTCAGATAAACACGGGCCACGGACTCTTTACGTCGGCCAATGGCGTGAATCGCGCCGTCGACCTCTTTCGGGAGTCGCTGACCGCGTTCCTGCGCAATCTCCGTAGCTTCTGGCATGAAGTCCTCCGCTAATGTTCGAATACTCAGGCGCCGTCGAGGCAACCATCAGACCGGATCGAGCGACGACGCTGGCTTGGACAGGCTACTATAGCGGACCTATCCGGCGTTTTCAAGATAGGCCGCCTGCTCCTGGCTCAAGCGGTCGATGTGGACGCCGACGGCCGCCAGTTCCATCTCGGCCACCTCGCGATCGATCTCCGCGGGGACGGGGTAGACGCCGGGCTCGTAGTCCGCGTGGTGTTGGGCGAGATGCTCCAGCGTCAGCGCCTGGAGCGCGAACGACATGTCCATGATCTCCACCGGATGCCCGTCGCCCGAGGCCAGGTTGACCAGTCGGCCGTCCGCCAGAAGATAGAGCTCGTTGCCGTTGGCGAGCCGGAACGCTTCCACGTTCGGCCGAATGTCATACCGTTCGGCGGCCAGTGACACGAGGTCATCCTTGTTGATCTCCACGTCGAAGTGGCCCGCATTGGCCAGGATCGTGCCGTCGCGCATCCGCTCCAGGTGATCGCGGGTGATGACGTCCTTGCAACCGGTCGTGGTGACGAAGACGTCGCCCTGCGGCGCCGCCTCGGCCATGGCCATGACCCGATACCCGTCCATGAGCGCCTCGATCGCGCGCACGGGGTCGACCTCCGTCACAATGACGTTGGCGCCCAGGCCGTCCGCCCGGATGGCGACGCCGCGGCCGCACCAGCCGTAGCCCGCCACGACGACGGTCCGTCCAGCGATCGTCAGGTTCGTCGTGCGCATGATCCCGTCCCAGACGGATTGGCCCGTCCCGTAGCGATTGTCAAACAGGTGCTTGGTGAGTGCGTCGTTGACGGCGACCATGGGAAACTTCAAATGGCCTTGGCGGGCCAGGGCTTCCAATCGTCGGACCCCAGTGGTCGTCTCCTCGCTGCCGCCCAGGACGTCGACCGCCAGGTCCGTTCGATCCCCGTGCAACAGCCGCACGAGGTCGCCGCCGTCGTCGACGATCAGATGCGGCTTGTGTCCGAGCGTCTGTGCCAACTGGCGGTCATACTCCGCGGCGTCGACGCCGTGCTTGGCGAAGACCGAAATGTCGCCGTCGGCCGCCACGGCCGCCGCGACGTCGTCTTGGGTGGAGAGCGGATTGCACCCCGTGACGTGGAGCTCAGCTCCCCCGGCGTGCAGTGTGCGCGCCAGCTGGGCCGTCTTCGCCTCCAAGTGGATGCTGAGCGCGACGCGGTAGCCCGCCAAGGGGCGCTCGCGCGCGAAGCGCTCCGCAATCCTCCCCAGAAGCTTCATGTGCCGCTCGGCCCATTGGATCTTCGTCTCGCCCTGGGGCGCCAGGGCCGGATCCCGAACCTCTGATGCGGGCATCGTCTCAACTCCTCGTTCCGTCGACGCTGTCGCCATGCGGTCCCCCATGATGGGGATCGCCTACGGCGTCCGCGTCGACCGTCGTCGCTTGATGGGACGCGTTATTATAGTCAAGCTGGGAGCGAGTCGCGATGAATCGCCCACCGATGTCGTCCCCCCGAGCCGTGCGCGAGGCGTTGGCCGCGCTGGAGATCCGGCCGCGCAAGCGTTGGGGGCAACACTTCCTCGTCGACGCCAACGCCGTGGAGCGCATCGTGGCGACGGCCGATCTCGCGAGCGACGACACCGTGCTGGAGATCGGGCCCGGACTTGGGGTGCTCACCGACCGCCTTGCGGAGGTCGCGGGGCGCGTCGTGGCGGTGGAGCTTGACCCGACACTGGCCGCCTGGCTGGCCGACCGATTCGCGGACCAAGCCCATGTGGAGATCGTCGAGGGCGACGCCCTCGAGCTGGACTGGACAGCTTCCCTGGCGTCCGCCGGGTCGGCCAAGCCATTGGGCAATCTGCCTTATCACATCACCGCGCCGCTGTTGGCTCAGCTGATCCGGCACCGTCACCGGATGGAGCGAGCCGTCTGGATGGTCCAGCGCGAGGTGGCGGAGAAGCTGCTGGCGACGCCCGGGACACGCGAGACGAGCTCGCTCGGCGTGCTGGTCCAGGCGTTCTGCGAGGTGTCGCGGGCGTTCGACGTGTCGAACAACGCCTTCTTTCCGCCGCCGGAGGTCGAATCCGCGGTGCTGGCGATCACCCCGCGCGAGGTGCCGGCGTTCACGGCTTCTGAGACGAGCTTTCGTCGGGCGATTCGGGCGGCGTACGGGGTCCGCCGTAAGACGCTGCGACGAGCGCTTTCCATCGGCTTGGGCGTATCCACGGATCGAGCGGGGCAGATCCTGCGGAGGGCCGAGATCGACGGTCGGCGTCGCGGGGAGACGCTCGATCTGGCGGAATTCGATCAGGTGGCGCGGGCGATCGAGGCCGAGCTGGGCGTGGAGCGCCTTACGGGGAGGACAGACACTCCTCCGACTGGGTAAGCCGCTGATAGATCTCCTGGACGAGGGCCTTCTCGCGGGTCGGATTGAACTCGGTCCCCACCAATCGGAAGACGTCCTGCCAGGTCAAGGCCGCCCCCGACAGCATCTCGATGGTGAGATCGCTCAGCCCGAGCTGGCCCGTTTGAATCTGCTGAGCGAGGTGCTGCTGCTTCGTGGCGTCCCGGGCATCCAGGTGATGGCTCATCAAGTAGGCCAGCAGGCCGCGCACGTAGTCGCGATTCCCCTCGCGCTTGGCCACGGCGAACGCGCGCCACCAGCGCGCCTTCTCCACCTCGCCGTCGAGCATGAGGAAGCCCTCAACGTCCTCGGGCGGCCGGTTGGCACAGCGGATGATCTGCTCGCCGTAAGCGAGACGGGCGAGGTCCATCCGCGCGCCCAGATCGAGTTGATCCATGTCGTGAGCCATCGCTCATCCCCATCCGTCTACACGGCAAGGCCCGGTCGGGTGTCGGCGATTGATGGTAAAGCTGTCGCGCGCAGGGCGCAACGGATTGGATTGACGGGGTATCCTCGCCAACCTATAATAACAGACCGCGCCGAGGTGGCGGAATTGGCAGACGCGCGGGACTCAAAATCCCGTGGCCGCAAGGCCGTGCGGGTTCGAATCCCGCCCTCGGCACCACGTCCACCCAGCATGCCCCATGACTCACGTGCTCCGCGACGTGGTTGCTACCGTCCGGTGAGCCCGACGATCCGTCGCCTCGGCCTTGGCCGTCCGGTTGAGCCATCCCGCCGGTCTGACCGATGCGGTCGGCTACATGCGGCGCATCGGCGTTCTCGCGCTCCAAACAGTCAAGCTGCGGGGAGCCCGCTCACCGGCAAGGCGACGTCGTTGTCCGTTCGGGCCGTACGGACTCGGCGCTTGGCGGCTCAGCAGAGACATCGGGCCCCATAAGCGACGAAGCGGGCACTGGTCCTGCTGCCGTGCTAAGGGAAGTTTGAAGCTCATTTGTTGAGAGCGCCTCGACTGGCGCCGAGCGGCCGACGGCCCACGCTCGCCATCTTCGGCAGGGACAGCATCTTCGGCGAGTTGGCCCTGATCAACCGTCCGAAGCGCCAGTTGCTGGCCCAAGCCCTGCAGCGCGCGACGATCTATCATATCGATGCCTGGCGCTTCCGAGAGGTTCTCGAAGAGTAGCCGGAGATGGCGTTTGCCGTGATGGCGCTGTTCGGGCATCGCACGCGCGAGATCGAGCGTAAACTCGAAGACCTCGCGTTGCGAGCGATTCCGGCTCGGCTCTCGCGCCAGATCCTCCAGCTCATTGATGAGTACCGGGTTGATACGGACGAGGGCCGGCAGATCGACGTCAAGATCACCCATAAGGAACTGGCCGATCTGGTCGGCAGTGCCCGTGAGAACGTCACCTTCGCCCTCAACACCTTGGCCGAGCAAGGGATTCTCAGCAAGCGACGTTACCGGATTGTCGTCAAAGACGAAGCAGGATTGAAGGAAGTTGCCGGTCTGTCGTCGTAATGGCTAAGGCTCATCGAAGCACGGAAATCCAAGCGCATCTGAAAGATACGAAAGCGAGCACATCAAAGTAGGAGTCAAGAGGCCCAGTGGGCGCAGCGCCGCCTCAATCTCCGCCGATTCCCGGTCTTGTTGAAGCGGATCACTCACCGCGGCGGGAAAGCCCAGGTGGGCCGCGACGGCCTTGTGGCTTTCGTGGCCGCATTGACACGCGTTGAGACCGGAGACGCAGGCGGCGATCGCCTCCAGCATCACCGCTTGGTGGAGCTTCAGCCACGGCTCGAGCCCCTGGGGATATGCCTGGAACACGGCCATGAGGCCGTACGACTCGCCGACGCTCGTCAGAATGGCCATCGATCGTCTCACCGCAAATCAACGTTTCGGCCGCAGACATCATCGTCCATCCAAGGGGGGCCACGCTCCGCGGATCATCCCGCGACCGCGGGCATCCGCATTCGGAATGCGGCCCCCCAGCGTCCGTTCGGCCGTGACTCGCTCGGCATCTCAGCAGCTAGCTCAGCAGCTTCTCGTAGTCCTCGATCATCCACAGGAGCTGGGTCGTCGCGGCGAAGAACGAAGCGACCATGATCGCCTCGCTCACCTCGGCTTTGGAGGCGCCGTGCTCCAGGCTGCCCTGAATATGGCCCTTGGTGCAGTAGGTGCAACGCTCAAGGGTCGACACGGCGGTTGCGACGAGCTCCTTCGTCTTGCGATCGAGGCCACTGTCCTCATAGACCTTGTCGTGGAACGTCAGCCATTCTTGCCCCATGGCTTCGGTCTGCTGGGCGAACCAGGGCGTGGCGGCGTCGCCGTCCTTGCCGAGTAGCTTGTCGTAGTCGTCGTTCATCCAGAACAGTTGGGTCCCACTGCTGATCAGCGCCGCCACGGTGAGCGCCTCGGAGATTTCGTCCTCGCCGGCTCCGGCCTCTTTCGCCCGATGGATATGCGCTTTGGTGCAGTGCCGACAGCGCAGCACCGTCGTGGCGGCGACGGTGATCAGTTCGCGAGTCCGATCGTCCAGTTGTCCGTCATTGATAGCGTCCCCGAACGCATCCCACTTGGCGGCCATCTCCGGGGCGTGCTTCTCGAACCACATCTGTTTCTGCGTTGTTGCCATAGGGTGATCCCTCCTCTAGAACGTGGAACGGCTCGAACGGCCATGAAGCCGAGTCGGCCAAGTCGGGCGAACGCCTCGCAATTGTGCAAACCCCGACCCACGAGCCCGACGCCAACGGGTGGCCTGCTCCCTGTCGATTCTCCGTGTCACCCGTCAAGCCGCACGCTTGGTGAACGCTAACGGGTGACGCATCGCGGGCTCTGTAAGTCCTCTTACAGGTCGTGCGCACAACTAATGGGACGTGCCCGAGATGATGCGCATCGCGAGACCCTGGAGTAGAAGGGGTCGAAGGATTCGCTTTGCTGGTCCCGCGAGTCCACACGGCATCCGACGTATGCTACGGTTGGGGAACCGTGAGACGGGTTAGCCGGACCAGTTCCGTGATCGACCCCCCAAGGCCGAGCTCCAACGCAGACCTCGCGTTCGGTGTGCGTCGCCAGCGACGATGGCGACACCGTATCGGCTGAACTCTGGAGCCTCTGGATCAGTTGCCGGGCGGCGGTGGGATGGAGCGCCGAGAGGCCGCGATGCACGTCTCGGATGGATTGGTCCCCGTCCTCGGCTTCGGGCACGACGTCGATGCATGGCTCCGTAGTCAGCAGCGCACTGATGCCCTTGCGAACGCCCTTGTGGTCGTCTGTAGCCAAGACTGGAATCTCTGCGGCCCCGGCGCTCTCGCTTCCTCAAGCCGGATGAGCCCAACCGTTGTCGTGCAAAGCCGTCAATGGCGGCCATTCCCAATCCCGTTCAGCCCCTTCCAATAAGCGTATCTCGGGTGTCGGGCGTTGTTATTCGGCCTTGACCTACGTTTGCCCGGGCCGGTGGTCCGGGGTTGCGTTAATGACTGGGATTTGTCGGCGGGCGACGCGCCGGTACGAGCCGAGGCCGGTCCGCCGAATCGGATGCGCCACGCCAGCCTTGCCCAGACGCAACCGCCCGACCTGGCAACCGCCGGTCGACGAGCTTGCGTCAGAGGCCTTACAGAAATCGGGCCCAGGATCATGGCAACCTCCCCGTGAACCTTTGGCAGCATCGGCAACAAGGAGGTCACCATGCGCATTTTCCTCATGGGAGTCGGAGCGGCCGTCGTCGCCGCGCTGCTGATCGTCCCGACAGTGACGGGACCGACCGGCAACACGGCCGCGGCCACGGCCCAAGACGAGATCGGTCTCATCGTCTTCGAAAGCCCGTTCGGCGTGCAGAGAACCGCTGATCGGCTGGTGTCGATGGCTCAGGAGCGGGGCCTCAACGTCTTCACGCGCGTCAACCACACCGACGGCGCCCAGGGCGTCGACATGGCACTCCGCCCGACACGGGTGATCATCTTCGGCAACCCCAAGGTGGGCACGCCGTTCATGCAGTGCAGCCAGACCGTCGGCATCGACCTGCCGCAGAAGGCCCTCATCTGGGAGGACGCCCAGGGCAAGGTCCACCTGGCCTTCAACGATCCGGATCATCTCGCCATCCGGCACAACGTGATCGGCGAGTGCCACGAGGTGATCGCCACGATCGAGGACGCGCTTCGCGGTCTCGGCCAGGCGGTGGTCAGCAGGAACTGAGGACGGCCCTCAGCTGCCGAAATCCTTGGTGAACTCATCGGGTGGGTCGTCGTCCGGATCCCCGGCGCTTTCCAAGAGCTCCTGGGCTTCCTCGGCTTGGTCTTGGCGGACTTGGATGCCCGTCGGCGTCGGGTTCAACGGGTCGTTGCCGCCCAGCAGCTCGACGTGGAAGCCGCTGGACTCCAAGAGCCCCTTGGCCATGCGCATGTCGAACGCGCTGCCCCCTTCAAAGACCGTGACGAACTTGCCGTCGGATGAAGATTCGGCGGGCTCCTCAGGCGCGTCGGAGGGCAGCTCGTCCACCAGCGTCCTCTGGCAGTCCACGCACTCGACGATGCCTTCGACGTACTCGGCTTCGCATTCCGGGCAGAACGGCATGGGACCTCCTTGGCGTCGATGTGAAGATCGCTCCGCGGACGAACTCTATCCGCTCTGGGTTCGCGGATCAACGGGTTGATCCTGATCGATGGAGACCCGCTCTGGACGAGCCGGACGGAAGCGTGTAGGGTAGAGTACCGTCTTCACCATGGGTGCCGTGACCATGAGCGCACGCAGCCAGATTCCGCAATCCAGCCGACTGATTGCTGTTGCCCTTTGCCGCCAAGTCCCTGGCATCCCGTTTGACCCGCCGCCTCCCGCTGTGGGAGGCTAACGCGCGTTCTTCTGACTGCTGTGCGATCGTCCGTTCCACATGAGATGCCCGCTCGATGCGATCGAAGGAGGATTCCATGCGCATGAGTCAATCGTTCGGAGGCACACGACGCGAGGTGCCCGCCGACGCCCACTTGGACAGCCATAAGCTCTTGATCCGGGCCGGCTTCATTCGGCCCTTGTCGACGGGGATCTACTCGCTGTTGCCGCTCGGATGGCGCTCGCACGCGAAGATCGCCCGGATCATCCGCGAGGAGATCGACGCCATCGGCGGCCAGGAGCTGCGCATGCCCGTCGTGCACCCATCGCGGATCTGGCAGGAGACGGGCCGCTGGGACGAGATCGGCCCGGAGATGACCCGCTTCACCGATCGCAACGACCGCGACATGGTCCTGGCCATGACCCACGAGGAAAGCGTCGTCGACCTCGTCAAGGGCGAGATCAACTCCTACCGGCAGCTGCCCCAACTGATCTATCATATCCAGACGAAGTGGCGCGACGACCCGCGGCCGCGCGGCGGTCTGGTTCGAGTCCGCGAGTTCACCATGAAGGACAGCTACAGCCTGGACACCGACTGGGACGGGCTGGCCGAGCAGTACGATCGTCACTACGCCGCCTACTTCCGCATTTTCGGGCGTTGCGGGCTCCCGGTCATGGCCGTGGAGTCCGACGTCGGCATGATGGGCGGCAAGCGGGCCCACGAGTTCATGTATCTGACGCCCGTGGGCGAGGACACGATCGTGCTCTGCGACAGCTGTGGATACGCGGCCAATCGGCAGCTGGCCCGGTTCACCAAGCCCAGCTCCGATGCGGAAGAACCGGGCGAAATCCAGAGGGTCGAGACGCCGGGCGCCAAGACGATCCAAGGGCTCTGCGAGCAACTGGATATTCCGGCCGCAAAGACGGCCAAGGTGCTGTTCATGACCGCCGAACTCCCAGGCGACGACGGCGAGGACGTGGAGAGACTCGTGCTGGCGATGGTCCGGGGCGACATGGAGGTCAACGAGACGAAGCTGGTCAACGCCGTCCGCGCAAAAGACCTCCGGCCGGCCACCGAGGCGGAGATCCGCACGAGCGGCGCCGAGCCCGGCTTCGGGTCCCCGATGGGTCTGAACGGGGTCCAAGTGGTCGTCGACGACGCGTTGGCCGAGACGCCGAACGTCGTCACGGGCGCCAACGAGGCCGAGTATCATCTAATGAACGTCAACGTGGGACGGGATTTCGAGCCCGATCTCATCAGCGACATCGCGGCCGCGCAAGCGGGCGATGCCTGCCCCGAGTGCCAGACGCCATTGACGACGTCGCGGGGGGTCGAGGTCGGCAACATTTTCCAGTTGGGCACGCGCTACAGCGAAGCCACCGACTGCAACTTCGTGGACGAGTCGGGCCAGAGCCACCCGATCATCATGGGCTCCTACGGCATCGGCCTGGAGCGGACGCTGGCCAGCATCGCCGAGGAACACCGCGACGACGACGGGCTCATCTGGCCCATCAGCGTCGCGCCCTACGACGTCCATCTGGTGACGCTGCCCAAGGACAGCCCCGAGGTCGTGGAGACGGGCGATCGCGTCTACGACGCGCTCCGCTCCGCGGGCCTCGACGTCCTCTACGACGACCGCGAAGAGAGCCCCGGCGTCAAGTTCACCGACGCCGACCTCATCGGCGTCCCGCTGCGGGTCACCATCGGGCAGCGCGCGCTGAACGCGGGCGGCGTGGAACTGAAGCGTCGCGACGCCGACGACGCCGCCATCGTCGCGGAAGCCGACGTGCCCGAGCGCGTGCGGGCCGAGCTCGACGAGCTCTGGCAAGCCGTGACCGTTTAGCCCGTCCCTGGCCCCGCTGGCTCCGGTATCCCGTGACAATGGTCGGGCAGAGACAAAGCCCTCGGGAGGGCTCCCGAGGGCTTCGCTCTAGGAACTGTTGGGGTCCCCGTCGTTGATATGGCAGCGTCCTCAGCTCATTGACCGGACTGTTCACTGCCGGTCTGGGGCTTGGAGAAGAGCTGGGGGTCGAAGCTCGACTTGATCTGTACGTTCTCGACGGTCTGCTCACTGACGAGGTTGCCGCCAAGATACGTCTCCTGCTTGAACGGGAACGCGTAGTTGTTCACGCGCTGATAGTTGCTGAAGACGGTGCGCACCGTCT
>JAHEOA010000164.1 GCA_018609825.1 Candidatus Bipolaricaulota bacterium | reverse complement strand
GATTGCTCGACCTGACGCGCGGTCGGAAGCGGCGCTCGGTGATCGTCACCAAGTCGGGCTACGTGGTGCTCTCGCCCTTGCGAACGCCGACGCTGGCCGAGCGCTACATGAACAGCGAGTGAGCGGAAAGGAGTTCCCCATGGCGGCGAGGCAAGGGCAAGCCACGCGCAACACGATCACGATCTACTTCCCGCAGAGGCACCAGGACAAGGACGTCATCGGACGATTGAAGAAGCTGGCCCAGCAGAAGGATCGCTCGGTGAACTATCTGGCGGTGCGGGCCATTGAAGAGTATCTGGACCAGAAAGAGGGCAACTAGGCCGGTCGCGGCTCGATGCACTCGGGCCGGTCGTTGTCGGGCTTGTTCACCAGCGTCGAGACGGGATAGGCCGCCAGCTCGTCGTCGGGGTACGGCCGCAGCACGGGCTGGAGATCGGCTGGGTCCTGCAGCCCCGTGTCGAGCCAGTGATCCTCGAGGTCTTTCCGAACGATGACGGGCATGCGGTTGTGGATGGGTTTCATCAGCTCGTTCGGCTCGGTGGTGACGATCGCGCAGGTGAGCAGCTCGCCCTCTGCGCCCTCCCAGTGCTCCCAGATCCCGGCGAAGCCGAACGGCCGGCCGGACTTGAGCCTCACGTAGTGCGGCACATTGGGGCCGCCGTTCGTCTTCTGCCACTCGTAGAAGCCGTCGGCCAGGACCAGACAGCGCCGTCGTTTCGCGGCGGCCCGGTAGGCCGATTTGTCAAAGACGGTCTCGGCGCGGGCATTGATCATCCGATTGCCGATTTTCGGGTCCTTGGCCCAGAAGGGGACGAGGCCCCATTGGAACCGATCGACGCGACGTTGTCCATCGTCGAGCAGCACGACGACCGGCTGGGTTGGGGCGATGTTGTAGCGGGCCGGGACGTCGAAGGGGACGTGGACGTTCCACTCCGTCGCAATGTCACGGTCGCCGACCGTCAGTGAAAAACGTCCGCACATGGCTGGATCACCGGGGGCAGTTTACCAGACAGGCCCGCCCGCGCCCGACGTCTCACGATGAGCACGGCGATCCGGATCAGGCCTGCGAGGCTCTCCTCGGGTGTCGGCATTCGCGCTCCCTCGGATCCGGCCAGTTCGCCAAGCTTATAGCCCTTGATGCGTGCTCACTCGCTCCAAGGCCCACAGTTCAGCTAAGCGGATACGCCCGAATGGGCGATGATCGACGTCAAAAACCGCCATGTTCCCCATCATGGAAATCATCGGACGAATCCGCTACGAACGGATCATCGGCAGAAATGGGGGCTGATCACGCTCAAGTATCTCGTCGGCGTGTTCTTGATCCTGCATGGGCTGGTTCATCTGTGGTACGTCGTCTTGAGCCGCGGGCTCGTCGAGTTCCAGCCGGAGATGGGCTGGACCGGGCGCTCCTGGCTGCTCTCCCATGCCCTCGGGGATGCGACGGTCAGCTGGCTCGCGAGCGTGCTCTACGTCCTGGCGACCGTCGGGTTTGTCTTGGGGGGCGTCGGCTATCTGGCAGGACTGGGCTGGTGGCCGACGGTCGTGATGGGATCGGTCGCGGTCTCCACGATCGTGATCGCCCTGTTCTGGGACGGGATGCTGGGGATGATCGTCCCGAAGGGGCTGATCGGTGTGGCGATCAACGTCGCCATCCTGCTGGTGCTCGCGCTTGCTCGATCGGCAGACGGCGGCTGAGCTCAACGCCGCTTGGCGTTACAGGTCGCTGGCGTTCTCAAGGATATGCGTCTGAAGCGCCTCGCGGATCGTTGCCCGCTCCGTGACGAGCGCAAGATGCCCGCCTCGCTCGAAGCTGAGTAGCCGAGCGTTCGGGATATGGGCCACGGCGAACTCGGCGTTGTGATAGAGCTGCAGGGTGTCGTCCTTGGCGTGGAAGATCAGGGTGGGCGCCTGGACCGCGCCGACTCGCTCGCCCGGCAGCTCGGCCCGGTTGTCGAAGGCGACGCCGGCTGATCGCAAGGAAACGGGGTTCATCTCGTCGACGATGCGGTCCACGAGCACCCGCTGCTCGGCGGTGAGTTCGGCAATCACTTCGGGGGTGGCCCCCAACAGCCCCAAGAACTGTTTCCGGACCAGTTTGGTCAGTGCCCAATAGAGTCCGTCGTGCTTGTAGATGGCGGTCAGCATGTCGCCCTTCTGGTTCGCCTCGGCCTGGTCTTCGGTCGCCGACGGCGCAACGCCGCCGGAGATCAGCGCCAGCGACGTGACCCGATCCGGGTGCAGCGCGGCAAACAGCAGTGCGGACGGGGCGCCATGCGACAGCGCGACGACGGTAACCTTGTCAATTCCCAGATGATCGAGCAGATATGCGTAGGCGTGGGCCTGTTCGTCGAACGTCGCGCCCTCATGAAACGTAGAACGGAGATACCCGAAGCGGGATGGCGTGATCCAATGGAACTGATCTCCGATCACGGAGTCGACGAGGATCTCGCCCTGATCGAAGCCGCCGCCGCTGCCGTGGACAACCAGGACCGCGGGACCGGAGCCGTCTCGGGTGTATTCGATCTCGCCATAGGGCGACGCAACGACGGCGCTCGTGCCGTTCACACGCGCACGGTGGGCGTTCATCTCCAGCCCGTAGACCCCGGAGGCCAACAACGCCACGCCCAACAGCCCGATCAAAACCCAACGGAGCACCTCGCCCATCGCATCCGCCCTCCTAGGCACACGCGGCGACTCGATCCGAGCAGACGTCCACGCCGCGCTGCCGAGATTATGGCGTCCCTGTTCAGCTTGGCCGAGCAGAGATCATCGTCAATAGATAGGATATCGGCGTCGCATGGGCCATGACCGACGTTATGGTCGACTGTGTCGATCATGGGCGAAGCCAACAATTGCGCGTTGTTGAGCGATTCCGCGTAGCCCCCTAAACTCTCGCTCGGGGTTGACCCGTCATGGGAGACGTCAAAGAAGGCGATCGGTTTCGCAGCGGGCATGCGGTCCCCGGAAGCGGGGTCTATCGGTTTCAAGGGTGTGATCGAGGCCATGGGCTCGGTGAAACCTCGGACCAGACGTTGACTGAAGGCGTCAGCTTTCCCGCCTGTCCCTGCCGTGAATCGGAGGATGGCGACGGATGTGGAGGCACGGCGACTTGGGAGTTCACTATGATGATCAGAAAGCCCGAACATGTGGACACAACTCGGACAATGTGGCCACCGCCTCCCCTGGGAGGCGCCTAAAAGGGTCCGGCCTGTCCATGATTCGACGATGCCGACCGATGCCTCCCTTCGTTAGCCGACGCCCGGCGGTGCATCGCCCATGAAGGACTACTACGCCATTCTCGGGGTCAACCCCGACGCCGACGCGGCGACGATTCGCACCGTCTTTCGCAAGCTTTGCCACATCTATCATCCGGATAAGGGCCTGGAAGTTTCTCAACAGCGAATGACCGACATCTACGAAGCCTACGACGTGCTGTCGGACCCACAGCGGCGCGCTGAATATGACCGGTGGTACAAGCGAAACCGCACGCGTTCGTCAGGCCGCACGAGCGATGCCGGTCCCCAGAATGATCAGGGCACCGCCCAGGCGAAGGGCTCCGATCGTCGTCATAGGGGATCGACCGGCAGCGAGCGCCAACGTGGTCACCGTGGGGACGGGAGGGCAACCGGAACAGAAACCACCGATCGGGCCGGAGGGCCTCATGCCAGCGAAAGCGTTCCCCGAGCCCGATTGTTGAGCTGGCCCCAGTGGCGATATCAACGCGTTCTCTTGGTTGTCGGCATTCCGACTGGCGCATGGCTCGGCGTCGTGGGAATCGTGGCGAAAGTCCCCCTGTTCGCTCTGCTCGGCATGGCGTTGGCGGCAGGGGCCGCTTACGTCGGTGTCAAGACGGATTGGCTTCATCGACTCCACGAGGCTGGGCCCGGTGTGCGCTTGATGGGTCAGGCCAGCCTCGTGTCCACGATCGCCATCCTCGGCATCACCAGCATCTATCTTGTGATCTGGGTCGCGGGAGGGTAGGGGCCTCCCCCAATGGGGGGCTGTCAGCCTTGCTGCAACGGTCCCAAGCCGGCGATCAGTCACGCTCGGTATCTGACGATTCCGTCGCGGCGGGCTCACGGATTTCGGGATGGCTGATCTGTCCGCCCAACGTGGCCGTCCAGACGAACAGCCCGCCCGCCACCAGCGCCACGATCAGCACGCTCGGGCCGATCCAGCTCGGCAGCACGGACGCGCTGCGCGCACGCCACATGGCTCCCAGCGACAGCACCCCGAGGGCGGCGACCGCGATAAGGGCAATCAACCCAGACCGGGCGTGATTTGCCATCAACGGCTCAGCTGCGACGCCCGGCCCGCCCTCGACCATCTCTTCGGCGCCCCAGCCGCTCAGATAGACGGGGACGGTCACGAGGGCGGCGATCACGAAGGTCGTCAGGCTCGTGCGCACCAACGTGGTGCTGCGCAGGATCAACGCGGCGATCAGCAGCAGCGCGCCGAAGATCGTGCCCAACACGGGAATGTGGTTGAGCAAGAGGTGCCAATGGGCTGCGGACATTGCATCGCTCCTTTCTCATGCGCCTCGAGCGAGCGTCGCTTGCGTGGATCCTTCGTTTCCCGTTTTCGGGGAAGCAACGAGCACCGTAAGTCCTCCGTTCATTCGCCGTCAAGGCGGCGTTGGCCACGTGGGTGAACGAACCGACGCCGCGTTCGTCCGCGCGCTCCGGGCCGCAACTGAACCGGGCTCAACGGATGCTCGGGTCGAGCCGGAACGGCGCCGCAAACTTGGTCGAGCTCCGGCTGAGCTGGCAGGGCGTCTGGCCCGAGCGGAGCCAGTCGATGCCCCGTTGTTGGGCCTTGCCCGAATAGCAGCGATCGGTGGAATCGGGCCGTTCGTACAGTCGCTGATAGAGCGTGAGATGCAGGTGCGCGGTGTAGGGCAATCGCCCGGACAGGCCCGACGCCCCGACGGTGCCGATGGGCTCGCCGAGCGAGACGTACTCCCCCTCCGTGACGCTGACGCTGCGCAGATGCGCGTAGCGGACCGCGAAGCTCGGATCGGCGCCCAGCTGGACGATGACGGTGTTGCCGTAGCCGAACGCATCCCGGTCGTGGACGCGGCCTTGCCCGGATCGGGCGTAGATGACGCGCCCGCTGGCGACGCTCAACACCCGCTCGCCCACGTCGGCGTTGCCGCTGCCGCGGTTCCAGTCGATGGCGTAGGCGTCGTCGCCGTCGTGGCCGTCATGGGTGCCGGCCCGCCAGCCGCTCGTGGTGGGAAACGCCCATCCCAAGCGCGATTTGCCGCCCGTGGCCAATTGGATGCGATCGTCGCTGGCGCGCGGAAACGACGGGGGCTCCGGCGACGGCTGAGGCAACAGCTGAGGCAACGGTTGATCCTTCGGGGCCTCGGGTTGCGGCGGCGGGGAAACGTCCTCGTGCAACTCGATGGGCGGCAGCGGCTCCAACGGCTCCATGGCCAGCGAGTCCCTCTCGGCCGAGGACGTCAATCCGGCGTACGGCGCGGGGAACGTCAACACGGTGATCAGGGTGGCGACGCCCACGACGAGCGTGCCGATCACGATCACGAGTCGGTCCATCGAGATTGCCCTCCGTTCGGAACGCGACGTTCGGGTTTGATCATGGCGGTCAATGCGACGAAGGATCCTGGCCGATCCGTCGGGGCCAGGCAAGGACACCGATGCCATCGCCTTCTGACGCAGGGGACGTGCACGATCGATCGTCGGCGCATGCTCGATGGACCTTCGGCGTTGCAGGCCCGCGGTCCGGCCGATATCGTCGAGCCGTTCCACGGTTTGGCAGGCCATCAATGAGCCGCCAGGAGGTTGAGACGTCATGGCCACATCCACGCAGAATCAGGCCGGTGCGCTGGTGCCGGTCGTCGTGCTTATCCTGCGCCTCGTGATCGGGGTCGTGTCCGTCATGCACGGTGCGCAGAAGCTCTTCGGCGCGTTCGGGGGCGGCGGCATCGCGGGCACCGCGCAGTTCTTCGGCTCCCTCGGGCTGGCGCCGGCGACGTTGTGGGCCTGGGTCGTGGGGTTGATCGAGTTCGTCGGCGGGATCGCCCTCGCGATCGGGCTCCTGGGGCGCTGGGTCGGCCTCGCGTTGGCGGTCAACATGCTGGTCGCCGGGATCGTCGTCCACCTGCCCAACGGCTTCTTCGTCAGCAACGGCGGCGTCGAGTTCGTCCTGACGTTGATGGCGGCGTCGCTGTTCTTCGTCGGATATGGCAGCGGCAAGTGGTCGGTCGATGCGCGGCGATCCTCGGCCTAGCCGTCAGGACACGGGCAGCTAGACCAACCAGGCCAGCAGGGTCATCAGGCCGACGAGCCCGACGATGACGAGCAGGCCCCCCAAAAGCCAGCGGACGGCGAACTTGCGCGCGAACTTGGCCTGATCCGGGGTGATCGTCACGCGATCGGGGTTGCGCCGCGCCATGCGCTGGGCCTTCTTGCGCATCTGGATCGACTCGCGGACCCGCCCCTCGGCGCGATAGACCACGCCCAGGTTGTGGTGGGCGTTGATGTGATGGGGGTCGTTGGAGATGGCCTTGCGGAAGGCGTATTCCGCTCGCTCGTTGTCGCCCCGATCGTAGTAGAGGTTGCCGAGGCGATAGTAGATCTGGCCCTTGTCGACGCCGTGGGCCAGCGCCTCGATCAGCAGCTCTTCCCCCTCCTCGAAGCGCTTCTCCCGGCGGAGCTCGTCCGCCCGCTGCAGGGCGTGATCGACCGCCGCGCGGCGGTCGGCCTCGGATTGGCTAGGATTCGTCGGATTCATCGAGCCTCGCCTTCACCGTCTGGATGTCCTGCCAGGTCAGATGCTTGGGGCTGCCTTGGGCTTTCGACGGGTTTCGCAAGAGATAACTCGGGTGGAACATGGGGAAGATTTGGATGCCGTCGCGATAGTTGAAGAACTGGCCGCGGACCTTGGTGATGCCGGCGCTCGTGTCGAGCAGCTTCTTCGTGGGAATGTTGCCGAGCGTGACGATGACGCTCGGCTGGACGTAGTGGATCTCCGCGTCCAGATAGGACCAGCAGGCCTTGATCTCGTCGCCCTGGGGCGCGCGATTGTGGGGCGGGCGGCACTTGACGACGTTGCTGATGTAGACGGTCTCGCGCGGCATGCCGGCCGCCTCCAAAATCTGATCCAACAGCCGCCCCGCTCGGCCCACAAACGGGCGACCCTGTTCGTCCTCGTCCGCGCCGGGGCCTTCGCCGACGAACATGACGCCGCAGGGAACGGGCCCTTCGCCGAAGACGACCTGCGTCCGGCTCTCGTTGAGGCGGCATTTCTGGCAGCCCAGCGCCACCTCGCGGACCTCCGTATAGGAGCTGCCGAGGGCGTTGTCCTCGGGCTCGTCGAAGAGCGACATCATGTCGTCGGCCATGATATCAGGCATCGGGCGGGCGAGCTGCGGGTCGGGAGCGGGCGACGGGATTCGAACCCGCGACCTTCGGCATGGCAAGCCGACGCTCTACCACTGAGCTACACCCGCATCGGGACGTCAATTATACGGTCCAGGCGCAAAGCGGTCAAGGGGTGCGAAGGGGGGGACTCGAACCCCCACGGGCAAAGCCCACCGGCTCCTAAGGCCGACGCGTCTGCCAATTCCGCCACCTTCGCGCAGCGGCGCCCATCCTCGGTCGCCATGGTCGATGGGCACGGCAACGTGGACGGCAGGTAGGATGTGGCGCCGGGCACGCCCGGGAGGACTCGAACCCCCAACCCACGGCTCCGAAGGCCGTTGCTCTTCCAATTGAGCTACGGGCGCATTGTCTGGCGTTCATGGTAGCCGGGCCTTTTCGCCTCGTCAACCCGACGAGCCCTCCCTCGGGACGTCCCGGCAGTGGCGGAGGCGAACGCTTGATCTTGCCGTCACCGCCCGTTACGTTGGGGCGTTCATCATGCCAAGCCCCAAGGAAGAACGGCGGCGCGTCGTCATCGAAGGCGTCCATCCCGAGATTAACGGCGGCCGCTTCCCCATCAAGCGCACCGTGGGCGAGCGCGTCGTCGTCGAGGCCGACGTCTTTGCCGACGGGCATGACGTGGTGGCGGGTGAGCTGCTGTATCGCCAGGGCGCCGAATCCGCATGGCATCGCGTGCCCTTGACGCCCTTGGGCAACGATCGTTGGCGGGCCGAGTTTCAAGTCCACGAGCTCGGCCCCTACGTCTACACGTTGCACGCCTGGGTGGACCGCTTCGCCACCTGGCGGCGGGATCTGGCCAAAAAGGCCGACGCCGACCAGAATGTGGGGGTCGATCTCTTGATCGGGGCGCAGTTGGTGGAAGCCGCCGCGGAGCGGGCTGCGGCCCGCGATCATCGATCCTTGACGGACTGGGCGAGGAGACTGCGCGACGATGCAGCGTCGGTTGCCGAACGGGTCGCGGCGGCGCTCGGCGACGAGCTGGGGGGGCTGATGGCTGAGCACGGCGAACGCGCCTGCGACACGCGCTACCCCCAAGAGCTGAGCGTGACCGTCGATCGTGAGCGCGCCCGCTTCGGCGCCTGGTACGAGATGTTCCCGCGCTCCTGTGCACCCGAATCGGGACAGCACGGCACGTTGGCGGACTGCGAGGCACGGTTGCCGTATATCGCCGAAATGGGCTTCGACGTCCTCTACCTGCCGCCGATCCACCCGATTGGCACAACACATCGGAAGGGGCCGAACAACGCCACGCAAACCGGCCCCGACGATCCCGGGAGCCCCTGGGCGATCGGGTCCCCCGAGGGCGGCCACAAGTCGATCCACCCGGCGCTCGGCACGCTGGCGGACTTCCGCCGCTTCGTGAAGCGGGCTCAGGATCACGGATTGGAGGTGGCACTGGACGTTGCGTTCCAGTGCTCGCCCGATCATCCCTGGGTGAGCGAGCATCCCGAATGGTTCCGGTCGCGACCCGACGGCACGATCCAGTACGCGGAGAACCCGCCGAAGACCTACGAGGACATCTATCCGCTCGACTTTGAGACCGACGACTGGGCGAACCTCTGGGCCGAACTGCAAAGCGTCTTTGCGTTCTGGATCGAGCAGGGCGTGACGATCTTCCGGGTGGACAACCCGCACACGAAGCCCTTCCCCTTTTGGGAATGGCTCATCGGCGAGATCAAGACCGAGCATCCGGACGCCGTCTTCCTCGCGGAGGCGTTCACCCGCCCCAAAGTCATGTACCGACTGGCCAAGCTCGGGTTCACGCAGTCCTACACCTACTTTGCCTGGCGCAACACGCGCGAGGAACTGGAAAGCTACTTCCGCGAGCTCACCCGGACCGACGTTCGCGAGTACTTCCGCCCCCATCTCTGGCCGAACACGCCCGACATTCTGACCGAATACCTGCAGACGGGCGGTCGACCGGCGTTCATCGCGCGGCTCGTGCTCGCCGCCACGCTCGGGGCGAGCTACGGGATCTACGGCCCGGCGTTTGAGCTGTGCGAGCGCACGCCGCTCGAGCCCGGCAGCGAGGAGTACCTCAACTCGGAGAAGTACGAGATTCGCGACTGGGACCTCGACGCGCCGCACAGCCTCCAGCCGCTGATCGCCCGCGTCAACCGCATTCGCCGACAGAACGTCGCGTTGCAGGGCAACGCCTCCTTGCGCTTCCATCCGGTCGACAACGATCAGCTCATCTGCTACAGCAAACAGAGCAATGACGGCGCCAACACGATCATCGTCGTGGTCAACCTCGACCCGTATCACCCACAGGCCGGCATCGTCGATCTGCAG
>JAHEOA010000163.1 GCA_018609825.1 Candidatus Bipolaricaulota bacterium | reverse complement strand
TTTCGGAAACCTTTGCCGTAGCGAATGCCGGGAGATTTGCTCAAGATATCCACCTCTCTTTGTCTAGGTTTCTCCATAGATAATCGGCCAAGGGGACTCGTGCCCTTTAGGGCGCGAGGGGAATTGGCCGCGACGTGGAGTCGTTCTCTCCCGGTCTTTCTCCCCTCAAATTGAATATGCATAGCCATCTCCGCGTTGCAAAACGCACATGTATTTGGGGTGTATATCGAATCCGTTAACGCGAAAACTCGGCCTTTGCCGAACAGCTACTCGTCCGATGTGTGTACCGGCAGCCTTGCCTTTCTCAACGATAGCCCTGACAAGATCGCCCGTTTGGAACCCGAAGTGGAACTTATTCCGTGTTCGGTGCCGGATGGGGAAACCGAATTTGTCTGTCCCACACATTTGCCGATTGCCGTGCCCCATCGCCTTGATCTCCAACACGTTCTGATCCTGCTCAAGCACGACGTCCCCACCTGATTTCCCGACGCACGCCGCATCAATCCAGTGGGCTTTGGGATAGCCTTGCTGAACCCGGTTGAACTTCGTCCGTCCTCCGGTCCCGCACTCGATGGGCAACCCCGTAGCCTGCAAGCGCCAATAGAGCGCCCAACGAATCGTGTTCACTGCTGCCGCATCGCGTATCGGCGCTTTGGCATGCGCTTTGATGCGCTTGAGCACAGCCGGTTTCCCGGCCAGGAACTCCTCCACAGGCTGATTGCCTTTGGCCACGTTGCAAGGCTCGCACGCTAGGGTCAAGTTCGAGGTGCGACTGCTTCCACCTCGGCTGCGTGGCTGAATGTGCTCAATCTGCAACGGAACCTCTGTGGTGCCACAGTAAGCGCAAGTCCGTTGCCATTTCTCCAGCAGGTACTCGCGCAACTCGTATCCAGCCAAAGTGCCCTGCTGGTATTCACTGCCCTCAATCTCAGGGTTCTGCATCGCCTGAGTGTCGAACTTAACCAACTCTAGCGAGAGCGCCTGAATGGGAGCGATCTTGCTCAGTCGCCGCACCCATGTCCCAACATTGGCGATGCGGCTCCCCAGAGAAGGTGGTAACCAGCCCTCCGCGCGCCTACGATTGTTGAAGCGTGTAGGGCGGTAGCGTGTCTTACGATACCGACGTCCACGCCTAAGCGATCGTCGTTCCTCAAGCGCAGCCCGAATTCGTTGGCCCCGGTGCTGTAGTTCGGCTGCAAATAGCACACGGTTCTCGTCTGTCACAGCGAGCCCCGATAGCTTACTGCCAGGGTCGATCTTGAGACGTAGGGGCTTGGGTTCACGCTGGCGTTCCTCCTTCAAGATGATCGTGAACGGATAGCGCTTGAACACGGCTGCTCGCCCTTGATCCAGCAGCTTGCGCGCTGCCGCCGGATGCACGGGGTCGCACGGTTGCTTATTCGTATCCAGCACGAAAACGCTCTGCATTATGCGCCTTTCTGCGGCAAAAGCCGCCTCCGCTTACGCGGGTAAATGTCGGCCTCGCCAATGTTATTGGGCGGTTTATCGCAAGCGACACTGGCTTAACCCGTTTACACCTGTTTAATCGCTTGCCGCAGGGTCCAGAGCTGGCCTCGCACCCTGGAGTGCCTATGTATTCGCCCATAACGTAGCTCCTTCGAGCTTAGGCTGGTCAAGTTCAGGCTCTTACAAGCCTGCCCCGTTCACGGGGCGGGTCCTTGACCTCTGTGGCCGAGTGTCCACGGACTGAGGCCGTGGGCGCAACGGCAGCATCGGCTCGCGCTCGCCGTACTTGGCGGCCCGGATCTCCGCTCGGTTCATCTGTGCAACCTGTTGGACGGCGGCCTCCATCGACGGCTTGCGCGTCTGTTCGCGGGTCATGACTTCCTCCTAACTATTTCAGTATGGCACGTCCTCGTAAAACAGTGGGTGCTGATTCGGGGGAACGTTTTTAGCGGTTATCATGTCAGCCAAGTCGTCCAGGCTGAGGTGGCGCGTGCCGATCTCTGTCCCGTCCGCGTCCAATCGGGTCACATGCACGCCTTCATAGTCCAAGCCCACCGACAGCGTACCAGCGTCATAGCTATATGTAGCCACAGCTTCCTTGAGCCACTTCTGGCCTCCGTCCGCCTCGATCAACTGCAATGCGCCACTTGGGATCTCCATGGTGCCTCCTTCAAGCCTTCTGCAACTCCGCCTCGCGGCGGTACTCGGTCAGCCCCTCGGCGTCGAGAAAGTCCACGAACTCCCGTAGGCGCCGGACCAGTTCGTCGCGCATCCCGCGATAGGCGTACTGGCGGATCGGCTGATAGTCGATCACCGACCAGACGCCCTCGCGGTTGTCCTTGAGCTTGCAGAGGTGATAGACGGCGGACTGCGCGTTGAACGCCAACAGGTACGCCCGCCACTGGACGCTGTTGAGGTACTTGTCCGTCGAGATCCGCGAGGTCGTCTTGATCTCATGGACCTCGTTGCCCCATAGGCCGTCCGCGCGGAGCTTCATGCGGACGTCTAGCTCAGGGATCGTCAGCTCGCCCCACGCCTCGTGGATCATCCCCTCCGGCAGCGTAATCTGCCGGAGGGAGTCGGCGTCGAAGGTGTAGGGTAGGTTCTCGACCGTCACGGTGGACTGGCCGGTCTCCAGCACCTTGTGGAACGCCTCGCCGCGCAGCATGGCATCGCTGCGCTCCACGGGCTCGCCCCGGATGCGCGAGAGGAGGTCCGTGTAGACCTCCGCCTCGCGCTCCGCGTCGAAGTCGCCGTTGCGCCAATACTCGAAGCTGTCGAGAAGCGACGGGCTGATCCGCAGCATTTAGACCAGCTCCTCCTGTTGCTCCGACTCGTCACTGGCCTGCTGGTTTGCAGGCGCCGCCGACGGGTCATAGAACTGGCCGCTCGCCTTGTCGTACTCGAAGCCCAGCTCCAGGCGACGATCGTTGATGATGTTCTTGATCTGTGATAGGGCCGGATCGTCGAAGCCCTGGGCGTACTCCAACAGCTCATCGAACTCCTCCGGCGCCTGGGCGTCTTGGATGATCGTGCGAGCTTCCTCGACCTGGGCCTGGATCTGCTTCGCCTCCTCGCTCATGGAGGAGATGCTGTCCTTGATCTGATCGAGCAGGTCGCCAAGGTACTGCGGCTGCTGTGAAAGGTGGGGGACCTCCTCGGGCTCTAGGTCCGCCGGGTTCTTCGCGGTCCATTCTTCGGACGGGTCCCACTCCAGCGTCCGCT
>JAHEOA010000162.1 GCA_018609825.1 Candidatus Bipolaricaulota bacterium | reverse complement strand
CGGCCGCCGCGCGCCCCGGCATCGACGCCGCGCGGCTCGGCCTCGAAGGTCGCGTCGCCGCGCCGATAGCGCATGACCGCCTCGCCGAACGTCTGGTCGCGCCACCGCCAATCCCGAACGGCCTTCCGCCCGATATACTCCTTGAGCTTGCGCAGGTGCGACTGGGCCTCGTTCTGACTGTGCATCCAGTAGGGGATGTGCAACCGACCCGCTTCGTGCTCGCGTAGCCGATGCGCCATCACCGCCTTGGCGAACGCGCTCTTAGCGCTGCCGCGGAACGCGACGATCGCGAGGTTCTTCTGCGTCTCGACGTCGCCGGTAAAGCACGCCTCCATGAGCCGTGCCCAGCGGAGATGGTGCGGGGCGTGGACCGTCTCGCCCTCCACGCGGCTGACCTCCGGCCAGAACTCGTCCTCGATGAACGCCTCCAGCGTCGTGGGCTCGACCCAACCGGACGGGTCGATGACGTTGGCTGCCTCGTGATAGACGCCGTGGCGAACGGGGCCTTGTTTACTCGCCATCGTTGCTGCCCTGCTGTCCGTTCGCGTCCTCCATCTCCATCGACGCCAGCCGCCGCAGATCCCCCGCGATCGCCGAGCGGTATTGCCGCACCCGCGCATCGTCGCCGAAGAACTCGCTGATCCGGTTCAGGACGATGGTCTGGATCTGCGCGACGATCCCGTACGCCTGCTCGCGATAGATGACGTCGTAGAGGTCCTTGCGCCGACTCGCGTCGGACTGCGTCAGCTTGCGGACGTGATCCTCTTCCTTCCGTTGCTCGGCCATCGCCATGAACTGCGACATCAGCGAGTTCTCGATCATGTGGATCTCGCTCAGGACCTCGCTCAGGCGCGCATCGGCCTGGGCGAAGCGCTCCTGGCGGTTCTCGATCTCGGGATTGCGGATGGTGTAGTCCAGCTCGTCCTTGACCTCTTGCGCCTCCTCGACGAGTGCCTTGCGCCGCTTCACGGCCTCCAGGCTCTCGCCCACGTTGACGAACTCGCGCCGCGCCGCGACCCGCTCCCGCCCCAGCTCGATCTCGTCGCTCAGCTCCAGCAGCCGTTCGTCGATCGTCACCTTCTCCAGGCGTTCCTGATCGTCGGCGTTGAAGAACTCGGCGTAACGGTTATGGATCGGCGGACGACCGCCAGGGACGGCGGGCGAGCCATCCCGCTTCGGCGCTTTGCGGTTGCCCGCGCCATGATGGCGGCAGACGTCCCAGCCTTTGACGGCTGGATTCTGACACCGTTCCCCGGTGTTCTTGGCCGTCGCCTTGCATTGCTTCCAGGTGCCTTCGCCACGGAATGCCATACGCTTATGGGGTATCAAAACGTTTCCGAGGTTTCCACGCTTGGCTCAAATCGAACCCGCCGCGCATCCACCGAAGGACCGACCCGACCGATCGCCCTCGCGACCGAGCCCCCGCACGAAGCTTCACCGATCCGGATGCCATTCCGCGATCCGTTGGATGACCCGGTCGGCGCCGACCTCGATCCAGTCGAGCGACGCCGGGACGTAGGTATAGACGCGCCGCGGCAGCTTGGCATCGACGGGCGTGGCGACGACGAACGGTGTCGCCTCGCTCGACCCATCAACCCGCACGATCCGTCGCGCCGAGTCGACGTGCCCCGCCTCGTAGTGGATCGACTCGGCGGCCGGGGGCGCTCGTCGCTTGGCAAACTCGATGTCCACGACGACCCGATCTCGCTCGGGATGGATCGCTTGCAGCCAGGTCAGGATCGCCTCGCCCTCGTACTCAGCCATGCGCGCTCGCCTCCGCGTCGATCGCCGCCCACGTCGACTGCCAACTGGCGTCGGGGAACGCGATCACCTGTCGACCTCGCCGATCGCGGATCAACGTCAACTCGATCTCGTCGCCCCCGCCGGTTCGCACGACCGCCTCGACTCGACTCGTCCGTTGGCCCTGGACGATCTCGTCGACGACGCGGGCTACCTGCACTTGGACCCCCTCGCCGTCGGCCGTGTCGTAAGCTGACGGCTCGTCCTGCAACCCCTGACCGGCGAGGTTCCAGAGCGACATCGCCAAGTCGTCGAGGTCGA
This sequence comes from Candidatus Bipolaricaulota bacterium, assembly GCA_018609825.1. The sequence continues at coordinate 1,676 of JAHEOA010000162.1, read as the reverse complement.
ACAGCAATCCGGTCTGCGGCTCGCGGTAGCTAGCCACCGTCAGGTTCTCCTTTCGGCACATCTCGCGTCTGCTCGTCGGCGGCGTCGGGCATGCCGAACTCGCCGCGATATTGCCGGACGAGCAGCTGATCGTCCTCGAAGCGCACGACGAACAACAGCTCGGCCTGCCAGTCGTCGCCGCCGAGGCGGAGCGGGATCAGGTAGTCGACGCCCCGGAACGGGACCGACGCGACCAGCGAGCGGAAGGCGTGATCGGCGGCCTGTCGCGTGCTGAAGGTGGCCCCGACCAGATCGTCGGGCCGGACCACCTGACGCGGCGGCGGGACGCCCTCGACCTCCTCGCCCTGCCGGATCGCCTGCAGCGCGGCGACGTAGCTCGCCAACGCCACCTCCATGCGATCGAGCACGGCCTCCATGCTGACGTCTTCGGTCATCGCGTGTCGTCGACCTCCTCGGGCTGACGCTCGGCCCAGGCGACGCGGATGTCGATCGCCCGCTGCCCGCGATCGAGCCGATCCCGACCCACCTGCCGGAGATGGCGCGATCGGCAGCGGCGGCAGCCGACGCGCTTGGCCTGTCGGGGCAAGCCCGTCGTCGGATCGGTGTCGTACGCGGCCGAGACGAAGCCGTCGCTCCAACTCTCGTAGCCGCAGCTCACGCAGCGGACTACCGCGACGTCGGACGCGATCGGTCGGTCCTCGATCCGGACGTAGCCGACGGCGAGCAGCCGCCCGTCGCAGCGGAACGAGCGCCCCTTCCAGACGAGCAGCGGCCAGTCGACGCGACGCTGATAGGGATCGCCGTCCCGGGACCAGACCCGCTCCAGCCACGTCATCGCCTGCGGCGGCTCGCCCGCGCGATAGACCCGCCGCGCTTGAGCGGCCAAGATCTTCCCGTACGTCTCGCTGTGCGTATCGCCAGTGATCCACAGGGGCTGCTGGATCGCCACGTAGCGACGGCGGTGGGCGTCGAAGAACCGCACCCCGTCCCACCACGCCACGCGCGGATGCAGGTCGGCGGGATCGGGCGCCGCCGGGCTCGGCGGCCGGACCGGCTCGTAGGTCACTTTTGCGCTCTGAACGGGAACTGCAGTGCCCAATCCGTCACCTCCTCGCCGCTCTCGTAGCGGTGCTTCTGCGCGTCGCTGGGCGTGACGGTGAACGCCGAGAGCCCGCCCCGCTTGTCGTCGTCGGGCAATCGCTCGTGGAAGCGGTTGGCGAACGCCTGGATCTCCTCGACGCTCGCGAAGCAGTTGATGAGCCGGATCTCGTGATAGGCGCCGATCGGGCTCTGCTGCTGGAAGACCTTGCGCCAGTAGTCGCGGATCTCGTCCCAGTCGCCGAGGACGATGAGCCGCTCACCCTCGTTCGGCTTGCGCGGCGCGTCGACCACGGTCACGTCGGGGAACTGCATGAACAGCTCGTGCAGGCAGAGGTCGCGCACGCGCTCGGCGTCGGCGGCGTGCGGGTACTGGCGATAGCGCACCGTCGTCCGGCCCCGCCGCGTCGAGCGCTGGCGGTGGTGGCCCGGCTCGGCCCGCTCGCCCCGCTGCCCGAACGTCTCGACGTCGAGGCGCTCGTACGCTTCGCCCCGAATCACCCAGTACGGCCAGTCCGTCGGCTCCGCGCGCACGCGGTGCGACTTCGCCTCGTGGCTCCGGTACGCGCCGCGCAACT
>JAHEOA010000161.1 GCA_018609825.1 Candidatus Bipolaricaulota bacterium | reverse complement strand
TGACGGTGTTGTCGTGGACGGGCCCGTTGGCGTTGCCCGAGATGGTCTCCGTGAATGCACACTCGTAGCTACCGCCGTTTGCGGCCAAGCCCTGCGGAAGGTCGCAGTCCCCGACGGCGTTGAGGTTGCCGAACTCGTCGTCGGCCAACGAGGTCAGTTCAACGTCCTCGACGCCGTCGTTGGTCACGACGACGGTGAACGTCACGTCGCCGCCGGTCTCGGGAACCGACGACCGATCAGGGGTCTTGGTCACCGAGATGCTCGGCTCGGCGTTCGTGAACGCGACGGTGGCACTGTCGCTTTCGCTGTCGGTGTCGCCACTGGCGTCGGAGACGTCGGCCCTGACGGTGTTGGCGTGATCCGGGCCGCTGGCGTCGCCCACTAGCGTCTCCGTGAACTCGCACGCGTAGGTTCCGCCGTTGCCCGAGAGCGTCTGCGGCACCGCGCACGTGCCAACGCCATTGAGGTCGTCGAAGACGTCGTCTTGCAGCGCATCGAGCGTGACGTCAGCGGGCCCGTTGTTCGTGATTTCGACCGTGAAGGTCACGTCGCCGCCCGTCTCAAGGACGGACGTCGGGCTGGCCGTCTTGGCGACCGCGATGTCGATCGGCACGTCGCTGAACGCGACCGTCGCGCTGTCCTGGCCGCTCCAGGGATTCCCCTCATTGTCGCTCGCCTCGGCGGTGACGGTGTTGACGTGGTCCTGGCCGACGGTGCCGGAGATCGTCTCCGTGAAGTCACACTGATAGCTGCCCTGGCCGTTGATCTCTTGAGGCATTGTACAGCTGCCGACCCCGTCCAGGTCGTCGAAGACGTCATCGCTCAATGAGGTCAGGGTCGCGGCCTCGCCGGAGCGGTTCTCGACCGTCACGGTGAACGTCACGTCGCTGCCGGACTCGGGCACCGACGTCTTGTTCGCCATCTTCGTCACGACAAGATCGGGATCGACGTTCGTGAAGCCGACGGTCGCGCTGTCTTGAGCGCTGACCGTGTTGGCCTCGTCGTCGCTCGCCTCGGCGGTGACGACGTTGACGTGATCCGGGCCGCTGGCGTTGCCGCTAAGCGTCTCGTCGAAGGCGCACTCGTAGCTCGCGCCGGCGCTCAGTTGCTGCGGGATCGAGCAGTCACCTCGGCCGTTGAGGACCCCGAACTGGTCGTCGGTGAGCGAGTTAAGTGTGACCGGCTCTTTGCCGTCGTTGACCACGTTGATGACGAACGAGACGCTGTCGCCCGTCTCCGGCACCGACGTCGGGCTGGCCGTCTTGATCACCGAGATGTTCGGGGCGACGTCCGCGAATTCGACCGTCGCCGTGTCCTGGACGTCGACCGAGTTGCCGTCGTCGTCCTCGGCGATGGCGTTGAGCGTGTTCGCGTGGGCGGCGCCGCTGGCGTTGCCCGAAATCTCCCGGGTGAACTCACAATCGAAGGTCTCACCAGGGGTTAAATCAACCCTGGATCCGAGGCCGCACTCGGCGCTGAGCTCGCCGAACTGGCTGTCGACGAGCGACGTCAGCGTCACGTCCTCGTCGCCCGCGTTGGTCACGGTCGCTGTGAACGTCACGTCGCCGCCGGTCTCCGGCACCGTCGTGACGTTCGGCGACTTGTTCAGCGAGAGGTTCGGCAGGACGTCGGAGAACGTCACCGTCGCGTCGTCGAAGTTGGAGACGGGATCGCCGTCGTCGTCCTCGCCCGTAACCGTGATCGTGTTGGTGTGAATCTCCCCGGCCTGGCCCGACAGCGGCGTCGAGACGCTGCACGTCGTGCTCGCCTCGGGGGCCAGCGTGAACGGGACGCCACAGATGGCGTTGAGATCCAGGTCGGTGAGTTGATCGTCGCTGATGTCTTCAATGGTGACCCCGTCGACGTCGGAGGCGTTCGTGATCTCGATGGTATAAGTGACCTCGCCGCCCGTCTCGGGCACCGACGTCGGTGAAGCGCTCTTGACAACGGAGATGCCGAGCGTCGTGTTGACGACCTGGGTCTCTTCCTCGTCGGTGTTGTTTCCGTCGTCCGGGTCCTCCTCATCGGCGCTGGTGCGGACCGTGTTCAGCAGCGTGGCGACCGTCTCGGGGGCCGTCACGGCGATCGTGACCGAGGCGCTCGCTCCGGCGGCCAGCGTGGATCGCGTGCAGGTGACGGTCCCGTTGGACAGTCCGCAGCTCCAGCCGGCGCCGGTCGCACTGACGAACTCCACGTCCTCAGGGAGCGTGTCGACGACGGCGACGTTGGTCGCGTCGTTCGGGCCGTTGTTGGCCACGGTGATCGAATAGCTGAAGCCCTGACCCTCGTTCACCTGCGATGGCCCGTCCTTGCTGACCGACAGGTCGGCGCTCGGGGTCGGGATCGTGATCGTCACGGTCGCTGTGTCGGTGCCGCCGTTGCCGTCGCTGATCGTGTATTGAAACGTGTCGGTTCCCGTGAAGCCGTCGTCGGGGGTGTAGGTGCAGGCGATCTCGGAACAGCTCACACTGCCGTTGGACGGGTCGGTGCTGTCGACGATGGCGAGCGGGTCGCCGTCGGGATCGATGTCGTTGTCGAGGACGCTGACGCTGACGTCGCTGCCCGGTTGCGTGGTGGCGGCGTCGTCCTCGGCGACGGGCGGGCCGTTGGTCTGGGCCACGGTGATGACGACGTTGGCCGTGTCGCAGAGTCCGTCGGGATTGCAGACGGTGTAGTTGAACCGGTCGGTGCCGGTGAAGCCATTATCGGGCGTGTAGGTCACGTCGCCGTCCGCATTGATCGCGACCGTTCCGTTCGACGCCTGCGTCGTCTCCGACACGGTCAGGGGCTGATCGTTCGGATCGGTGTCGTTGACCCGGACGGCGACATCGGTGGCGGTCGACGGCGGCGTGGACGAGGCGTCGTCCACGGCGGTCGGGGTCGCCCCGCTCGGCGGCGGGTCGATCGGCTGCTGGGTGAGCAGCGGCGACGGGCAGCCCTCGAGCGGCTTGTCCGCGTCGAACAACAGGCAGCTGAAGTAGTCTTCGGTCTCACCGTACTCGAAGTCGCCCTGGCCGACCCAACCTTGGCCCCCTTGCTGCACGGGCGTAAACCTCGCTTCGTCCACGGGCTCGGTGGTGACCGTGAAGCGGGTCCAGAGCTCGCCCGGCATGTCGCCCGTCGTCACGGCCGGCAGCGTGATCGTGCCCTGGAAACCGGGCCCGAGGTTGTAGGGCGCCTCGTGCAAGGCGAGGTTCTGAAGGCCCCACTCGCGGACCTGACGCTCGCCCTCGTCGACGCTGCAGATGGAGGCGCCGCTCCACCGGCCGTCGTGGTCCCAGTCGAACAACGCATTGAGATAGAATTCGTCTTCGCCCGCGGTCTCGGGGATCGTGACGAATACTTCGAGCGCGGCCGCACTGCACGCCACAAAGCTGCTCGGGTCCCAGCCGTCGTCGAGGTCGCGGTCGACCAGCTGCGCGTTCCGTTCGGTCGTCACGAGCTGGCCGAGGTAGATCTCCTCCTCCGGGAAACGGTGCAGGACGTAGTCGATCTCCTCGCCCTCGCGGGCCGTTCGGAACTGCGTGGGGAAGTGGCCGTCGCGGCCCGGCTCGAAGTTGTGGACGTACTCCGTCGACAGACCGTCGGGCGCGTCGCCGTAGTCGCCGAGCGGGCCCTCTGAACTACTGGACTGGGCCGCGCCTGCGATCGATATGCACAGAAGGCTGATGAGACCGAGGCTGAACCACCTTGTCACGATACTCCTCCTCATGGGTCATGAGGTGAAGTCGGCAGCTCAGCCGTCCGTCCTGATTCACGGAAGCAAACGAGGAAGGACCTGTAGCTTTGCGCATCCGGATTTCGCCGGAATTGCCCTTATCGCTCCACCGAAAGTCTTTTGGACTGCCAGCGTCGGAACGATGCTCGACGCGTCTATTAGCGAGACCCGTTCTCGAGCTTGCCATTTCGCTCGTCTCGCCCTTTCGTTGCGTCCTCATGGACGCAGCTTTGTTTCCTGCCCTTCGTGATTTGTCGCATGGCCGCCGAAGCCTGGACTCCAGCTGAAGCCGACGCTCCAAACGTAGACTAATCATATCCCGATTGGTCCTGTCCGTCAACCCCTCTGAAACATGTGTCGCCTTGTGTGTGTCTCAACGTCATGCCACGCACGCTCTTGCACGACAAGGGTCGGTTGTCGATACGGGCGTACGGGCCGTGCAACCCCGCCATCCTGTCGGCACCAGGTGGGCGCTTTGCGCGTCATGGACACGGTCATGGGGTGGATTCATCGGCGGACGCCTCGAGCAGCGCCGGTCGATTGGACGCGTGGCGGTTGTCCGTCAGCCGGTTGTTCTCGAACCGATTCGTCGCGGTCCCCTCGACGAAGACGGCGAACTGGCTCTTGGCGATCGCGTTGTCGGTCAGTCGGTGCTCGCCCCCGCCCTGGAGATAGACCCCGACCCAATTGTTCCGGATGCGGTTGCGGATGAGCCGAACGCCGCGACTGCCCGACACGAAAACGCCGGAGTCCGGGTTATCGCGGACCTCGTTGTCCACAAGGGTATTGGCGCTCCCGTCCTGGAGGAGAATCCCGTGACCGTCGTTGGCGCGGACCACGCTCTCGGCCAGTCGGTTGCCGGAGGCGTGGGCGAGCGTGACGCCGCTGGCGCGCGTTCGCTCGATCCGAGCGTTGACGATTTCGTTGTCATGCGAGGCTTGCAGGTAAAGGCCCTGTGCACTGGCCGGAACCGCCACGTTCTCCACGCGGCTGTCGCGAGTGTCGATCATCAACAGGCCTTGGGATCCCTCAGGAAGCCTCACGCCCCGTACGCGGACGTCCCGACTGCGGATCAGTGCGAGGTAGCCCGGGTCGGCGTCGGGGCCGATCGCGACGCCCCGAGCGTCGACGAGGTAGTAGATGGGGCGCCCGTTGACGAGGTTATCGCGGGCGATCTCATGGACGTAGTGCGTGATCTCGGTGCCGCGCACCCGCAGCGCCCCGTCGTTGCGGTCCAGTCGATTGGCCGCGAGACGGTTGCCCGAGGAGTCCGCCATGACGATGCCCGGGGCGTTGTCGACGATCGCATTGGCCGTCACCCGATTGTGGGATGCTGACCGAAGATGGAGCCCGACGGTCTGGCTGTGCGAGACCTCGTTGCCGCGGAGGGTATGGGACGAGGCGTCCGTCAGTCGGATGCCCTGGCCGTTGCGGCGTACGACGTTGTCGATCGCCCTGACCTGTTGCGAACTCTGCAGGTCAAGCCCGATCGACGCTCGGGAGATCGTGTTCCCGACGAGAGCGCTTGCGCGAACCCCGTCGAACCGGATGCCGGCGTCTGCGGCCCCGACGATCGTGTTGTCGATCAGCCGAACGTCGCCGACGTTCGCGGCGTAGATCCCGACTTGGCCGCCGTCCGTGCGAAGCCCGTGGATCTCGACCTCCGAAGCGCGGATCTCGATGACGGGTTGATCGGGATCGGCCGCGCGCAGCGCCGACGGCGACGCGGGGTCGATGAACGCGGCCACGGACGAGGTCCCCGGCGGATGCTGGCCGAGCAGCGCGAACGGCTTGGAGTGGGCGCGCGGGACGATGCGCAGCGGCTTGTCGACCACGACGTTCTCCGTGTAGGTGCCGCCGAGCAGGATGATCGTGCAGCCCGGCTCAGCGCGGTCGATGGCCTGCTGCAGCGACGGATACCCCGTGCCGGCGCCCGCCATGAAGCAGGCTTGGGTCGTGAACAGCGCGCCGATGGAGAACGCGCCGAAGAGGAAGACCGCGCTCAAGATCAACGTCAGCCTCAAGGACATGCTTGACCTCGTTTCCGTGGACGTTGCCGGCCCATGCGGGATACGCTATTGGAGGCCAGACGCGCCATCCGCATGAGTGCCGTGCATCCGACAAATTGCTAGAAATTGACGGTCCAGAAGCTCTCGATCTCCACCATCTGGCCCGGTTCGAAGGCGAGCGTCGCCTCGATCTCGACGAAGTCGATCGTGGCGTCGACGCTGAAGTCGACGCCGTCGAACGTGGCGGGCGGTCCGTCGGTGAAGTTGGCGTCGGCCTCGAACGTCAACAGCCCGCGCGTGACCTCGATGCCGATCGAGCCCGACGTCAGCCCCGCGCCGGGCTCCACGTTGCCGTCGATGTCCAACGTCGCCGGGTTGGTGTCCGGGTTGATCGTGGGGGCCAGCTGGACCCCGATCTGGCTGATGTCTCCCGTGTCGTCAAAAGTCACCGACAGGGATCCCGGCCCGGACGAGAACGTCAGCGTGGCCGTTCCGAAGCTGAACGTAAACAGATCCTCAATGGTGAACGTCGCCGACAGCGGCACGATCCCGCCGGAGACCAGAATCGTCTGGGTCAGCTCGCAGGCCTGGACCTGGATGCACTCCACGACGGCCTTGCCCGTGATGCTGGATGAAATCGGGATGCCGTTGATCGTCAGCTTCTCGTAGGTGTAGAGCAGATCCGGCTTCGGCTCCTGGTGGCATTCGGGCACCACGCTGAACGACCAGGTGTGTTTCTTGATGGCGTTGGGGGTCGTGTCCGCGCATATGCCCGACTGGGCCTTGATGGAGACCCCGCTGATCGTCTGGCCCGAGATGGTCATCACGTCGCCGAAGGCGTGTTCGGGCGTCTGGGGGAAGTTGGTGTCCTCGAAGATGGCCAGGTTCTTCAGCGTCACGCCCCCGAAGTTGAACGCGGTCGTCACGCGCTTTTTGATGAAGCTGATCTGGTCCTTGTCGGGGATGGTGTCGTCGTCGTCGAAGCGCCCGAAGACCATCTGGGTCTCGACGTCGAGACTGCCGATCAACACCGACATGGTCAGGATCACGTCCTCGACCCCGGCCAGGCCGAAGTGGCCGTGGAACGTGGTGCGGAACCCGCTGACGACGAGCGAGAGGTCGATTTCGTTCTGCAGGTCGAACTCGAGCATGCCGACCTCGGAGGCCGGCGACTGGTCGCCGGCGGGCATCATGACGATATGGGTGGTGAAGCTGCCGGTGACGTCGGCCGAGGCGTCCACGGCCCCGATCCCGAGGATCACCGCCAGGCCCCCTAGAAGGATGCAAGCGTTGCGCCGTTGTTGGTTCATCGGATATCACTGCCCGTTTCCCGATCATAGCCAGCGCAGGCCGGTCAAGATGTAACGCGAGCCACGCCGTTCGGCGCGTTCTTACGAGATCGCCGTTGCTTTGCGCTCCGACGGTCGGATACGATGTGACGGGTGAGACCTCATGGGCCTATCCGCGCACGAGATCATGCAGCTATCGCTCGACATGGCCGGCTTCGTCGACGTTCCCGCCGACAGCGCCGTCTATCATCCCGTTGACGAGGCCGAGCGCGTCATCGCCGGGGTCGACATGGACACGCCGGAGCTCTTCCTGGCGCATCAGCTCGGGTACGATCTCGTCGTCTCGCACCATCCCAAGGGCGGCGCGTCCACGCTCGGTTTCCCCGACGTGCTCGATCGCCATGTCGAGATGATGGTTGAGCACGGCGTCCCCCGGGACGCCGCCGAGGCCGCCATGGCGGAGAAGATCTACGACGCCCGCTGTCGCGCGCAGATCGCCAACTACGATCATGCGCCCTCGTTCGCCCGGATGCTGGACATCGGCTACATCAACGTCCATCTGGCGCTGGACGAGCTCGGCCGACGCATGATGGCCGCCACGGTTGAGCAGCTGAGCGCGTCCGATCCCGTTCAATCGGTGGTCGATCGGCTTTACGACAACCACGGGGAGTTTCGCAACGCCGAGACCGAGATCGACGTCCGCGTGGGGGCGCCCGACAACCCGATCGGCGACGTCGTCGTCGCCCACGCGTGCGGGACGAACGGCGGGTATCCGGTCGCCAAGGCGTATTTTGAGCACGGGGTCGACACGGTGATCTACATCCACTGTGTGGGCCCCGACTCGCGGCAACTCAAGGATGAGTTCCAGTCCCAGGGCAAGAACTTGATCATCACGGGCCACATCGCCAGCGACGCCCTCGGCATCAACCCGTTCCTGGACGAGCTCGAATCGCGCGGCCTGAGCGTCACACGCGCGAGCGGCCTGATCCCCAGCTCCTGATCGGCCCGATCGGTGCTCTGGGTCGAGTTTGGGCCCATGAGTTGCGCCTCCCAACCCGGGCCTGATATAGTGAACGCAACCTTATGGCCCACTGCGTAAGGCCGTGTGCTCAGTGCCGTCGATGAAGACGAGGAGACGGGAGCGCCCGGCTTAACCGCTGTGGGCAACACCTGATCAAGGAGGGTGATGGTCGGGACGCGAGCGTTTGGCGACGTTCTGGTTCCCGTTCAGTAATGGAGAAAGGAGGAAACAATGTGGGTCTTTTGACCATTAAGGAGCTGCTGGAGACCGGCGTCCACTTCGGGCACCGCGTCCGCAAGTGGAACCCGAAGATGGAGCCCTACATCTACACCGAGCGCAAGGGGATTCACATCATTGACCTGGAGCGCACGATCGATCTCTTCACCGAGGCCTACCACTACGTGCGCGATCAGGTGGCCGAAGGCAAAGAGGTTCTCTTCGTCGGCACCAAGCGCCAAGTCCAGCGCACCATCGAGGAGGAGGCGCAGCGCAGCGGCGCGCACTACGTCAATCGGCGCTGGCTCGGCGGCACGCTGACGAACTTCGGGGTCATCAAGCAGCGCATCGACTACATGAAGGAGCTCGAGGAGCACGAACGCAAGGGCGACCTCGACCGCATGCCGAACAAGGAAGCGATGAAGCTGCACAAGGAGATCAACAAGCTCCGTCGCAACCTCGAAGGCCTGCGGGACATGGCCCGCGTGCCCGAGGTCATGTTCGTGGTCGACACCGAGATCGAGGTCAACGCCATCCATGAGGCCCGACGCCTTGGCATTCCGGTCGTGGCGGTGATCGACACCAACTGCGACCCCGATCCCATCGACTACCCCATTCCGGGCAACGACGACGCCATCAAGGCGACGAAGCTGATCATTTCACGGATTGCGGACGCGGTCTTGGAGGGCAAGGAAGGGCTTCAGGAGGCCCCCACGCCGACGCCGGAGCCCGAGGAAGCGGCCGCGACGGTTGACGGGTCGGAGGCCGAGGCCAAGGCCGGAACCGAGACCGAGGCCGAAGCTGAAACCGAGGCCGAGGCCGAGACCGAGGCCAAAGCCGAGGCCGAGGCCGAAGCCGAAGGGGCCACGGGCGACGAGGCCGAGGCGGAAGCCGCCTCCGAGTCAAGCGACGCTGCGGAGGCGGAGCCCCAGACCGCG
>JAHEOA010000160.1 GCA_018609825.1 Candidatus Bipolaricaulota bacterium | reverse complement strand
GTTCGGCAACACGATCGTGCTGATTGACATCACGGGTGAACAGGTCATGATGGCGCTGGAGAACAGCGTCAGTCGCTATGCGGCGACGTCCGGCCGCTATCTGCAGGTCTCGGAGCAGTTGCAGTACGCCTACGACCTCAGCCAGCCGCCCGGCGAGCGCGTCATCGAGGACTCGGTCACGATCGACGGCGAGCCGCTGCAGATCGACGAGACCTACAAGGTCGCCACGGTCAACTTCCTCGTCGCCGGCGGCGAAGGCTACGACGAGTTCACCAACGCCCAGAACACGCTGGACACGACGTTCCCGCAGGCGTCGGCATCGTCCGAGTGCATCAAACAGGACGAGACGATCGATCCGACGCTCGATGGCCGCGTGCTCGGCAAGATCGGCTGGCTGCGCCTGGAGGCGACCGAGGCGAACCTGGGCAGCGAGACCACGATCCGCGGGCTCGTCACCGTCGGGCCGGGGCAGGCCGGTCTGAATGAGCGGACGTTCTACCTGCAGGACTCGGCCTACGGCATGCGCGTGCGCGTCGACGGCGAGGTGCCCGAGAACCTCAGCACGGGCAGCCTCGTTGAGGTCACCGGCACGTTCACCGAGGCCGGCAACCAGTACGAGTTGCAGCGGGCCTCGGCCGAGGTCGTCACGTCACTGGGCGGCGATCGCGACGCCGAGTTCAACGTCCAGCCGCAGAATCCCGCGTCGGTCCGCCTGCCCAACATTCAGGAGAACCTCGAGTTCTACGAGGGCAACTTCGTCCGGGTTCAGGGCATCGCCGACCCGGGCGGCGAGCTCGTCGACCTGAGCAACGCGGACGCCGGCGATGCGTCGCTCACCGGCGTCGTGGAGCAGAGCGAGGGCGTCTACCAGCTCCGCGTCCTGCGCGAGTAAACCGACCAACGTGTCCACGAAGGGGATGGGTCGAGTCGACCCATCCCCTTCGTCCCTCACGCATCCATCGGCTTGTCGGAGTGACTGACAAAGGAGGCGACGCTCGACGTGCGCACGCAAGCGATATTCGGAGCCATTGGCTTGATTCTAGTCGGTGTGTTGATCTGGTTCGGCACCTCGCTCACCCAGCAAGTGGACGATCTGTCGGATCGGCTGACGGCCGTGGAATCCGGCATGGGCACGCTCACGGAGACGACGGATGGCGTCAATTCGTCGATGCGTGAGCTGCGAACCACGCTGACTGAGATTCAAGACGAAATCCGCACGCTTCGTGACGAACTGACGACGAACGAATCGCGGTTAGGATCCCTAGAGCATCAGCTCCAGACGATATCCCAACAGATGCGGCAAGCGCGACCTTCTGAGCCCCATCTCACCTCGTCCGGTTTGCCGACGCGCGGCCAGACCACGAAGGCCGCCGCCGCCGACTTCAACGATGACGGGGTTCTCGACCTCTACGTTGCCAACGGCTACAACACGGCCGCCGACAACGTCTATGCGCTCGGGATGGACGACGGGTCCTTCAACGTCGCCGCGTTGGATGAGTACGGCCTGCCCAGCGGCGGGGCCTCCACGGGCGTCACGGCCGCCGACTTCGACCGCGATGGCGACGTCGATCTGTTCGTTTCCAACAGCATCGGACAGGACAACTGGTACCTGCGCAACGACGGCGAGGGTCGCTTTGAGCAGGTCGCGCTCGATGAGGCCGGTCTGCCGGGCGGCGGCTTCACCAACGGCAGCGCCGTCGCCGCCGACTTTGAGGCCGACGGCGACCTCGATCTGTTCGTGCCCAACTCGGAGACGTCGGTCTACGCCACCAACGACGGGGACGGGACGTTCACGTCCGTTGCGCTTGATGAAGCCGGCATTCCGAGCGACGCCACCGCCGTGGCCGCCGCGGCGGCCGACTTCAATCGGGACGGGCGCCTCGACCTCTATGTCGCCAACGGCATCCGTGCCCAGAGCGGCCAGCCGATCGAGGAGAACGACGATCTGCTTGTCAACACGGGCGACGGAAGCTTTGAGCGGCGCGAATTGCCCTCCGTCGGGCTGCCGGAGGGCGGCACGAGCTCGGCCGTGGTGGCCGAGGACTTCGACGGCGACGGCGCCGTCGACCTCTTCGTCGCTCGGGCGGATCCGTACTTGGAGAACGCCCTGGCGCTCAACGATGGCGACGGCACGTTCACGTCCGTGCCCCCCGGTGACGCCGGATTGATGCTTGGCAGCGGGATCATGAGCTATGGGGCCACAGCGGGCGACATCGACCGCGACGGCGATCTCGACCTTGTGATCGCCAACGGTGGGGTCAGCGGCCGTCAGAACAACACGGTCGCGTTCAACAACGGCGACGGGACGTTCGAGATGCGGGGCGTCGAAGACGTCGGCTTGCCGGGTCGCGGCAGCTCCATGGATGCCGTCCTGGCCGACTTCAACCGCGACGCGATCCTGGATCTGTTCGTCACCGACGTCAACGCGGTCAGCGATCCCATTTATGCGCTCGGCAAGGGCGATGGCACGTTCCGCGTGATCGAGCCCTGAGCTCGGTCGCTGTCGCTCGACGCCCAGCGACCGCATAATTCAGGCGCTATGGCGGAGGAGGTGTCCGATGGACGAGCAAGAACGCTATCGCCGGGCGAAGCGACACGTTGAGGCCCTGAAGGGCTTCTATATCCACGCAGCCATTTATCTCTTGGTGAACGCGTCGTTGGTGGTTATCAACTTCGTGACCTCGTCAGACTACCTCTGGTTCGTCTGGCCGCTGTTGGCTGGGGCATCGGCCTGGCGGGCCATGCCGTCGGAATCTTTGGCGTACCCGGCCTGTTTGGCAAAGAATGGGAAGACAGAAAGATCCACGAGTATATGAAACGGGATCAAGACCGGGACCCTGAGGATCCCCCAGAATCGGAGCGACGATGAGCGAATCTCACGATGAGGCCGTGTTCCAAGCCCCGAAAGCGATTTTGCTGCCCTTCGCGCAGAACTCAACATCAAAGCCGATGAATCCGACCATTACGGTTTACAGACAGATGACTCGCCCAAATGGAAGAGGCCCCTCGACGTTGGCGAGGTCTGGATCCGCAAACGCTACGTCAGTTTCCACCTGATGCCGGTCTACATGTACCCTGCCCTGCTCGACGGCGCCTCGGATGAGCTCAAACGCCGGATGCAGGGCAAGTCCTGCTTCAACTTCACCTCGGTCGACGAGGCCCTGTTTGACGAGTTGGCCCAACTCCTCGAGCAGGGGTATCAGCGCCTCAAAGGGGACTGCTTCTAAGGAGCCGTTCAGATCCCCATGCGCCGCTACCATCACATCGGCATTCCGACGACCGAACGGCGCGAGAACGAACGCCGTCTTCCCCATCGAAGATGCCTGTCTTGGGAAACGATGCGAGGCCGTATGGGATCGAATGGATGCGGTTTGATCCGGATTGCTCGCTTCCCGAGCTGGTACAGACGGTGACGCACGTGGCCTTCGAGGTCGACGACCTCGGCGCGGCGATTGCGGGACACGAGATCCTGATCGAGCCGAACAGCCCTTCGCCCGGCGTGCGCGTGGCGTTCATCGTCGACGACGACGCGCCGGTGGAGCCCTGGAGATCGATCGCGCGGTCGCGGCCGGGATCTAGGCGGATCCGCCGTCCCGAGTTGCACGGATTTCTACGCGCTTCGTCGCCGGAGTCCCCAGAGCTGCAGCACCGCGAAGACCGCGACGATGTCGGCCACGATGCCGATCAGCCATTTGCCCGTGATCGTGAGCGGCTCAGGCCCGATCAGCAAGAGCACGCCACTGGCGACAACCCAGGCGACGTCGGCGCCAGAGACGACGAGCGTCCAAGTCCGCCCGATCGTCGGTTGACGCGCCAGCAGCACGAGCCCGCCCGCGAAAAGCAACAGCGCGAGGCCGAGCCCGGGCAGCAAGGCAGGACGATCCAACCCCATGGACACGCCGATCCGTGCATATCCGGCGACCAGTGTCGCCCCGGTGATGCCTGAGAAAATGGCATTGGCCATGAGGGCTGTTCGCAACAGTCGATCGCCTTGATGCGTCCGTGTCCTCTGCATGAGATTCCCCCTGCGGCCTGATGCTTGCAAATCATATAGTACGACTATATGAAAGTCAAGTCCTTGCTATTGATCTATTGAGCGTCGGGGTGTACCCTGGCCTTGCCATGGCCAAGCGACGCTACGACCAGTACTGCTCGGTGGCCCGAGCGCTCGACGTCGTCGGGGGCCGTTGGACCCTGCTGTTGATCCGCGAACTCCTCATCGGCCCGAAGCGCTACACGGACTTGCTGGATGGGATGCCGGGTATCGGGACCAACCTCCTCGCGGAGCGCCTCAAGCACCTGGAAGGCCACGGCGTCATTCGCAAGCGCCATCTGCCGCCCCCGGCCGACTCCGACGTCTATGAACTGACCGAGTTCGGCCGCGGGCTGGAGTCGGCGGTGATCGCACTGGGGCAGTGGGGGATCTCCCAATTGGGGGAGCCGCGTCCGGAAGACGACTTCAAGCCGGGCTGGCTGGTGTTGGCCGCGCGCATCACGTTCCGGCCCCACGAGGCCCGGAACCTGCGCGAGACCTACGAGCTGCGGATCGACGACGAGGTGTTCCGGTTCTCCGTCCAGGACGGCACGCTCGAGACCGGCCAAGGTCACGCGCAGGTTCCCGACCTCGTTCTAATCACCGACACAACGACGTTCCTGGCCGTCGCCTCGCGCCAACGGGACCTCCACGAGGCGGTCGACGCTGGCGCCATCGACCTTCAAGGGGATCGCTCCGCGTTGGAACGCTTTGATCGGGTCTTCGGCTTGCCGCAATCAGCGCCGTCCGATCTGTCGGGATCTGCTCCCTGACCGGTCGAAGCTCGCGATTCTCCGGCGTCGGCACCCCGTCGGTAGAGGATCAACCGATTGTCGCCGTAGCGGCGCTCGTCGAACAGGTGAAGATCATCGTACCGTTCGGACACGCTTTCCTTTTTGAAGACCTCGGTGATGACGATGGCATCGGGGGCGAGCACGTCGCCATGGCCAAGCTGTCGGAGGGTCTTCGGCGCCAAGTCGTAGCCATAAGGCGGTCCAATAAAGACGAGGTCAAACGTCTCACTTTCCGGGTCAAAGCGATCGAGCGCGTTGAAGACGTCGTCGGCGATGATCTCGGCCCGCTCAGCCACACCGAGTTCATCGACGTTCTGTTTCAGCAATTGGAGCGCATCGCGTCCTCGATCGACGAAGACGGCGCGGGCCGCCCCCCGACTGAGGGCTTCCAAGCCGACGCTGCCCGTCCCCGCGAACAGATCGAGAAACAGACTGTCAACGACGACGTCGGTCAGGATGTTGAACAGCGCCATCCGGACTTGATCGCGCATGGGCCGGATGTCGGCCGTGTCCGGCGTGCGGAGTCGCCGCCCGCCCAATGCGCCGCCGGTGATCCTCATGGAGATGTCGACGACGCGCCCTGGTTGGCGAGCAGAACGGCGTGCTCCAGGCGCTGGACCGTCCGCTTCTGGCCAAGGAACGCCATCGTCTCAAACAATCCGGGCCCCTTGTCGAGGCCCGTCAACGCGACGCGGCAGGGCTGGGCGACGGCCCCCAACTTGAGGTCTTGCTGCGCGAGCCAATCCCGGATCCGCTCGTTCAGCGCGTCGGCGTTGAACCGATCCTCCGGAAGCTCGCGGATCATGGCGGCGAGGTCATTGAGCAAGGATGCCTTCTCGGGCGTGAGGTGCGTCTCGACGGCTCCCGGGTCAAACGGGATGCGGTCGGTCAGGAAGGGGACAGCCCCCTCGGCCAGAGCGGCCAGCGTTTCTCGGCGCTCCTTGAGGAATTCAACGACGGCCGTCCAGCGCGCCTCGGGGATGCCCTCGGCCTCCTCGTCGGTGACGATCCCGTGTTCAAGAGCGAACGCGCGTGTCAATCGCCCAATCCGCTCCGGATCGCCGTTCATGATGTGGTGATGGTTCAGCCAGGTGAACTTCTCGTCGTCGAAGATCGACGCCGACGGGTTGATGTCCTCAATGGAAAACTTTTCGATGAGCTCATCCCGATGGAAAATCTCCTGGTCGCCGTGGGACCAGCCCAATCGAGCCAGGTAGTTGACCATGGCTTCTGGAAGATAGCCCTTGTCGCGATACTCCTGCACGGCCGTCGCGCCGTGGCGCTTGGAGAGTTTGGAGCGATCCTTCGCCAGCACCATGGGAACATGGGCGAATTCGGGAAGATCAGCGCCGAGCGCTTCATAGATCAGGATCTGCTTCGGCGTGTTGTTCAGGTGCTCGTCGGCGCGAACGATATGCGTCATGCGCATGGTGACGTCGTCGACGACCACGGCGAAGTTGTAGGTCGGCCGGCCATCGGAGCGCATGATGATAAAGTCGTCGATCTCCGCGTTGTCGAACTCGACAATGCCGCGCACGCGGTCGTGCACGACCGTCGAGCCCGTCGGCGGCGAGACCAGCCTCAATGCGGGTGTTCGGCCCTCATCCTCGAACGCTCGGCGTTGCTCCGCAGTGAGATGCCGGCAATGACCGTCATAGAGCGGCTTCCGCTTCGCATCCAGGGCCTGCTGGCGCTTCGCTTCCAGCTCGTCGGCCGTGCAGTAGCAGCGATACGCTTGCCCGTCATCCAGGAGTCGATGCGCGTGCTGCTGATACGTCGGAAGGCGCTCGCTCTGGAAGAACGGACCTTCGTCCGGATCAAGCCCCAGCCAGTGGAAGCTGTCCAGAATGGGGTCGATCAGATCCGGGCGATTGCGCTCCAGATCCGTGTCCTCGAAGCGCAGCACGAACGTGCCATCATGCTGGCGCGCATAAAGCCAGTTGAACAGCGCCGTCCGCGCCCCGCCGACGTGGAGCTCGCCCGTCGGGCTGGGCGCAAAGCGAACGCGGACCGTCGAATCCGTCATAATGCCTGATCACACTCCATCAGGATGCGGGCCGTTGCCCGCTCGTGCTTGTCAGAACGCGTAGTGGAACCCGACGCCGCCGGCGATCCAGCGGAAGTCGAAGACGTTGCTCAGGTTGAGCGCGAAGCCGTAGTCCACCACCGGATGGACGCGCTCGATCGGCCAGTCGGCGATCTTGATCTCGGCCAGCGTCGCGAAGAACGGCTCCTCGAGCGTCGGCGAGTTCTCGTCGCCGAAGCGGAGCGTGGCCGACGGGCCGGCCGTGATGTAGAAGTCGGCCCGCGGGTTGTCGCTGATCCGCCAGAGGCCGCGTGCGGACGTCAACAACTCCAGCCGATTGGGGCACTCGTAGTCGGGGCGCTCGATCGGCCGGGGCTCATCCGGCGGTCCGGGCTCCGGCGGCTCAACGGGGTCGGGCGGATCGCAGCGCGGAATCGGCGCCAGGTTCAACTCATAGCCCAGTCGATCGTTGGGCCAATGCCGGAGGCTGATCCCCAAAAACGGGAAGTTGGCGTGAATCCCAAGGGCCCACTCCGGCTCTGATGACGCCCTCTGGGCATCCGCCGGTTGGGCGGTGGCAGCGGCGACGCCGCCGGCCAGCAACGCGATGGCAAACAGCCCGATCCAGCACATTCGGCCGAACGAGGATCGCATGGCGATGGGCTCCCTTTCCAAGGTCAATGCTTAACGGATCGGCGTGCCGGTCTCGGGCGTGCCGGTGATCGCCATGAAGCGCTCGCGCAGATCATGCGTGATCGGTCCCGGCGTGCCGTCGCCGATGGCCCGCTTGTTGACTCGGACGATGGGTGCGATCTCGGCGGCCGTGCCCGTCAGGAACATTTCGTCGGCCATGTAGAGCTGGGCGACGCCGAAGAACTGTTCGATCACGTCATAGCCGGCCTGTTGCGCCAGTTCAACGACGGACGCTCGCGTGATGCCGGGCAGGTTGCTCACCACCGGCGGCGTGTAGAGGACGCCGTCCTTGATCATGAAGAAGTTGTCGGCGGTCCCTTCGGCGACGAAGCCGTTCGGGTCGAGCATGATCCCCTCGTCGACGCCCAAGTGATTCGCCTCAATGCGGGCCAGAATGTTGGCCAGGTAGTTGAGCGACTTGACGCTGGGCGGGAGGCTCTCGGGGGATTTCACTCGCGTGGAGACGACCGCCGCGCTCATGCCCTTCTGGTAGACCTCTTCGGGGTAGAGCGACTTCCACTCCTTGGTGATGATGACCACCGAGGCCCCCTGCTTGCACTTGGTGGGATCGATCCCGAGGTCCCCGACGCCGCGGGTCACGACCGGGCGAATATAGGCCGTGTCGACCTCGTTGGCCCGCAAGGTTTCTAAGATTGCCTCACGCATCTCGTTTCGAGAGAGTGGGATCTCCAGTTCGATCGCCTTGGCGCTGTCATACAGACGATCGAGGTGCTCTTCCAGCTTGAACACGTAGCCCTCGTAGGCGCGGATCCCCTCAAAGACGCCGTCGCCATAGAGCAGGCCGTGGTCGAATACGCTGACGCTGGCCTCGCCCTCCTCGACGAATTCGCCATTCATATAGACCTTCATGACGCCCTCCTTCCGTTGCGGGGCGGTGCGCTGATCGTGGATGGACAAATCGCGTTTTGCCGCATGGGTCTGGACAAATGACGAATGCACTATAGCGGCGGAAAACTTGGGGTGTCAACAGACGGGATCATGCGCGATCAGAGGACGACCCCGACGACCAGCCCGATCACGACGATCCAGAAGGCCAGCCCGACGTAGAAGCTGAGCTCCTCCAACAATGAAGATCGGGTTTCGGTCGCGTCCTTTCGGGTCAGCCGCGGGCGGTGGCGGCCGAGCGTGACCGCCCAGAGGATCAGCTCCCCCGCGGCATAACAGAGGACGTGCGCGACGACCCATAGCAGCCCATAGATGAACGCTTCCAGGATCGCGACCATCGATGCCCCCTCATTGAGTCCGTTAACTTAGCGGATTCCTTCCCAACCAACAAGTCGAGGCGGGTCCGATGGCGTTGGACCCCGCGTCCGTGGCTGTGCTAAGCTCCCGTTGAGGAGGGCGTTTCAATCGTCATGACCGCCAAAGACCTTGTCTCATTGGCCGACCTCAGCCGCACCGAACTGTGGAATGACCTGGAGACCGCCCGCCAACTCAAGATCGAGCACAAGACGGGCCATGGGCACGATCTGCTCCGCAACAAGACGCTCGCCATGATCTTCCAGAAGCCGTCGTTGCGCACGCGAGTCTCATTCGAGACGGGCATGACCATGCTCGGCGGCCACGCCATCTACCTTGCGCCGAGCGACATCAAGCTCGGCGAGCGCGAGACCACCGAGGACATCGCCATGGTGCTCGCCCGCTACGCCGACGGGATCATGGCCCGCGTCTTCGGCCACGATATTGTTCAAGATCTGGCGACGTACGCGGATGTGCCCGTCATCAATGGGCTGTCCGATCGTGAGCATCCCTGCCAAGTGCTGGGCGATCTCCTGACGATCTGGGAGCACAAGCGCCAAATTGAGGGGCTGACGCTGGCCTGGGTCGGCGACGGCAACAACGTCTGTCACTCCTGGCTGCAAGCGGGACCCAAGATGGGCCTGAACTTATCCATCGCCACACCGGAAGGCTTTGAGCCCGATGAGGACATCGTCGATTACGGGCGCCAATGGGGGCCGAAGGTCGAGTTGACCCACGATCCGCACGAGGCAGTGGACGACGCCGACGTGATCTACACCGACGTCTGGGCCTCCATGGGACAAGAGGCCGTCGCCGAGGAGAAGACGCACGCCTTCAAGGGCTTCCGCGTCCACAAGCAGTTGCTCGGGATGGCCCATCCGGCCGCTATCGTCATGCACTGCCTGCCGGCCCACTACGACGAAGAAATTTCACACGAAGTCGCCCACGGCGCGCAGGGCGTGATCTTCGACCAAGCCGAAAACCGAATGCACGCTCAGAACGCCGTCATGGCCCGACTGATGAGCTAACGATGGAACTGAGCCAACTGATCGACTACCTCGATGAGTACCTGAGCATCGACGAGGTGCCCGACGCGCCCGTGGCGCTCAACGGGCTTCAAGTCGAGGGAACGCGCGACGTCCGGACGATCGCCACGGCGACCGACGCCTGCACGGCAACGATTCGGGAAGCCATCGATCGCGAGGCCGACCTGATGATCGTCCACCACGGGCTGTTCTGGGGCGGGCTCCAGCCGCTGACGGGAGTCCGAATGCGGCCGTTCAAAGCCCTCATCGATCACGGCATGGCGCTCTACTCCGCGCATCTGCCGCTCGACGTCCATCCGGAGGTCGGCAACAACGCGGTGTTGTTGAACCGACTCGGCTTCGAGCCGTCGGGCCGATTCGGGACGGACGACGAACTGGAACTGGGCCTCTGGGCCGAGGTCGATATCCGACGCCACGAGCTGATCGGCCGCATACAGGGGCTGTTGGGCCATCACGTGCTCGGCATCGCCCAAGGGCCGGATCACATCAGTCGACTCGGCCTCGTCACGGGCGGCGCCGGCAAGTTCATCCATGAGGCCCACGAGCGTGACCTGGATGCGTTCATCACCGGCGAGGCCAAGCATCCCGAGGCCGTCGCCGCCGAGGAGTACGGGGTCAATCTCATCCTGGGCGGCCACTACGCGACCGAGACGTTCGGGCCCCATGCCTTGGGCGAGCACCTGCGGGAGCGGTTCGATCTGGCGCACACGTTTATCGACCATCCCTTCCCGACGTAAGCGCCATGAAGCTGGCTCTGACCGGACCGCCGGGATCGGGGAAGACGACGCTCTGTCAGCGGCTCGTCGAGACATTGGATCTGACCATCGGCGGTATCCTCACCCAAGAGGTCCGGGGTGCTAACGGGAAACGGACGGGCTTTTCGATACGCGATATCGCGACTGGGACCGAGGGGACGTTGGCATCGGGCGATCGTGATCCCGGCCCGCGCGTCGGCAAGTATCGTGTCCATCTCGACGATCTCGAACGGGTGGCCGTTCCCGCGATCGAGCGGGCGCTTGCCGAGGCCGAGCTGGTCATCGTCGACGAGATCGCCCCCATGGAACTGAAAAGTCCGGCGTTTGTGGAAGTTGCCCAGTCCGCCCTCGACAGCGAGGGTCCGACGCTGGCCACGTTCAAGGGCCGCCAGCGCCATCCCTTGATGACCCGGATCCGCAAGGACTGTGAGGTCTACGAACTGACCGCGAACAACCGCGACGAGATCTACGACGCTGTCCATGAGCGACTGCGTCGCCTCCAGCGGGGCTAGTGGGAAGGAGGACTTTTTGGCTCGCCAGATCGTCGAATGTGTCCCGAACTTCAGCGAGGGCCGACGCCAAGAGATCGTCGACCCGATCGTGGCGGCGATCCAGGGCGCCGCGCCGGTTCAGGTCCTGGACGTTCAGATGGATGCCGATCACAACCGTTCCGTGGTCAGCTTTGTGGGCGATGCCGAAGCCGTTTCCAAGGCCGCGTTCGCGGCCGTCGATCAGGCGTCCAAGCTCATCAACCTGGAGGACCACGAGGGCGAACATCCCCGCATGGGGGCGGCCGACGTCGTGCCGTTCGTGCCCATCGCTGGCGTGACGATGGAGGCGTGTGTGGAGCTCGCCACCGAGGTGGGGCAGCGCATCGGCGAGGAATTGGCAATCCCCGTCTATCTCTACGAGGAAGCGGCCACCCGGCCCGATCGACAGAACCTGGCCGACGTGCGCCGCGGCGAGTATGAGGGCATCAAGGACGAGATCGAGACCAACCCCGATCAGGCTCCCGACTACGGCCCCGCACGGATGGGAACAGCCGGCGCGACCGCCGTCGGCGCGCGGCCGCCGCTGATCGCCTACAACGTCAACCTCGGGACGGGGAACGTGGAGATCGCCAAGCGGATTGCCCAATCCGTGCGGCACTCGGGCGGCGGACTGCGCTACGTCAAAGCCCTCGGCTTTGCCATCGAGGAGCGGGGCATCGTCCAGGTCTCGATGAACCTGATCAACTACGCGAAATCTCCGCTGTTCCGGACATTCGATCTGATCAGGCGGGAAGCCGAACGCTACGGCGTGCCCGTGGTCGGAAGCGAGATCGTCGGCCTGACCCCGGCCAACGCGCTGTTCGACACGGCCGACCATTATCTCCGATTGGAAGCGTTCGACCGCGACGAGCAGGTGCTGGAGAACCGGCTCTCGGAGGGGCAAGGGTCCACTCGGCCCGACAGGTATCTCAACGATCTCGCCTCCGGTGAGCCGACGCCGGGCGGCGGCAGCGCGGCGGCGATCTCCGGCGCGATGGCGGCTTCGCTCGTCCACATGGTCGCGGAGCTGACCGTCGGTCGGGAGAAGTACGCCGGGGTCGAGGCGACGATGACCGAGGTGCGCGATCGGGCGTCGGGATTGAAAGCCCAGTTGACCCAACTGAGCGACGAGGACCGTGCGGCGTTCGAGAGCGTGATGGGCGCCTTCCGCATGCCCAAGGATACGGACGGCCAGAACGCCGAGCGTTGGGAAGCGATCCAGGACGCGTTCCGGGAAGCCATACGCGTGCCCTTAGAGACCGCTCGAGCAGCCGTTGAAACGTTGCAACAGGCGTACGTGGCCGTCGAGCACGGCAACCCCAACGCGGGCAGCGATGCCGGCACGGCCGCCCATCTCGCTTTGGCTGCCGTCCGTGGCGCGGCGCAGAACGTTGAGATCAACGCCGACAGTCTCCAGGACGAGCGCGAAGCGCAAAGCTATCGGGGCGAGATTCGCGAGTTGGATGAACAAGCCCAGCACCTTGTTTCCGAGATCCAGGAGATAACCCCATCGCGGATGTAGGATCTCAAGTCGGAATCCCGAATCCAAAGGCCGAAGCATGCGAACGCCTGCTCAGCATATGAGGCATGTTCCGCTTGTTTGCCTCGGCTGTCCCTTCGACAACGGCATCCGCTCCATGTTGCGCTATCGACGGGGCACGACGGGCGCGGCCGACGGTCCGGATGCCATCCGTGACGCTCTCGGGCGAGGTCATCGGGAGATCGCGCAAGGCGTCGAGTTCCAGCGGCTCAATTTGGCCGATTACAACTTGCCGATCGACGCCCAGCATTGGGCCGACTTCAGTTTCATCGAGCAACAGCTGGATGCCACCCTGAGAGCCCACGCTGACATCGAGGACGCTGCGGAAGCGATCGTGGCCAACGGCCGCTGGCCCATCGGCGTCGGGGGCGACCACTCGGTCAGTTACCCGTTGGCCCGCGGCGTCATGAAGCCGGCATCGGCTCGACAATGGGGCCTTATCTACATCGACGCGCACCTCGACCTGCGGGCGTGGAACCTCGAGGGCGGTGAGGATGTGATCAGCAGCGGCAACACGTTCTGGCGACTGTTGGAGGATGCGGCCGTCCATCTGAGAGGATCGAACGTGGTCGCTATCGGGGTCCAGCCCGGCGATTCGTCCGTCTATAACCAACTACGAGAGCGAGCGAGGCAACGGGACTTGACCGTGATGCCTCGGTCGAAGGTCGCCATCGACGGAACGGCCGCGATCGTCAACGACGCATTGGCGGTTGCCGGACGGGGCACGGACGTGATCTATGTGAGCCTCGACATGGACGCCTTCGACGCGGGCGTCGCGCCCGGGGTGAGCGCGCCGAACGACCATGGCCTCACCAAGGCCGAAGGGCTGGATCTCGTGGGGAGACTGGCACAAGATCCGAGGGTCAAGGCGATGGATGTGGTCGAAACGTCTTCGCGGGAGACGGCCTGGTTCGAGATCGTCGAGAACGAGTCCCGAGACGAATCGATGGACGAACGAGCCGACAAGCTGGAACGGACAGCGGGCGTCGCCGCCGAAGCCATCCAACGTTTTGTTCACGGGAAGATCGTTGGGTTGAACCATCAAGGCCAGACCGGTTGACCGGCCACGTAGGCCCGCTCCAGCGCTACCTCGCCCCAGCGGTAGAACGGTTCCAAGGCGTGCGGTCCCGGCGTGACGAGGAAGTCGGCGTGCGCGCCCGGTTCCAAGCGCCCGAGGTCGGGTTTCCCAAGCGCATCGGCCGTGTGAGCCGTTCCCGCGATCAGCGACTCTTCCACACTGAGCCCGCCGAGCGCCGTTGCCAACTGGAGTGCCAAGGGCAGGCTGTAGACGGGGCTGGAGCCGGGATTGTGATCGGTCGCCACGGCAACCTTCACCCCGGCGTCCCACATCGCCCGCGCGTCGGGCAATGATCGTGTCAAGAGCAGCGCCGCGCCGGGCAGGATCGTCCCCACGGTTCCGGATCTTGCGAGCGCTAGCCAGTCTTCGGCCGTCGCTTTCTCCAGGTGATCGGCGGAGAGGCCACCGAGTTCAGAGACCATCTGCGTGGCGCCGTTGCGGGAGAGCTGCTCCGTGTGTGCCTTGATCGAAAGCCCTAGATTCAATCCGGCTTCCAGGACCTGCCTCGCCTCCTCAAGCGTGTAGGCGCCGCGGTCGCAGAAGACGTCCACGGCCTCGGCCCAATCGTCATCCGCTACCTCCGGGATCAGCTCCTCAACGACCATGGCGACGTAGGCGGCCCGATCCCACGTTTGGGGAATCAGATGGGCCAAGAACGTCGACGCGATGCGCTGCGGTCCGTTATCCGCGACACGCCGGATGGCGCGGAGCAACTTGAGTTCCGCCTCGCGCTCCATACCGTAGCCCGACTTGACCTCGACGGTCGTGACGCCGCGGGACAAAAACCTTTCCAAACGAGCCTGGGCCAGGGCGACGAGCTCGTCTTCCGAAGCTTGTTGCGTGGCCTCGGTCGTGGCGTGGATGCCGCCGCCGGCGTCCATGAGCTCCTCGTAGCTGGCGCCGCGCGAGCGCATGGCATATTCATCGATGCGCGTGCCGGCCCAGACGGCGTGGGTGTGCGAGTCGACCAATCCGGGCAACACGCCCCGACCGTCCAGATCCTCCAATGGCCACTCCGTATACGTTCTCGGCAGGTCGGAATCCGGGCCGACCCAGGCGACACGTCCGTTGTCCACGGCGATAGCGGCGTCTGTTACGCGCTCGAACGGCGTGTACAGCTCGGCGATGCCCGTGAAGACCCTCTGATCCACCATGTCTTTCCCGATCAGCCCAATCGCGGCATCCAGAGGTCGGTCTTGCGCGTTACGTCGACGGCGTCCTCATAGCCCGCATCCGCGTGGCGCGCGACGCCCAGCCCCGGATCGTAGGTCAGGACACGGGTCAGTCGCCGCTCAGCGTCATCGGTGCCGTCGGCGACGACGACCATGCCGGCATGGATCGCTTTGCCGATGCCGACGCCGCCGCCGTGATGGACCGACACCCACGTCGCGCCGCCGACGGCGTTCAACAACGCATTGAGGATGGGCCAATCGGCGATGGCATCGGAACCGTCCCTCATGCCTTCGGTCTCGCGATAGGGCGAGGCCACCGAACCGGCGTCGAGATGATCGCGCCCGATGACGATGGGCGCCTTGACCTCTCCCCTGCGCACGAGGTCGTTGAACACGCGGCCCGCTCGGTCGCGCTCGCCGTAGCCAAGCCAGCAGATTCGCGATGGCAGCCCCTGGAACTGCACGCGGTCCTGGGCCATCGTGATCCAGCGATGCAGCGCCTCGTCCTCCGGGAATAACTCCAGAATGGCTTGATCGGTGCGATGGATGTCTTCCGGATCGCCTGACAGTGCTGCCCAACGGAACGGGCCGCGCCCCTGGCAGAACATCGGCCGGATGAACGCGGGCACGAAGCCGGGGAACGCCTCGTTGGCGCCCTCGAGCCCGCCGTGCTCGGCCTGGGCTCGGAGGCTGTTGCCGTAGTCGAAGACGATGGCCCCGCGCTCTTGGAGGTCGATCATCGCCTGCGTGTGCTGCACCATCGAGGCGTAACTTTGCTCCACGTAGTTGTCAGGGTCAGACTCGCGCAGGCGCAGCGCCTCGTCGTAGGTCATGTTCTGCGGGACGTAGCCGTTCAGCTCGTCGTGGGCCGCCGTCTGATCGGTCACGGCGTCGGGAATCGCGTCGCGACGGACCAACTCGCGGTAGACCTCGGCGGCATTCCCCAACAGCCCTACCGAGATCGGATCGCCTGACGTGCGATGCTCATTGATGATGCTCAAGGCTTGGTCGAGGCTCTCCGTGGAGGTGTCCAGATAGCCCGTCTTCAGCCGCCGCTCGATCTTGTCCGGGTTGATTTCCACGACGAGACCGACGCCCTCGTTCATGGTGATCGCCAAGGGTTGAGCGCCGCCCATCTCGCCCAATCCCGCTGTCAAGACAAAGCGACCCTGGAGTGAGCCACCGAAATGCTGTCGACCCATTTCGGCCAGTGTTTCGAATGTCCCTTGGAGGATGCCCTGGGTGCCGATGTAGATCCACGAGCCGGCCGTCATCTGGCCGTACATGATCAGCCCCTGGCGCTCCAGCTCGCGGAAGTAGGTCCAGTTGGCCCACTCGGGAACCAACAGCGAGTTGGCGATGAGCACCCGCGGCGCGTCCTCGAAGGTCTTGAACACGGCCACGGGCTTGCCGGACTGGATCAAGAGCGTGTCGTCGGGCTCCATCGACCGCAGCGTCTCGACGATGGCGTGATAGTCGTCCCACGTCCGCGCCGCTCGCCCGGTGCCGCCGTAGACGATCAGGTTGGCCGGATCGCCGGCGACCTCCGGGTCGAGGTTGTTCATCAGCATCCGCATGGGGGCTTCGAGGAGCCAGTTC
>JAHEOA010000159.1 GCA_018609825.1 Candidatus Bipolaricaulota bacterium | reverse complement strand
GCGTCGCTCAAGGTGATCCATCGACGCGAGGACCCGCAGGCGGGCATCCCGAAGGCGGCGTTGTTGGCGGCCGCGTTCTTCGTCGCCTCCTGGGTCCACATCCCCGTGCCGCCGGCGAGCGTCCATTTGGTGCTGAACGGACTCTTGGGGGTCGTGTTGGGCTGGTACGCGTTCCCGGCGGTGCTGATCGGGCTGTTCTTCCAGGCCGTCATGTTCCAGCACGGCGGGCTGACGACGCTCGGCGTCAACGCCACCCTCATCGGCGTCCCGGCGCTGCTGGCGCATCTGGTCTTCCAGCTCCGCCATGCGCTGCCTCGACCCGACATCGGGGCGAGCGCGTTCGGCTTTGTTGCGGGCGCGCTGGCGATCGGGGTCTCGGCGGTGGCGGCCGCGGGCGTGTTGCTGTTGACGCTGCCTGCCGACATCGACGCCGGCACCGAGCGGGCCGGAATCACGGCCCTCACGTTGGCCCATGTGCCGCTCATGGCGATCGAGGGGGTGCTCACGGCGCTGGTCGCCGGGTTCCTGCGCAAGGTCAAGCCGGCGCTCTTGGAGTCCGGCCCGCACCGCGCAGCAGGGGGCCTCGGGCCATGACCGGCGCCATCGACGCCTACGCATCGGGCAATTCGCCCATCCACCGCTGGGAGCCGCGCTGCAAGCTGATCGGCCTCGGCGTGCTGGTCCTGGCCTTCGCCTTCGTCGACGATCTCGTCCTGTTGCCCGCCATGCTTGGCGTGACGCTGAGCGCCTACGCGATGGCCTCGTTGCCTGTCGTCTACGCGATCAAAAGGCTTCGCTATCCGGGGATCTTCTTTGCCGCCGTCGCGCTGATCCTCCCGTTTGCCGCCGGATCGACGGCCATAGCCTCGCTGGGGCCGCTGGCCGTGCGCCAAGAGGGGCTGCGCTTGGTCGTCCTGATCGCCACCCGATTGGGATCGATCGTGACGCTCGGGCTGGTTCTGTTCGGCACGGCCCCATTGGCCACGACGATTCAGGCGATGCGGGCGCTCGGCCTGCCGCCGATCCTGGCCGACATGACGCTGTTGGCCTATCGCTACCTGCACGAACTGGGCGCTGACCTGCGGCGCATGCAGACGGCCATATCGGTCCGAGGCTTCAATCATCGACGCGGGCACCAACGTTTGATGGGCACGTGGGCGTCGCTGCTGGGCAGTCTTCTTGTGCGCAGCTCCGAGCGTGCCGAGCGCGTCTATCGCGCCATGCGGCTGCGCGGCTACGGGGCCGAGACGCGTCTCAACGACCGCCAATCGTCACCGAGTCGGGCCGACTTGCTGGGCGTCGCCGGATCGTTGCTCATCGCCCTCGCGTTGGCGATCGGCACGATCGCCCTGTAACGATGGACTCCCCATGACGGCGCCCGCCCTGCGCGTGACGGATCTGACGTTCGCTTACACGGACGCCATAGACGTCCTTCGCGACGTCCGGCTGACCGTCCGGCCGGGCGAACGCGTGGGCGTCATCGGCCCCAACGGCGCGGGCAAGACGACCTTCTTCCTGCTCTTGAGCGGGGTGCTCAAGCCGCGCTCCGGGACGATTGAGCTGTTCGACACCCCCGTCGTGCCCGGCCAGTTCCGGCCCGAGATCGGCCTGGTCTTTCAGAACCCGGACGATCAACTGATCTCGCCGACGGTGCGCGAGGACGTCGCCTTCGGCCCGCGCAATCTTGGCCTGACTGATGCCGAGGTCGAGTCCCGGGTCGATGAGGCGCTTAAGGTCACCGACATTCAGGACCTAGCCGAGCGCGTGCCGCACCACCTCTCCGGCGGCGAGAAGCGCATGGCGGCGATCGCCGGCGTCTTGGCGATGCGGCCGTCGCTCGTCCTCTACGACGAGCCGAACGCGCATCTGGACATCCGCGCGCGCCGACGACTGATCGAATTCCTCCAACAGTCGGACCACACGTTCCTCCTGGCGTCGCATGATCTCGAGCTTATCCTGGACGTCTGCCAGCGGGTCGTGCTCTTCGATGCGGGCTCCGTCGTCGCATCGGGAGCGCCCTACGAGCTGATGGGCGACGTCGACCTCATGGAGGCGCACGGCCTTGAGCGGCCGCACTCGCTCGTGCCGCACGTCCACTTCCCGGAATCCTGAGTCAAACGCCCCTTTCAGGCCGCTCTTGAGGACAGAACCCCGTGACGAGTAAGCTGGGATTTCCATGACCACGCGCAAAACCTCTGCCGACGCTCGGCTCCACGTCGTCGTGCGCGGCGCCGTGCAGGGCGTCGGCTACCGGCCGTTCGTCTATCGGCTGGCGCACGAGCTGGGACTGACGGGCTGGGTCAACAACGCCTCACAGGGCGTCTTCATCGAAGTTGAGGGGCCGTCAACAACACTCGAACAGTTCCTGCGTCGTCTGAGTGACGAAAAACCGCCGCCGGCCCGAATCGCCTCGACCGAACATGAATGGCGCGAGCCCGTCGGCTACGAAGCCTTCGAAATCCATAAGAGCGACGCCTCGGGCGCGAAGACGGCGTTCGTGCTGCCGGAGTTGGCCACGTGCCAGGACTGTCTTGACGAGGTTTTCAACCCCGAGGATCGCCGGTATCGCTATCCCTTTACCAACTGCACCAACTGCGGGCCCCGTTTTTCGATTGTCAAAGCACTTCCCTATGATCGCCCGAACACGACGATGGCTAACTTCGAGATGTGCGAACGCTGCCGAGACGAATACGAAGACCCGCTCGATCGGCGCTTCCACGCGCAGCCGAACGCCTGCCCCGACTGCGGGCCGCACCTGGAGCTCGTGGGTGCCGAGGGAGACGTTCAGAGCACCCGTGACGAAGCACTGCTCGCCACGGTTGAGGCGCTGCGAAACGGGGAGATCGTGGCGGTCAAGGGACTCGGCGGCTTCCATCTCATGGTCGACGCGCGAAACGAGGAGAGTGTTCGCGGACTTCGGAATAGAAAACATCGGCCGGCGAAGCCGCTCGCCTGCATGGTGCCGGCGATGGAGGCCATTCGCGAGCTGTGCGAGGTGTCCGACAAGGAAGCCGAGCTGCTGACCTCGCCCGAGGTGCCGATCGTGCTGCTGGACAAACGATCGGACATCCAGATTGCGCCCTCCGTCTCGCCCGACAATCCGACGCTCGGCGTCATGCTGCCCTACACGCCGCTCCATCATCTGTTGTTACGCGAGTTCGGCGGGCCGCTCGTCGCCACCAGCGGGAACCTGAGCGACGAGCCGATCTGCACCGACGAGCACGAAGCTCTCGCCAGACTGGGAAACATCGCTGATCGTTTTCTCGTCCACAATCGGCCCATCGCGCGCCACGTCGACGACTCGGTCGTGCGGGTCGTGGATGGAGAGATGATGATGCTGCGCCGAGCGCGCGGCTACGCGCCGTTGCCCATCCAGCTGCCCCATGAGGTGCCGCCGACGCTGGCGGTCGGCGCTCACGTGAAGAACACCGTCGCGATCGCCATCGGCAACCAGGCTTT
>JAHEOA010000158.1 GCA_018609825.1 Candidatus Bipolaricaulota bacterium | reverse complement strand
CGAGACGGTCCAGCGCGACGTCTACACCATCGGGGAGAGCGACCCGCTCTCGGCGGAGGTGACGTGCGAGCGCTCGCTCAGCCTGATCCGCGGCGACTGGCAGGTCTGCGTCGAAACGCGCAGCGTGATGAGCGGCGACCGCGAGCAGTTTCACTTGACCAACGTGCTTGACGCCTACGAGGGCGACGTGCGCGTCTTCACCAAGACCTGGGACACGTCGATTCCGCGCGATCACACCTGAGTCCATCAAACCGATCCGCCCTCGGCCGGATCCCCGATGCCGTGCGCGACCGGCAGCTCCCTGGAGTTGCGCCCTTCCGATGGGCCTGCTATACTGCGGAATCGGCCATGGCAGCGGTCTCTCGTTCCGTCGTTGTCGGGGCAAACGCTCCGGGCAAGCAAGGCCCGCTGCGGTGGCCGATAAACCCAGTCTCACGTCGAGGTGGTCGGACTGTCACGCGTCTACGAAGTGCTCTACATCGTTCGTCCCGATGTGGATGAGGACGAGTATTCCGAAGTGATCGGCAAGTTTGAGCAGGCCGTCAAGGACGCCGGCGGCGAGGTCGCCAACCTCGAGGAGTGGAACGTACGGCCCTTCGCCTACGAGATTCAGCATTACGAGCGCGGCTATTACGTGCTCATGACGTTCCACGACGGCGGCGACGTCATCCCGACCCTGGACGAGCGGCTCAAGCTCGACAACCGCGTCCTTCGCCACCAGATCGTCCGTCAGGATCCCGAAACGGCTCCCGAGACGTCCGACCAGACCGCCGGCGCGGCGGCGTGAGCCAAGGAGGCATCTAGCCGGTGCTTAACCACGTCGTCCTGATCGGCAATCTGACGGAGGATCCCGAGCTGCGCTACACGCAGAACGGGACGGCCCGCGGGCGGTTCCGCATCGCCGTCAACCGACGCTATCGCGATCGCGAGGGTGTGCTCCAGGAGGAGGCGACGTTCGTGCCGATCGTCGTCTGGGGGCCCCAGGCGGAGAACTGCGCGAACTACCTCAACAAGGGGCGCCAAGTCGCCGTCGAAGGGCGCCTGCGGATCGACTCGTTCACGCCCGAGGGCGAGGAGAAGCCCGTCAAGGTCGTGGAGGTCGTGGCCAACAACGTGCAGTTTCTCGGCGGCCCGGGCAGCGAAGGCCGGCCGGATTCGGGGTCGTCGGGCGGTCAGGGAGACAGCGGTTCGACGTACGATCAGTCCTCCGACAACGGGGATGAGGAGGTGCCCTTTTGAGACGCCGCAAGAAGCGATTTGTCTGTGAGATCTGCAAGCACGACATCACCTTGACCTACAAGCGCCCCAACGAGCTGAAGCGCTACGTCAATCGCCTGGGCAAGATCCTGCCTCGGCGGGTGACGAAGATGTGCTCCAAGCACCAGCGCTGGCTCCGCCAGGAGGTCAAGCGCGCCCGCAACATGGCGCTCCTTCCCTACGAGATCGACCAATAACGTCAGTGACCCGACGAGGGCGTCGGTCGCCCGTCGACCCGGCGCCCGCCTTCCGTGGATGCCGAGTGCGGCATGGCTCCCGCGCGCCTCTCGGCTGACGTTCGGCATGGGGACGCTCCCCCAACCCGCGATCGCCGACACGGCCACGCGGGATAGCGCGTGCGGAATCACCCGTGCGTTCCCCTTGGTCGCGCCCTTCTGCTTGGATGGTGCTGGCTCTCACGCAGCGTTTCCCCCTCCCGAGACCTCGCAACGCGAGCCCCCATCGTCTAGGGTAGAGGCAGCGCCTCGCCCCCCAGGGGACAACCGGAGATGACCTGACCGGCCGCCGAGGCGACCCATCATGAACCGCCGGATCATCGCGTCCCTCGTCGTCGTCATCGCCATCACGCTGCCCTGGCTCGCGAGCCTGTTCGCCGACGCCGTCACTGGATTTGCCACGCTCACCACCGTTGCGGTCAGCGGCATTGCGGTGCTGGGCGCGTCGTTCCTCTTGACTTGGGGAGCCGAGACCGCCGAGAAGGACGTGCCGCGGGCGTTCGCCATCGCCGTGTTGGCCGTTCTGGCCGTGGCCCCTGAATACGCCGTGGACGCCCTCTACGCCTGGAACGCCGGCCGGCTCTTCGGCACGCCGGAAGGAGCCGAAGCCGGCAATCTGGCCGTCGCCAACATGACCGGCGCGAACCGCATCCTGATCGGGGTCGGCTGGGCCGGCATCGTCGCGTTCACCGTGCTGCGACGCGGAGCGAACGACGATCCGGCGGTGACCCGGCGTCGCGGGTTTCTCACGGACGCCGTCAAGCTCGACCGGGAGCTCGGCGTCGAGGTCGTCTTTCTGCTGGTCGCCACGCTCTGGGCCTTCTTCGTGCCGCTGGGCGGCGGCATCGACGTCGTCGACACCGTCTTGCTCGTCGGGCTCTACGTGGCCTACATCGTCATCGTGTTGCGCGACGAGCGCGAGTCGCACGAGGAGGTGATCGGCGTGCCGGCCGAACTCCAACGCCTCCCGAAGCCGATTCGGGTGGGCACCGTGATCGCGCTCTTCCTCTACTCCGGCCTGATCATCGTCACCGCCGTCGAGCCCTTCGCGCACGGCTTGGAGCACCTCGGCACCCAGCTCGGCATCCCGCCGTTCTTCATGATCCAGTGGATCGCGCCGCTGGCGTCGGAGTCGCCCGAACTGATCATCGTACTGGTGCTGGTCAACAAGGCCCGCTCCTCGGCCGGATTCAACGCGCTGATCTCCTCGAAGCTCAACCAGTGGACGCTGCTCATCGGGACGCTGGCCGTGGTCTACTCCCTGGGGCTCGGGCAATACGGGGCGCTTCCCTTTGATCAGAAACAGGCCGGCGAGATCTGGATCACCGCCGCGCAGTCGTTCTTCGCGCTGGCGCTCATCCTCAACTTCCGCTTTGCGCTGCGCGAGGCCCTCGGGCTGTTTCTCCTGTTCATCTCCCAAGTCATGATCGAGTTCCTGGTCATCCGCGACGTGATCGCCCTGCCCATCTCGACCTACGAACTGCTCTTGGCCTTCAGCGCCATTTACGTCGCCCTGGGGATCGTGTTGTTCGCCAGGCGTTGGCGCGCGTTCGTGCGGATCCTGAGCCAGACCGGCGCCGTCGTCGCGCGTGCCCTCTCGCGGCCGTCTCAGGCCCAAGAGCTCGACTGACGCGCCCGCTATAGCCGGCCTCGACCCGGCCCCGCGCCGCGCCACATCGCTGAACTCGCCCGACCTCCCGTCGACCGGCCACCTGGATTAAATCGGACGCGGGAGGGGAGACGCCGCTTGAATTCTGACCATTCTCGATTCGGGCGCGGACCGCTTGACTTTCCGGAAGAATCGGGTATAAGTAGATTAGCAGTCGAAATTACCGACTGATAACAAGCCGAGGAAATGTGCATTTCTTCGGGATCATCCCGGAAGGAGCCAAGGAGGAATCCACCATGCCGAACACGGCCACAGCTCGAAAGCTCAACCTGAAGCCGGTCGGAGCGCGCGTGCTGGTGCGCGAGCTCGACGAGGCACAAGCCGGAATGGGCGGCATTCTGTTGCCCGAGGACGCCGAGAGCGACCAGGACTTCGTCAAAGCCGAGGTCGTTGCCGTCGGCACAGCGACCGACGAGATCGAGGTCAAGTCCGGCGAGACGGTGCTCGTCGACCGCTTCGTCGGCAAGACGATCGAGCATGACGGCGCGACGTATCACATCGTCAAGGCGGAGGACGTCGCCGCCATCGTCGTGTCCTGACGTCCTTCGGTCATTTTCACACAAATCTTGAGGTGAGTAACGATGGGAAAATATCGTGAGGTTCGGTTCGACCAAGACGCACAGACTCGTCTACTGCGGGGCATCGATCGTCTGACACGGGCGGTCAGCATCACGCTCGGCCCGCGCGGGCGTAACGTCATTCTCGCCAAGGAGTTCGGGAGTCCCAAGGTCGTCAACGACGGCGTCACCATCGCCCAGGAGCAGACGTACCGGGATCCCTTTGAGAACATGGGGGCCCAGCTCGTGAAGCAGGTCTCCAAGGAGACCGAGGACGCCGCCGGCGACGGCACCACCACGGCAACGGTGCTTGCGCACGCCATCATCACGGACGGCCTGAAGAACATCACCGCCGGGGCCAGCCCGCTGATGCTCAAGCGCGGGCTCGACGCCGCGGCGAACGCCGTCGTCGACGGCCTCGTTGGCCAGAGCCAAGATCTCGCGGACAAGCGGGAGATGGCCCGCGTCGCCACGATCTCCGCCAACGACGGGGCCATCGGCGAGACCATCGTCGACGCCATGGAGGCGGCCGGCAGCGACGGCGTGATCACGGTTGAGGAGTCCGACAGCATCGACACGACCTACGAGGTCGTGGAGGGCCTCCAGTTCGACCGTGGATACCTGAGTCCCTACTTCGTGACCGACGCGGAGCGGATGGAGGCGGAGCTGAAGGAGCCCTACATCCTGGTCACCGACCAGAAGATCAAGAAGGCTCGCGATCTGTTGCCCGTCTTGGAGAAGATCGCTCAGGCCAACAAGCCCCTGTTGGTGATCGCCCCGGAGGTCGAGGGCGAGGCGCTCACGACGCTGGTGATCAACAAGCTGCGCGGCACCCTCAACGCCGTCGCGGTGAAAGCCCCCGGCTTCGGCGACCGCCGCAAGGCGATGCTCCAAGATATCGCGGTGTTGACGGGTGGGCTCGTCGTCGCCGAGGACGCCGGCATGAAGGTGGAAGCGGCCGAACTGGAGCAGCTCGGTCGGGCCGAGCGGGTGGTCGTCAACGACGACACCACGACGATCGTGGGCGGCCGAGGCGAAGCCAAGAACATCCGGGGCCGCATCGAGCAGATCAAGAAGCAGATGGAGACCAGTGATTCGGACTACGACCGCGAGAAGCTCCGGGAGCGCATGGCCAAGCTGACCGGCGGCGTCGCCGTCATCAAGGTCGGGGCGGCCACCGAAGCCGAACTGGAAGAGAAGAAGCATCGCATGGAGGACGCCCTCGAGGCCACGAAGGCCGCTGTCGAGGAGGGCATTCTGCCCGGCGGCGGCGTGGCGCTCATCCACGCAGCCCGCGAACTGGAGAAGTTGACGTTTGAGGATGAGCGCCAGATCGGGGTCCGGCTGCTGCGCCGAGCGCTGGAAGCGCCGTTGCGCCAGCTCGCCGAGAACGCGGGCTACGAGGGCAACGTCGTCGTAGAGAAGGTCAAGGCACTCGACCCCGGATATGGCTTCGACGTGATTGCCGAGGACTACGTCGACATGAAGGCCGCCGGCATTATCGATCCCACGAAGGTCACGAAGTCGGCCGTGCAGAACGCCGCCAGCGTCGCCGGCATGATCCTGACCAGCGGCGCGGCCGTCGCCATTCGCGAGGGCAAGGCCAGCGGATCCGGCATGTCCCCCATGCCGGACGACCTGTATTAGGCACACCCACAGCGGCCACGTTCCCCAGCGGGCTCGTCGCCTTGGGCGAGCCCGCTGGGCACGTCGCTTATCCGATTGACTGTCTTATCGGAGAGTTTGTCAGGTAAGAACCGACAAACCATAGCGGCTGGGCCCGCTGCGTTAGCCCTTCTTCTCTTCCTTTTCCAGGTACTCCAGGATCGCCTGGACGGCCAAGTAGTTGACCGAGCGGTCGCGCTTCTGCGCCAGCTTCTGCAGGCGCTCGAGCACCTGCTCGTTCTGGTGCTTCTGCGGCAGGTAGATGGTGATCGTTGCTCGCACGGTTTCTCCCCTATCCTTTGCTGAGATTCGAAGCGACACACCCCCGAGCGCCGCTTCTGGCGACATGTTAGCGAATGCGCCAGGTGTTGTGAAGTCGCCATGTGAGGCGTTCGTCGGATCCGAGTGAAGTTGCTAGGGAAGGGAGTTCACGGTGAAGCCGCCGGGCAACCGATCGGCGCGATAGATGCGGAACGGCGGCTCGTCGGCGCGGAAGCGGCCCTTGAGCCCCAGGAACGTGTCGTCTCGAGTGTACATGATGAGCTCGGTCTCCGGCTCGTCCGCCAGGTTGAGCCGATAGCGGGCCGCCTCTGCGGATTGGGATCCGTCGACGCTGCGCAATTCGACGGATCCCTGACGGGTGATCTCCAGCGGTACCGCGGGGACGGTTTCGCCAGGCGCTGGGTCGGGATCGCGCACGTCGAAGACCACGGCCGTCACGCTCCGGCTGTCCCGATCGGCGATCAATTTGGGCGTGAAGGCGTAGGAGGCGAGCACGCCGATAAACGCCACGGGCCCGTCGGGCAGCGTGACGGTCTGAGGCTCAGGGCCGGTCTGGATACGGGCCTCTCGCCCGTTCACCTGGGCTCGGATATGGCGGTTGCCCACCCCGAGCGGTCCGTTCAGATCGAGTTGATAGCGGTCGGGTTGCAGGTCGCGGCTCATGCGAACCCGCTGGGTGTAGTTGAACGACACGGTCGCGAACCAGAACTTGAGCGAGAAGCGGCCCCGTGAGACCAGCTCCATCCCGCCTTCGGGCTGCCGCGAGAGCTGATAGACCTCCTCGCCCATGCGCTTGCCGTCGATCTGCAGCGCCAAGCGACCGCGCTCTTGGGTCACCCGCACGCCCCTGGGCTCGTTGGGCCCTTCCGTCGCTTGGTCCGTCGGCGACTGGGGGCTAGGGGCAAGCGACGTCTCCGAAGCCGATTTCCACGGATCCCCGAGCGGGGGGCCGCTGCTGACGGCGCCGATGCCCGGGGCGTCCGGGGGCGACCAGAGCTGCGACAGGGCCCACCAGGCCCCCACTCCGAGGCCGCCCAGGATGCCGAGGATCACGAGCATGATCCGACCGCGTTTCCGCCAACCCATGGTCGAAGGCTATCAAGGGCCGATCGACGCCACAAGCGCGCCTTGCTCGTTGTGAAATCCGTGAACGCGGGGCTATACTCGAGGTCGGAGGGAGACCGGTTGGCCACACGCATCGAGCGCATCGCCCGACGCCTACGCCGCCGCGTCGACGCCGTCGCCGAGCCGGCGGCCGAAACGGCCGAGGCCGAGCCGATCTTCGGCAACCCGGGCGTGGACCCGACCTCGTTCCGCCGCGCCATGCGGCTCAAGGACGAGTTGCGGCGCACGTTCAACGGGCGAGAGCTCGACGACCTCTACACCACGGAGGAGCTCGACGGCGATTACGGCACCTGCTTGGAGATCCGATACCGGGAGCCGCTGGATCTGCCTTGGCCCGACGCGGCCCGATGCCGTGAACAGCTCTCGCGCACCATGCGCCTGCTCCATGGCGTCGGCCCCCGGGTCGAAGTGACCCTGCGGCAGTCGGGCTACGAATCCATCCCCGATCTCACGGATCACCCTCGGTGGGGGGCGGAAGCCGAGCGCGTGTTGAGCTGCATCGAATCCGGGCAGCTTCCGCAACTGCACGGGCTGGTCCGGCGCTGGTTCCCCGTCTCCCATGCGCTCAGCCTCGCCCTGCTCGGCTTCGCGGATCCCCACGAGCTGATCTTCTTCGACCTCGAAAGCCTTGGGCTGTTCGGGCGGCCCGTCGTGTTGATCGGGTTGGCCCGGTTCGACGGCGACGCGTTGGACGTCCGGCAGCTGTTGGCCCGTGACATCACCGAAGAGCTGCCCGCGTTGGCCATCACCGCGGAAAGATTGGGAACGCAGCCGATCTTGGTGACGTACAACGGCCGCGCGTTCGACGCCAACATGCTGCATGAGCGGCTCGACTACTACGGCTTCTTCCCGGAGGTCGAGCCGATCCATCTCGACCTGCTGCCGCACGCGCGCCGGCGTTTTCAGGCGGCCATTCCGGACGCCCGTTTGGAGACCGTCGAAGGGCGTCTGGGCCGCTCGCGGGAGATCGACCTGCCGAGCGCGCTCGTGCCCGACTTCTACAACACCTACACCGAGACCGAGAACGTCGGGCCGCTCGTGCCGATTCTGGAGCACAACAGACACGACGTGCTCACGCTGGCCGTGCTGCTGAAGCGACTGCTGCGGGATCATTCGCGACTCGGCAGCCGTCCGGCCGCCTCATCCCGGGGCTGATATGGGTTCCAACGTTCAGGCGCGCTCGTCAACCGTGGCGGCCTTCGTCGAACGCCTGCAGAGGTCGCATCCGTCGTCGGTGGTGCACGTCGAAGCGCTGCCCGGCCGCGATGCCGAACACGGCCACCTGGATCCGCCGTTGCCCGACGCGCTTCAAGCGTTCGTCGATGACCGCGGATGGACGCTGTATACGCATCAGGCCGAGACGATCCGCCACGTCCGCGCCGGCCGCCACGCCATGGTGACGACGCCGACGGCCTCGGGGAAGACCCTCGGCTTCAACCTCTCCGTCCTCGAAGGGTTGTTCCAGAATCGGAAGGCGACCGCGCTGTATCTCTATCCGCTCAAGGCGCTCACCCAAGACCAGCAATCGACGCTGGCGGAGATGGACGAGGCGCTCGATCTGGGATTGGAGCCGCGCATCTACGACGGCGACACGCCGCAGGGCCAGCGATCCCGCATCCGGGAGCGCTCGCGGCTCGTGCTGACCAATCCGCACGCGCTCCATCAGTATCTGCCCTGGCACCACAAGTGGCGCCGGTTTTTCAAAAATCTCCAATACGTCGTGATCGACGAGGCCCACGTGTATCGCGGCGTCTTCGGCGCCAACGTCGCGCTCTTGATCCGACGGCTGCGCCGCATCGCCGGCCGGTTCGGCGCCGAGCCGCAGTTCATCCTCTCCTCCGCCACGATGGCCAATCCGGCCGAACACGGCCGCAATCTCTTGGGCCTCGACGTCGAGGTCGTCGCCGACAACGGCGCGCCGTCGGGCGAGACGACGTTCTGCTTCTGGAACACGCTCGGCCGACCGGGTGCCTCCGCCCATCGTCAGACGAGCGACCTGTTGGCTCAATGCGTCCAGTCGGGCTATCAGACGCTGTGCTTTACCGTCTCGCGACGCATGGCCGAGCTCGTCGCCCGCTGGACCCAGGAAGAGACCAATCGGGATGGAGCGATCACCGCGTATCGAGCGGGCTATACCCCCGAAGAACGCCGGGCGATCGAGCATGCGCTCAAAGACGGCCGTCTGCGCGGCGTGGCGTCGACCAACGCGCTCGAGCTCGGGATCGACGTCGGGGGTCTGGATGCCGTCCTGATCGCCGGGTTTCCCGGGACCATCCTGTCGACGTGGCAGATGGCGGGCCGCGCCGGACGCGGCACGGGCGCGTCCTTGGTGGCGCTTCTGGGATTCGAGAATCCGCTCGATCAGTATTACATGAACCATCCCGAGGTCTTCTTCGCCAAGCCGCACGAGCACGCCATTGCCGATCCCCAGAATCCGCATGTCTTGCTGGGCCATGTCATGTGCGCCGCGGCAGAGCTCCCCTTGTCGACGGAGCGCGATCCGGCGTTCTTCGGCGAGGGTTTCCCAAGCGCCATGAAGGCCCTGGAGCGTCAGAAGCTCGTCCAGAAGACGCCGCTCGGGCACGTCTACCGCGGCACAGCCCGACCCGTGGAGACCGTCGCGCTCGAGCATCTGAGCGAACACTCGGTCCAGGTCATTGCCGATGGCGAGTTATTGGAGATCCTGGAGCTGCGCCGCGCCTGCGAAGAGGTCCACCCGGGCGCCGTCTTTCTGCATCGGGGAGAGACCTATCTCATCGAGTCGCTCGACCTGACCGCTGGGGTGGCTCATGCCTCGCGCCAGGCCGTCGACTACTACACCGACACGCTCCGAGAGACCGATCTGTCTATCCGTCGGCAACTTGACGACTGGACGCGGCCGTGGGGGACGCTGCACGTCGGCGAGGTTCAAGCCCGCGAACAGGTCGTCGGCTATCGCACGCGGCAGTACGATCGCACCGTCGGGCTCCACAGGCTCGATCTGCCGGAGCAGACCTTCGAGACCGTGGCGCTCTGGTTCACGCTGCCCGAGGCGTTGCGCCGACGAGTGGAAGCGGAGGGCCACGACTGGGCGGGCGGTCTCCACGCCGCCGAGCACGCGCTCATCGCCATGACGCCCGTCTACGCCATGTGCGATCGCTGGGACGTCGGCGGGCTGTCGACGCCGTTGCATCCGGACACGGGCGCCAGCACCGTCTTCATCTACGACGGCCATCCCGGCGGCGTCGGCATCTCCGAAAAGACCGTCGATCTGTTCCCGTCGCTGGCCGAGACGACGTACGACCTCGTGCGCGACTGTGGGTGCGAGCAAGGCTGTCCGTCGTGCATCTACTCGCCCAAGTGCGGCAACAACAACGAGACGCTCGACAAGGGGGGCGCGCTCGTCATCCTGCGGGCGCTGGCCGAGCGCGACTGATCAACGGAATTGGGCGATCTTCGTCGTCTTGGTGGCTCCGGTCTGGCAGTCCCGGATCACGGCCAGGTACGTGCCCCGCGGCTCTTGCTGAAGCAGCTGGCGTGCGCGTTCCATAGCCGGACGCGACGAGCACGGGCTCTGGCCGACGGGCTCCCCGCCCAGGCTGAATGTCGTCACCGAGGTGACCGCGAAGCTCGGGCTCCTGTTCAGCGACGCGCCTTGGAGTTTCTGGCGGGACGTCCACGCGTCGATGACCTCAAAGAGCAGGTCGTCGTTGATCCGGCCTGCGAGCCATGCGTCCATGGCCTGCGACAGTTCGGGGTCGTCGATGTAGCGGTTGTCGTTGGCGTCGAACTGCCGCACGGAGCCCGTCCCCGATGAGGGCGGCGTCAGGGCGTCATCGTCCGAGGATCGCCCGTGGATCGACCGCAGGGCCTCCATGTCGGCCGAGGTGGGATGCAGACGCTCCGCCGAACACAGCGCCAGCATCACCGACCAGCCGCACGCCTTGGGCCATTGGCGGTAAGCGTCCCCCAAGCCGAGTGCGTGCCCGAACTCGTGCACGAGCGCGTTGAACAGCACCCGCTGGGGCGAGGCCGCCAACTCGCCCGCGACGTACTCGATGTTGGCCGCCTTCATCTGGATGTCCTCTTCGGCCAGGCGTCCGCCCTGCGTCATGGCGACGTAGAGCCCGAAGCGCTCCGCCGGCATCGCCTGGCCCGTCCAGTAGAGCTCGTTCTTGCCGTTGCCCGTGCTGGGGCGGTGCCGGCAGTTGCCGCGGACGACGTTGATGCGCACCTGCGGAAAGGCCTCGCTCCAGACCGCGGCGGCCGACTGCGAGGCCTGCAGGATCTGGCCGGGCTGGAAGCCGCCGAAGGCCCCGAGGCCGCGGCATTCCTTGACGGCGAACGTCACGTCGGTGCGGCCCTCGTACATCGACGGGTTCTGCGCCAACGGGACCGAAAAGCCGCTCGGCTGTGCGTCCGCGAGTGGTCCGACCATGATCAGGATGACGACGGCGATGAGGCTGGCTCTGCGCATGCTCTCCCTCCACGCTGTGGGGCTGCGCTGAGCGTAGAGCCGAACAGCCGCGGGGACGACCACGCAGCTCCGGGCGTCGGTGGGCATGCGCGCCGTCGACAACGGTCATCTGTTCCCGTGCGAGTCCACAGGCGTTCGGTTGAACCCGCGGAGACCGTCGGCTACAATGCGGCCACTCCGCTCCCATCGTCTAGCGGCCTAGGACGTAGCCCTCTCAAGGCTAAGACAGGGGTTCAAATCCCCTTGGGAGCGCCATTCCTTTCTCCTTTGCCGGTCGCGTCGACCCCTGTCGTTG
This sequence comes from Candidatus Bipolaricaulota bacterium, assembly GCA_018609825.1. The sequence continues at coordinate 3,636 of JAHEOA010000158.1, read as the reverse complement.
GGCTCGCCGAGCGAGGGCGGCCTCCATCGACGGTCCACGGACCGTTACGCCGAGATGGCAGCGATCGGGCCGCCGGTGCATGACGTAGCGCAAATCCGGAGTTGATCCGGATCATCGGTTTCAGATACGAAGGTCTTATAATGGGCAGCCGGAGACAAGGGAAAGGAGATGCGCATGACGCGACGAACGCGACTCGGGCTGCCCATCGTAACCGTGGCTTTGGTCGGGCTCGGGGTTGCCCTCTGGTTAGGGTCAGGCCAGGCCATGGACTCGAACCCGTGCGACCACGATTGCCCGCTCTCCATCGTCCACGCCAACCTGAGCGTCGAGACATCGAGCGGCGCAAGCCCATCCACGGATCGGATCACGCTGGCGGGCGTGATCGTCCCGCCGCGGGACTGCGCTTCCGCCACGATCGCGATCGACGTCTACACCGATGCCTCAAGCCGAGCCGATCGCGAATGGATCGGGGACGGTTCCGCCACGACGAAGAACCTGCAATCTGGCCAGGATTGGCCTTTCCAGATCGCCATAGCGGGGAACAACCTCTCCGCCCGCCAGCCGTATACGTATGACATCAGTGAGCTGAGCTGTCGGCGAGCGGATTGATCGCCTTCCCATGGGGGGTCGATCGAGCCGGGCCACGGAAGCCTTGAGCGTCGAGGGGAAGGGAACCGGACTGGCTGTTGCGCCACGCGCTGACCTGCCCGCCTCGGCCGCCCTCGGCGAATGCCGCGGCTCAGCCAACCCGATCCGAGCATCCGTCTATCGGAAAGGCGCGCCGACCTCCTAGACTCTTCCCGAGGGGCGTCCCTCAACCCGGATCGGGAGGAGAGTCGGTATGCGATTGCCCAAACTGTGGCTGGTCCTGGCGTTAATCTTGCTCGGGCTCGCCTCGGCAACCCAGACAGTCCTGGAACCGGGGCCGTCGAATCCGTCCGAGCAGGCTCCGAATCGTTCGGATCAGAAAGTGGACGACTGGGCCTATTCCGGACGCGACAACAGCAAAGGCCGATCAGGGACGACACCAAGCCCTACGATGCGCTCGCCCGCCCCCCTGGCTCAAGATGCCGGCTCGGCCCGACTGGGATACTCGGTCGGCGGCGCCCAGGACGTGGAAAACTTCCGCGAGAACGTCGCCAGCGGCTATCTGCCGCTGCCCTCCGATCTGACGTATGAGGGACTTTTTCACGACTACTACTTTGACACGGGCGAAGGGAAGCCCTGCCAACACCTGTTCTGTCCGTCCTACAGCCAGGCCGTCTCGCCCGACCCGCTATCGGGAAAGCCGCAGCGCTATCTGACCGTCGGGCTCAACGCCGATGTCACTGAGGCCGACTTCGAGCGCAAGAGGCTGAACCTGGTGATCGTGCTCGACATCTCCGGGTCGATGAGCTCGCCGTTCGATCGGTACTACTACGATCGCTCTGGCCAACGCCAGGAAGTCGACCCTGCTGAGGGCGCTGGCAAGAGCAAGATGGCCCTCGCGGCGGAGTCCGTCGCGGCGCTGATGGAGCACCTGAACGCCGACGATCGGTTCGGCATGGTGCTGTTCAACGGGGGGGCGCACTTGGCCAAGCCGCTCTCGAGGGTGGGCAACACCGACATGGACGCCATACGCGAGCACGTGCTCGAGCTGCGCGCCGGCGGCTCCACCCACATGTCGGCCGGCATGCGGATGGGGACGCGCCTGTTTGACGAGTTGGCCGGCGCCGACCCGGCCAAGTACGAGAACCGGATCATCTTCCTCACCGACGCCATGCCGAACCGCGGCGCCACGGACGATGACGATCTGCTGAGCTTGGCCCAACGCAACGCCGAACGCGGCATCTACGGCACGTTCGTCGGGATCGGCGTCGACTTCAACAGCGAGCTCGTGGAGACGATCGGCACGATCCGCGGCGCCAACTATCACGCGGTCCATTCCGCGGAGCAGTTCCGCGAGCGCCTGGACGAGGGGTTCGCCTACATGGTCACGCCGCTCGTCTTCGACCTGGAGCTGACGTTGGACGCTCCCGGATATCGCATCGCCCAAGCCTACGGCTCTCCGGGCGCCGACGAGGCCACGGGGCGTCTCATGTCGGTCAACACGCTCTTCCCGTCCAGAACGAAGGACGGCGAGACGCGCGGCGGCGTCGTCCTGCTCAGGCTACAACGCTCGGCAGACGGCGAGCGGGCGGCCGCTTCGGATCGCGCGGTCCTGCGCGTTCGCTACACGGATCGGCACGGGCACGTCGAGCGGGTCGAGACCGCCATCACGCTCTCCGACCGGGCGCCCGATGACGACGACACGGGCATCCGCAAGGCCGTACTGCTCGCCCGCTACGCCGACCTGCTGCAGAACTGGCTGATCGACGAGCGACGGAGTCAGGAGGCCGATGCGCCCATCGAGCCCTCGGTGAGCACGGAGTTCGGCATCCGTCCGCCGGAGCTGGAACCGTGGCTGGGCCGGTGGGAGCGCCAGTCGACGCCGCTGAGCGTCTCCGGCCACTATCGGGATCTGTTCCGCCGGTTCCGAGATCACATGCGGAGCGAGATGGCCGAACTGGACGACCCCAGTCTGCAACGGGAGCTCGACCTCCTCGCCACGCTGGCCGACGCGGACTGACGACGCGCCGACGGGCCGGGCGAGCTCCCCCGGCGTCGTCCGGTCCAGCATGCCCCCCGCTCGATCTCCGCGACCCCCAAGCTGTCGCTGAGCCAGCCCGCCCAGCGATCCCTCGTCAAGTGTCACGTGCGGGAACAGGCCGACCGGCCGGCCCTCGTGGAGCCACTCGGCAGCTTGATTCCCGGCTTTGCTTGGCCTAACCTAGACGAAAACGTCATGTTCTAATCCGACATGGGGATCCGCATCAAGCTTCTCGGCCGGTTTGAGGTCCACCGCGATGGCCAGCCCATCCCTCAAACGGAGTGGCGCACGGAAAAAAACAAGGACTTGCTCAAGCTTTTGGCGCTCTATCCCGACCGACCGCTCCCCCAGGACTGGCTCATGGAGGCCCTCTGGCCGGCGCAGGACCCCGAGCGCAGCGTGCGCAACCTGCGCGGGCGGATCAGCGAACTCCGTCGCGTCCTTGAGCCGGCGTTATCCCAGGGATCGGCGTCAACGCACATTCAGACCGTCGCCAACGGCTACACGCTCGACACACAACACTGCGCCATCGACGCCGAGGTCTTTGCCCGTTGCTATCGACAAGCCGTCGCACAAGCCGAATACGCCTCCGCTCGCGCCATCCAGACGTTCAAGCGGGCCATTGACGTCTATGTGGGCGACCTGCTCCCCGCGGATCGCCACAAGGACTGGACACTCGAGCGCCGCGCTGAGCTGCGGCGGCTCTATCTGGACGCGCTCCGCCAGCTGACCGAGCTGCTCTACGGCGATCGGCAGTACGACGAGAGCATCCGTTACGGCGAGACGGCCCTCGACGCCGATCCCCATGACGAGCGCATCTACCGGACGCTGATGCGGGCCCACCACGAATTGGGCAACGCCCATGCCGCACTGCAGCTCTACGAGCGCTGCCGTCGGGCGCTCGAGGCCTCGGACATGCTCCCCTCGGACGCCACCGAGCACCTGGCGGCGACGATGCGCTCACACGCCTATCGGCATGCCGAGCAGGTCACCATGGAGCACCAATG
>JAHEOA010000157.1 GCA_018609825.1 Candidatus Bipolaricaulota bacterium | reverse complement strand
GCGCCCGAGGACGCGCAGAACCTCCTGGACCGCATGGGCCTGTCGCCGGCTCGACGCGAGGGGGTGGACCGCATCCTCCATGCCACGCGCCAAGCGATTCCCCAGATCGCCTACGAGATGACCCTCGCCCGGCGACACGCCGTGGAGGCGCTCCTGGCTTCGCTCGCCTCGACCGATGCGCCCGCCGCCGATCCCGCAGCGCCGAGCGCACGACCGTCCGCCATGACGTGGAAAGACCGTCTGGCCCGCTGGACCGTCCACCCGGTCGGCGGCGTCTTGACGCTGTTGGCCGTGCTCTACGGGATGTATCAGTTCGTGGGCGTCTTCGGCGCCCAAGTGCTCGTGGAGTGGTTCGAGGGGACGCTCTTCGGCGAGCACATCAACCCCGCCATCGTGGCGTTCTTCAACGAGTACGTCCCCGTTCCCTTCCTGCAAGAGCTCTTCGTCGGCCCGTTCGGGATCATCACCATGGCGATCACGTATTCGGTTGCCCTGATCCTGCCCATCGTCGTGACGTTTTTCCTGGCGTTCGGGTTTCTGGAGGACTCGGGCTACTTCGCCAGACTGGCCGTCATGGCCCATCGGACGTTCCGCAAGATGGGCATGAGCGGGCAGGCGGTGCTGCCCATGATCCTGGGCCTGGGCTGCGACACGATGGCGACCGTCACCACCCGGACGCTGGAGACGAAGCGCGAACGGGTCATTGCCACGCTCTTGCTGGCATTGGCCGTGCCCTGCTCCGCCCAAATGGCCGTCTTGTTGGCCATGGGCGCCGCGATCTCCCCCTGCGTGCTCGTCGGCGTGTTGGGCATCGCCGGCGCGGAGATCCTCTTGGTGGGACGCCTGGCGGCCAAGATCCTCCCGGGTGAGTCGGCGCCGTTCGTGCTGGAGCTGCCGCCGCTGCGCCGGCCGCAGGTGCGCAACATCGTGGCCAAGACGCGGCTGCGACTGCAGTGGTACGTCACCGAGGTGATTCCGCTCTTCGTCATCGGCACGGTCGTCCTGTTCGCGCTGAACAAGACCGGCGTGCTTGAGGCGATCCAGCGGGCGCTGCAGCCGATCGTGGTCGGGCTCTTGGACCTGCCCGCCCAAGCGACGCAGGCGTTCATCATGGGGTTCTTCCGGCGCGACTACGGCGCAGCCGGGCTGTTCGAGCTCCAACAGGCCGGCGGCCTGAGCACGGTCCAAGTGCTCGTCAGCCTGACCGTCATTACGCTCTTCGTGCCCTGCATCGCCAATCTCCTGGTCATCATCAAGGAGCGCGGCTGGCGGATCGCCACCGCCATCGTCGCCTTCGTGATTCCCTACGCGGTGCTCACCGGCGCGATCGTCAATTGGGCCGTTCGAACCTTCGGAGGCGGACTCTAGATGTCGGGACGGACGAGGCTCCGTCAGCGGATCCCCGGGACGTTGGTCGCAATAACAGGTTCTCTCGGAGGTCGATGGTAAATGCCATCCACGATCATCTGCCCCATGTGCCGCAGCACGCTCGACCCGGACGCCCAAGCCCGAGCCTGCCAACACTGTCCCCTTCATCATCTGACCGAGGGATGCACGCTCCAGATGATTCGCTGCTCGGTCTGCGGCTATCACAGCCTCGCCACGGAGGTGGAGACGCTCGAGGAGACCGGGGTGAAGACGGACGTGCCCGTCGCCACGGGCGAGGTCGCGGCCTCGCAAGCCACGATCGCCCGTTCGCGCCGGCTCGACCAGCTGGTGGACACCAGCGACGGGGTCGTGACCGGCTTCAACGGCCTGAGCGAGCGCGCCATGCGTCGCCTCATGGCCTACGGGCTAGTCCCGGGAGCCCGGTTCAAGCTGCTGCAACGCCGGCCGGCCTACATCCTGCGCGTCGGCCAGACCGAGCTGGCGCTGGAATCCGAGATCGCCGCGTCCGTCCACGTCGACGCGGCCCCGGGAGGCAATCCGTCATGAGCTCCACAAGCCCAGATCCAACCCGCTTCGGCCCGCTGGAGATTCCGACGCTGACCCGCCCGATCGCCGACAGCGCGCTGGAGCTGGTCGGCAACACGCCGCTGTTGCGCCTCAAGCGGCTCACGGCCGCCATGGACGCCGAGGTGCTGGTCAAACTGGAGTCGAACAACCCGCTGGGAAGCGTCAAGGACCGCATCGGCGTGGCGATGATCCTGGACGCCGAGGAGCGCGGGCTGCTCGGCGAGAACTCCGTCGTTGTCGAGCCGACCAGCGGCAACACCGGCATCGCGCTGGCGTTCGTCTGCGCCGCGCGCGGCTATCGGCTCATATTGACCATGCCGGAGACGATGTCGACCGAGCGGCGCAAGCTCTTATCCGCCCTCGGGGCGGAACTGGAGCTGACCCCCGGCGATGGGGGCATGCGCGGGGCGATCGACCGCGCCACCGAGCTGGTCGAGGCGAACGAGCACTGCGTGATGCCCCAGCAGTTCAATAACCCCGCCAACCCGCGCATCCACGAGCTGACCACGGCCGAGGAGATCTGGCGCGAGACGAACGAACATCTGGACGTCTTCGTCGCCGGCGTCGGCACGGGCGGGACGATCACGGGCGTCGGACGCGCGCTCAAGCCACGACTTCCGCATCTGAAGCTCGTCGCCGTGGAGCCATCGGAGTCGCCCGTGTTGAGCGGCGGCGAGGGCGGCCCGCACAAGATCCAAGGGATCGGCGCCGGCTTCGTGCCCGACGTTCTCCAGACCGAGCTCATCGACGAGATCCTGCAAGTGAACGCCGAGGACGCCGGCAACGCCGCCCGGGCCCTGGCCCAACGGGAGGGCATCCTGGCGGGCATCTCCGCCGGGGCCAACGTCCGGGCCGCGCTGAAGCTGGCCGAGCGACCCGAGCACGCGGGACAACGGATTGTGACAATCATTTGTGACACGGGCGAGCGCTATCTGTCGACGTGGCTGTTCGACGAGCCGGAGGGCGATGAGCCATGATGCGGCGAATCCGCGAGGACGTCCGGACGGCGTTCGCCAAGGACCCCGCCGCACGCAGCACGCTGGAAGTGATCTTGACCTATCCGGGGCTGCATGCGATCTGGAGCCATCGGCTCGCCCACGCGCTCTGGCGGCGCGGCTGGCGGCTGCTCGCCCGCTGGATTTCCCACGTGAGCCGCTTCCTCACCCAGATTGAAATCCATCCGGGGGCGCAGCTGGGCCGACGGGTCTTCATCGACCACGGCGCCGGCGTCGTGGTCGGCGAGACGGCCGAGGTCGGCGACGACGTCCTCATGTATCAGGGCGTGGTGCTCGGCGGCACGTCCCTGGATCCGGGCAAGCGCCACCCGACGATCGGGGCCGAGACCGTCGTCGGCGCGGGCGCCATCGTGCTCGGCGGGATCACCGTCGGGGCGAGCGCCCGCATCGGGGCCGGGTCGGTCGTCGTCAAGGACGTGCCCGACGGCGCCACCGTCGTGGGGGTGCCCGGCAAGGTGGTCCAACAGGAGCCCGTCGAGGACCCGCTGGCGCACGGCCAACTGCCCGATCCGCTGGCGGAAGCGCTGCGCGCCATCCAGCGGAACCAGCGACGT
>JAHEOA010000156.1 GCA_018609825.1 Candidatus Bipolaricaulota bacterium | reverse complement strand
CCGTCGAGCGCATCAAGGGCTACTTTGACAGCTTCAACTCCGACGCGCGCAAGCTCCTGGGCGACGGGCAGGCCATCCAGGCCAATACGCTCGAGGACATCGTCGGCGAGATCGAGAGCCAGTTCGCCCAGTTCACGACGTGGATCGGCGCCGTGGCCGTCATTGCGCTCTTGGTCGGCATGATCGGCGTGATCAACATCATGCTGATCACCGTCAAGGAGCGTACCCGGGAGATCGGCGTCATGAAGGCCACGGGCGCGACGCAGAGTGGCGTCTTGCGGCTGTTCCTGACCGAAGCCGTCTTCATCTGCGCCTTGGGGGCTGTCTTCGGCATCGTGTTCGGCATCGGCCTGGCGGAGCTGTTCAACCGCTTCACGGCATCGGTCGTCAACTTCGACGGCCAGATCCCGCTCGTGCTCGTCTGGAGCTGGTACGCGATCGCCGTCGTCACCGGCGTCGTCGTCGGCATCGTCAGCGGCATCTACCCGGCCTGGCAGGCGGCCCGCGTCAACCCGATCGAGGCGCTGCGGTACGAGTAATCTTTCAACTGGCAGAACAGAGGAAGAGCCACGTTGAGGCGTGTCATTCCGAGTTTTCGGATTGACACGCCTCACACGGACAGATCTTGCGCAGATAGCGATACGGGTAATACCCCGTCTGGTGGCCGTCGTTCCAGACGAAGTGGACGGCGTAGCGGCCGATGGGATTGACGTCATTCACCTCAATGTTGTCCAGCTTGTGCTGGGGCAGCAGCGGCAGGTCGTGCTCGTCGCGGTGGGGCCAGGCGCGACAGCGGGCGCAGGGACACGCGCGGCGGAGATACGCCAACGTGTAGACGCTCTCGTGGCCGTCGTCCCAAGTGATCATCAGTTGACCGTCGTCGGTCCAAGCAAGCGTGGCGCGGCGGCTATTTTGCGGCAGCTCCGGGCGTGTCATGGGTATCCGGAGCGTAGCCCGCCGGATTGGGCTCATCAACCTCCCACTGGACCTCTTCATTCTTCAGGGGCGGCCTCCGCAAGGCCGAACCGTCAGCGACTCAGCGGCTCATGGCTTGCCCCAACCTAGCAATCCCTTCTGAAGGTAGCGGGTTCCATGGCAGCTTCGTAAGAAGTGCTTCCGATTCGCTCGATCCTCCGGCGACGATCCGTCCTCGCCGTCGGTGGAGCTGCTCCGTCTCAGTCCGCAATCTCCGCCAAGTCGAGGTCAGCATGGACCTGGTTCCGGACCGTCAGCCGGGCCCGAGCTTCGCTCCCCGGTGAAGCATGATCCATGATATTGCGCGTTTGCGCTCACGTTGAGATACTATTGTTAGAGAATTTGGCCTGGAACGGACAAGTTGAAGGAGGGTGCCATGAGCTGGCTGACGAGCCCGTCCTTCACGCTCTACGGTCCGTCGCACCTTCTGGTGCTGGTCCTCATCGGACTGGTCGCCGTGGCGGTGCTGCGCGAACTGCGCCAGCTTGACCCGCAGCGCTTGGCCCCCCGGCTCCGACCGTGGCTGACGGGACTGTTGCTGTTTCAGGCCTTCGGCTGGCGCGCTTGGCTGATCGCCCTCGGCGACTTTGACGCCGTCGAGGACCTGCCCTTCCAGCTCTGCAGCCTGAGCCTCATGCTCCTGGTCGTTTATCTCTGGTGGCCCAGCCAGCGGCTCTTTGACGTGCTGTTCCATTGGGTGCTCGGCGGCTCCACGATGGGGATCCTCGTGCCCAATCTGGCCCTCAACTTTCCCCATCCGCGCTTCTGGTCCATGTTCCTCGGCCACGGCACGGAGATCTTCGTCGTGGCCTACCTCGTCGTCGTGCTGGGGCATCGCCCCTCGTCAGCGAGCGTCCGCCGCGCCATCGGCGCCATCGCCGGCTACGGGCTTCTGGTGGCGACGCCGCTCAACTTGGCCCTGGACGCCAACTACCTCTATCTCATGGAGATCCCGGACGTGGAGCTGGCGCTGATCAACCTGCTGCCGCCCTGGCCGTGGTATCCGTTCCTGGTGATCGCGTTCTTCTATCTGCTCTTCCAGGGGCTCTATCACCTCGTCGCGGCCGGCCGACTCGACGCCGAGCGCTCCATCCGGGACGTGCGCGGACAGCACGGCTGAGCCGTCGACTCACGGGATCGGCCTAATCGCTGAAGCGCCGCAGGTCCTCGCGGATTGCTTGGACGCGCTCCTTGGCGATGCGGTTCCAGAACGGCCAATCGCCGATGGGCGCGTCCTCGACGAAGGCCAGTTCCGCTTCGACGAGCTCGCGGTCGCGAATTCCGTTCTTGTTGCCGAGCTCGTCGTAGGTGAAGCCGAGGTAGGTCGCGCGCACCGTGTGATTGACGAGGTAATCCGGATCGATCTCCACGGCCCGATCCAACAGTTCGCGCCCGCGCTCGCGGTCCCCGCCCAGGGCGCCCGGGGTTGTCACCAGCAGCGCCCCGAGCGCGTGCACGCAGTTGCCGCCCCAGTACGATGCGTCGATCGCCATGCAGCGCTCGTACATGGCGAGGACCTTGCCCACGTTGGCGAGGCCCTCGAGCGGGGAGTGCCGGAAGATCTGGCCCCAGGCGTTCGCGGTCCAGAGCAGCGTTGCTGGGTCCTCCACATGGCGCAAGGCGTCACCAAAGTGGCCGTGCTCCAGCCGGTCGAAGTCCGGGTTGCGTCGCAGCCGCCGAAAGCCAATCTCCTTGGCGCGACTCAGGTCGGCCTGCACTTGGGATCCGGAGCCGGGGCGGAGCGAGCTCCGTTCGTAGTAGAGCTGGGTCAGTCGATTGAGGGCCGTGCGCTGACGCTCGGCGCTCAGCTGGTTGAGATGGGGAAGCGCCCGGTTGTAAAGCGCGATCATGCGCGAGAGCGTCTCCATTTGGTAACGCTCGTCCATGAGCCCGTTCGCCCGGTCGATCAGGTCGGCGGGGTCCTCCGACTGGGCCGACGGGGTTGCCCCCGACAGGGCCAGGCCGAGCGTCAGCAAGAGCAGAACGGGCCATACTCGCAACGGCATTGGCATCACCTCGCCACGGGGAGTATGCCGATCGTCGCTGATGCTGTCAGCGGCACGGGTCAGGCCAGTCGCTGACGGAGCTCAAACCCGGCGAACAGTGCAAGCGCGACGCTGAGCGGTCCCAGATGATAGACGGCGCGGAAGAGGATCAGCGCGGCCACGAGCTCGGCCTCCGGCACGGCCGGGCCCAGCATCAGCAGCATGCCCGAATCAAGCACGCCCAAGCCGGCCGGGACGTGGCCCAGCCGCGCCAGGAACATCGATCCGAAGTAGGCCGGCAGATAGGCCGCGAGCGATGGGGCGTCGTTGCCCAACAGCAGCGCGTAGAGCAGCAGCCCTTGAGCCGTCCACTCCGCCAGGCCGAGCCCGACCTGCCCGAGCACGAGCGGCCCGCGCGGTAGCGGCACGGTCCAGCGCCGGAGCGTGAACGCCTCGCGGCGCAGGCTGAATCTTGCGGCCAACCCCACGACGAAGAGCAACACGATCCCGAAGCCGCGAAAGAGGTAAGTCCAAGTCGCGTGATCAAGCGCCACGCTGGGGGGATACGGCGGCGGACGGAGCACGAAGGCCGTTCCGGAGGCCAGCAGCAGCCCCGTCCAGGAGCCGAAGGCGATGAACGCCAGCATGCGGCCCAGTTGCCCCGGGGACAGCCCCCAGGCCGCGTAGAAGCGCACGCGCACGCCGCCGCTGCCGACGAACGGCAGGCTGACCCCGTTCTTGAACGCGCCGCTCACGAACGAGGCCAAGAGCATCTGGCGCCGCCGCACCCGGATGCCGAGATAGCGCAGCGCGAGAACGTCGAAGCCCAGGATGGCCAGGTACCCGGCCAGCGCGAAGCCGAGCGCCAGCCCCAGCTGCGGCAAGGGCCGATCGCGGATGGAGGCCCAGACGAGCGCGAAGTCGACCTCGAGGAGCTGGCGGCGCAGGAGAAGCCCCGACGCGATCAGCAAACCAAGCCCCAAAAGGGGCAGAAGGCGGCGCCAGCGGCGATCGGCCATGTCGGGATTGTTTCACACGGCGTGGCCGGCGGACAATG
>JAHEOA010000155.1 GCA_018609825.1 Candidatus Bipolaricaulota bacterium | reverse complement strand
GTCAGGATGCGGACGAAGTCGTTCTGACCCAATGAACCCAGCTCCACGCGGATCGGCAGGCGCCCTTGCAGCTCGGGGACCAAGTCACTGGGCTTAGCCATGGTGAAGGCTCCGGAGGCGATGAAGAGGATGTTGTCGGTGGAGACGTAGCCATAACGGGTGCGGACCGTCGAACCCTCTAGAAGGGGCAATATGTCGCGCTGCACGCCCTGGCGGGAGACGCCGGGCCCGCCCTGCTCCTCGCGGCCGCCCGTGGCCAGCTTGTCGATCTCGTCGAGGAAGATGAGGCCGCTCTCCTCGGCGCGTTCGAGCCCCTGGCGCTGGATCTCCTCGTCGTTGATCAGCTTCTCGGCCTCCTGATTGAACAACAGATCGCGGGCATCCCGAATGGGCAGGCGCTTCTCGACCGTTTTGCTCGGGAAGAGGTCGGAGAGGATGTTCATGTCCATGCCCATCGGATCGTCGCCCTCGCCGCCGAAGACGCTGATCTGCGGCATCGAGGACTCCTGGACGTTGACGTCGATCTCGCGATCCTCCATCTCGCCAGCCCGCAGCCGTTGGCGGAACTTCTCACGGGTGCGCTCGTAGGACTCCTGACGCTCTTCATCGGTGTGCTCGGGCTTGGGGATGAGCGCATCCAGGATGCGGTCCTCGACCATGCGCTCGGCCTGGGGCTCGACCCGCTCGATCTCCTCCTGGCGGACCATGCCGATGCTCGTCTCCACGAGGTCGCGGATCATGGAGTCGACGTCGCGGCCGACGTAGCCGACCTCGGTGAACTTCGTCGCCTCGACCTTCAAAAACGGGGAACTGACCAGCTTGGCCAGTCGTCGGGAGATCTCGGTCTTGCCCACACCCGTCGGCCCGATCATGAGGATGTTCTTCGGCTGGATCTCGGCGCGGATGGGATCCTCGACGCGCTGGCGCCGCGTCCGGTTGCGCAGCGCGATCGCGACCGCGCGCTTCGCCTCGCGCTGGCCGATGATGTACTTGTCGAGCTCGGCGACGATGGCTTGGGGCGTCAGCTCGTCCATGCGCCGCTGTCGCTCGTCCGGCTGGCCTCGTTGAATCTCGATAATGTCGGCCATCGGTTACCAGGCTAGCTCCTCAATGGTCACTTGATCGTTCGTGTAAACATCAATCTCGCTCGCAATCTGCATGGCACTCTCGACGACGTCGCGAATGGGCATGTCTTCGTTGGTTCTTCGCAATGCCCGCGCCGAAGCCAACGCCGTCATGCCGCCGCTGCCGATCCCGATCAACCCGTCGTCGGGCTCGATGACGTCGCCGGCCCCCGACAGCAGCAACAAGCCCTCTTCGCCGGTCACCGCCATGAGCGCCTCCAGACGACGCAGCATGCGATCGGTGCGCCACTCCTTGGCCAGCTCCACCGCCGAGCGCTTCAGGTTGCCGCCGTACTCGGATAACTTGCCCTCGAAGCGCTCGAACAGCGTCAGCGAGTCGGCCGTGGCGCCGGCGAAGCCAGCGAGCACCTGCCCGTCGTGGAGCGGGCGGACCTTCTGCGCCGAGTGCTTGATGATCTGGTCGTTGAGCGTCGCTTGCCCGTCGCAGGCGAGGATGGCGCGGCGTTGGTCGGGGTCATGGACCGCGAGGATGGTCGTGCCACGGATCGGCATGGTTTCCGAAGTGTAGCACAGCCCGACGCCCGGCTTCAAAACGCTCTTCGGTTACGGGGACGTAACGTGGGGCTGGGATTGGAGCATGGCCTGATAGATGTCGAGGAGCTGATCCACGGTGCGATCGAGGCCGTTCGCTTCGGCCCACGCGCGGGCGTTACGGCTCAACTGGCAGCGTCGCTGGTCGTCCGCCAAGAGACTCAGGATCGTCTCGGCGAAGGCAGAGGCGTCGTCGTCTGGATGGAGCAGAACCCCCGTCTCGTCAGCCTTGACCGCTTCCAGGGCGCCCATGGCGCCGACGGCGACGACGGGCAACCCGGCCGCCTGGGCCTCCATGAAGACGATCCCCTGCGTCTCGGTCTGCGAGCCGTAGACGAACAGATCGGCCTGTTTGTAGTCGTCCACGAGCTGGGCCCAGTCGCGATACCCCGTAAAGATCACGCGATCGCCCAAGCCGAGCTCGGCGGTCTGAGCTTCAAGGTCCGCTCGCGCGGGGCCGTCACCGACGATCAACAGGCGCACGTCCCCGCGCTCGTGGCAGACGTCATCGAATGCCTCGATGACAAAGGAAATGTTTTTCTCGTGGGCGACGCGCCCAGCACACAGCAGAATCTTCTCATCGGCCGCGATGCCCAGCTCGTCTCTCAGATTGGATCGGGGTGGCGACTGGAACATGGATAAATCCATGCCGAAGGGGACGCGGTGGATGGGGACGCGGATGGCGTAGCGCTTCAGTTCTTCGACCATGGGGGTCGTCGAGACCGTGACGGCGTCGCAGCGATTGATGAACGCGGCGCTGACGCTGCCAACCAACTTCTCACTCGGCCGGACCAGCTTCGGAAAATAGTGGCGATACTGGGCGTAGAGCGTGTGATAGGTGTGCAGATGAGGCAAACCATGCGCGCGAGCGGCCCGCATTCCCAACAGCCCGAGCGAAAACTCCGTGTGGCTGTGGACGACGTCGATGTCTTGGAGAATTTGGCGCGCCTCGCGCCGGATGGGCACGGTGACGCGGCTCTGTTTGTCGAGGACGAACCGGAACGCGGGAAAACGCACGACATCGGGCTCATCCGGCGCCGGGGGCGTGCGGCAGTAGCGGGGCGCGAGCACGACGAAGCGATGCCCGCGGCGCTCGAACTCGCGCTTTAACAGCTTCAATAGCGTCGTGATGCCGTTGATCTGTGGCGCGTAGGCGTCGCTGAAACACCCGATGGTCAAGCTCATGCCGGATCGTATCCCTGTTCCAGTTTGCAGAAGTAGCAGAGATCGGTCGACTCCTCGTGATGGATTCCGCAGTCGGGGCATTCGCGGCCGCCCGCGATCTCGCGGCGCCGGTCGATGCGGGCGTTGGTCAGCACCCATTGCTCAAAGACTTTCCGCAGTTCGGGATCGTCAACGTCGTCCAGTGCTTCCCGAAGTTCCCCCGACTTGAGGAGATCGAGCTGTTCCAGGTCAACCGCGTCGTCGCGAGCGGGGGGCTTGAACGAACCGACCCGGAAGCGCAGATCCGTCAACCGACGATCCTGGAGTCGCGCGTTGATGCGCTCCAGATAGTCGTCTTTGAGCAGGTTGAGCTGCTGGGCGACCACGGAGTTGGCGACTTCCACGTAGAGCGTGTCGCCACGCACCCGAAGCGGGCGAGTCAGGCGGTTCATCTGCTCGCCGGCGATCTGGAACCAGACGAGCATGGGCGCCTGCTCCTCGAAGGCGTCGTCGAGACCTTCGCGGCGAAAGAAAGCTCGCAGGTCGGACAGGGAGATTTGGGACGCGTCCATTGAGTGAATTGTAGGCCACCTTTGCTGGGGGAACAACGCTCGGGGCCACGCCGCCACGCCGCTCGGGTCACGACACTACAGGGACGACTGGCCATATATATTCCGTCCTGTAGTTGTTGTAGGGGGCCGGATGTCCTGTGGAAAACTCGCTTCTGTCCGCAAGGGAAGGGACACGTGCCTGTGGACAACGCTGTGGAAAAGCTGTGGAGCCATCCCCAGCGCTTGTGGACAGGCGCTGGGGAAAACGCCGCGGGTCGCTTTTCCACAAGGGTTATCCACAGCTCGGCGGCGGTTATCCACAGGTTGTCCACAAGGTTTTCCACAGGGTTTTCCCCAAGTGAATATCTGAATTGAGTTTCAATTTCTATATGCAGCCGTCGGGCCTGGGGGCCGACGCCGGCACGGGGCGTTCAGATATTCAAGCGGGGGTTGGGCGAGAGGTCGGACGATTCGGCGCACCCGGATTGGCCCTGAGAATGGCCCAGATACGCGGCCGCGGCGATCATGGCGCCGTTGTCGGTGCACAGCGCCATCGGCGGGAAGCGGACGTCGATGCTCGCTTGCTCGGCGTTTGACTGGAACCCGTCGCGCAAACGCCCGTTGGCGGCGACACCCCCGACGACGGCGACGCGCTCGACGTCGTGTTCGCGGGCGGCCCGCAGCGTCTTGCCCGCCAGCACCTCGACGATGGCCTCCTGGAACGACGCCGCGACGTCGGCCCGATCGACGTCCGGATGTTTGCGCAGGTAGTAGAGCACCGAGGTCTTCAGGCCCGCAAAGCTGAAGGCGTGGTCCGTGCTCTCCAGCATCGGCCTTGGAAAATGGATCGCCTTCGGGTCGCCGTCCTTGGCCAGTTGTTCGATCTGCGGTCCCGCCGGATAGCCCAATTCGAGCAGTTTTCCCACCTTGTCAAACGCCTCGCCCGCGGCGTCGTCGCGCGTCTGGCCCAGGACGTCGTAATCGCCCCAGTCGCGCACGTGCACCAGCGACGTGTGGCCGCCGGAGACGATCAGGGCGATCAAGGGGGGTGGCGCCTCGTCGCCGAACGCCACGTCGTGGGCGAGGAGATGCCCTTCGAGGTGATTGACCCCGACCAGGGGGACATCGAGCCCATAAGCCAGGCCTTTGGCCTCGCTCAGCCCCACCAACAGACACCCGACCAGGCCGGGGCCTTGCGTGGCCCCGATCAGGCCGATCTGATCCAGCGAGACGGCCGCGTCGCCGAGCGCTTCGTCCAGCACGTAGGGCAGCTTCATGACGTGATCGCGCGAGGCGACCTCGGGGACGACGCCGCCGTACTCGGCGTGGAGCTTCGCCTGCGAGTAGACGACGTTGGCCAGCACGTCCCGCCGGTCTTTGAGAACGGCCACGGCCGTCTCGTCGCAGGAGGTTTCGATGCCGAGCGTCAGGAATGCCATGACGGGTCGGGTCGATTGTAGGGGCAATCCGTGTGATTGCCCAGCTAGCCGCCGATCGAGTCCGGGTTCAGCTCGGCAATGTAGGGCAGATTCCGGTAGCGCTCGGCGTAGTCGAGCCCGTAGCCGACCACGAACGCGTCCTCGTCCAGCTTGAACCCCACATAATGCGCATTGACGGTCGCTTCACGTCGTGGCGTCTTGTCGATCAGCGAGCAGACCTTGACGGACGCCGGGTGCCGCGCCTCGAGGATCTCGACGAGATAGTCGAGCGTCCCGCCCGTGTCGACGATGTCCTCGACGACCAGAATGTGCCGCCCGCTGATCGGGTTATCGAGGTCTTTCAATAGTTTGACCTCGCTCGGCTCGGTGCCGCGGCCGTAGCTGGAGATGTGGATAAAGTCGCACTCCAAGGGGATCTCCATCGCCCGGGCCAGGTCGGCCAGGAAGACGAACGCGCCGCGCAGGAGCCCCACGGCGATGGGCGGTTCCGCGTGGAGCCGGTCTTCGCCGATGACCTCGCGGTAGTCGGCCGCGATCTCGCGCGCCAACGTCTGGACGCGCTCAAGGATCTGGTCTTGGCGGTAGATGATCCCTTTCAGCTCTTCACTGCCGGCCAGCCGCAAGTCGTTGTCGGTCGAACGCTGAGCGCTCATGTCAGATCCACCTCGCCGTCGTCGCCGATGACAAAGCGATACGCGTCGGGCGGCTGCGTCCGATGGCGCAGCCGAACGTTGCGCCCGATCAGGCTGTGGTCGATCCGCCGGATGCCTTCAATGCTCGCCCCGGCCATGACGATGGAATAGTCGATCTCGCTGTCGGTCAGCTGAACGTCTGGGCCGATCGACGTGGACGGCCCCACGAAGGCATCACGTATGACCGCCCCTTCGCCGATCACGAGCGGGCCGCGCAGCACGCTGTTCGTCACCGTGACGTTCGCGGCGATGCTCACCCGCCCGGCCACCTGCACGTCGTCCGGGAGATCCGAGTCGATCGGGGGGTCGGCGAGGCCCTCGAGGACGAGCCGATTGGCGTCGACCATGTCCTCGGGCTTTCCGGCATCCTTCCACCATCCCTCGACCCGATGCGGCCGGACCGTCTCGCCGTCGTCGATGAGCGTCTGGATCGCGTCGGTGATCTCCAATTCGCCGCGCCAGGAGGGCTCGATCCGATCAATGGCGTCGAAGATGGAGGCGTCGAACTGATAGACCCCGACGATGGCCAGGTTGCTGGGTGGGTCGCTCGGCTTCTCGACCAGTTCCGTAATGCGATCGTTCTCCAGCCGCGCGACGCCGAAGCTCGTGGGATCGTCGACGTCGGTGAGCATGACCCCGGCCGCCGTCGGGTTGGCCTCGTATGCCTCGACGAGGCCCGCCACGCCCTGTTCCAGGAGGTTGTCGCCCAGATAGACGAGGAACGGGTCGTCCCCGACGAAGTCCTGGGCGCAGGCGACCGCGTGCGCGAGCCCCTTCGGGTCGCTCTGGCGAATGTAGCTGATCCGCACGCCCCAGGGGGAGCCGTCGCCGAGCGCGGCCTCGAACTCCGCCTCGACGTTCGGGCTGACCACGATGCCAATGTCCGTAATGCCGGCCTCGCGCAGCGCGTCGAGGGTGTAGTGGATGACGGGCCGGTTGGCGACGGGAATGAGGTGCTTGGCGCTCGTATAGGTCAGGGGCCGGAGTCGGGTCCCCTCGCCTGCGCACAACACGACGGCTTTCATCGACGGAGCCTCCAATACGGGAAATACGGGGCGTTTTGGCGTCTCAACGGTAGCAGGGGCGACTCACCTCATCAAGTGGCCGTCAAGTGGACGTCGGATGGACGAGCCGCCCGCCGAGGTAGGTCGCCTCGACCCGCAGCTCGTCGAAGCGGGCGGGCTCGATCGTCGTCGGGTCGTCGCTCAGTACGACGAGATCGGCCCACGCGCCGGAGTGCAGCGCCCCGCAGTGGCTTTCGGCAAACCCGACGTGGGCGGCGCCGGAGGTGTAGGCCCGGAGGGCGTCCTCGGGCGAGAGTTGTTGGCCCTCGTGCGGCGCGTCCACGGCCCACGACAGCCCGTAGATGGGCCCGATCGGCATCGTGTCCGAGCCGAAGGCCAAGGGGATGCCAGCGTCCAACACCCCCTGATGGGGATCGATCCGCGCGTCGCGCTCGGCGCCGAGCCGCTGGACGTACATCCCGTCTGGGCCGCTCCACTGCAGGAAGTTGGGCTGCATGGACGCAACGATGCCTCGATCCGCCATGCGCCGGAGCTGATCGTCGGTCGGCATCTCCAAATGCTCGAGGCGGGCCCGATCGTCGGGGGTGACGCCAGTCGACTCCAGGGCGCTCAGCGCCGCCTCGATGGCGCGATCGCCGATGGCGTGGAGCATGACTTGGAAGCCTGCGTCATGCGACCGTCTCACGAGTCGCTCCAACTCGGCCTGCTCGTAGTTCAGCTCGCCCAATGTCGATGCGTCGTCGGTGTAGGGCTCGAACAGCGCCGCGTTGCGCGCCCCGATCGATCCGTCCGTGAAGAGCTTGATCGCGCCCAGTTGCAGCCACTCGTCGCCGAACTCCGAGCCGAGCCCGAGCGTGGCAAGTTCGTCGAGATAGCGGACCAGCGGGTTGAGTCGAACTCTCAGGTCCAGCGCCCCTTGGCGATGCAGTCGATGATAAACTCGGATTCGATCGGCGTCGACGACGTCGTGGACGCTCGTGATTCCGAGCGAGTGGGCCTTGTCAACGCCAGCGCGGATGGCCGTCTCGATCTCGTCGTCAGT
>JAHEOA010000154.1 GCA_018609825.1 Candidatus Bipolaricaulota bacterium | reverse complement strand
TGGGCCGAGTACACCAGATTCGAGATCGGGTCATAACGGGGCGTCCAGTGCGGTCGGTCCGTGTCCCACAATACAATATCTGCCGATTGGCCTGCGGCCAACGTGCCGATCTCGTCCCATTTGAGCGCGCTTGCCCCGCGCTCCGTGCCGAGTCGGAATGCCTCCAAAGCCGGAAGCGCGGTGGCATCCTCCAGTATAGCTTTCTGACAGTACGATGCCAACCGGATCTCCTCGAGCAGATCGAGGTTGTTGTTCGACGACGCCCCGTCGGTCGCCACCGCGACGTTGATGCCCCGATCGAGCTGAGCCTGGACGGGCGCGAAGCCCGAGGCCAGCTTCAGGTTGCTCGTCGGGTTATGGGCAACGTGGACGTCGTGGGTCGCCAGCAATTCGAAATCGACCTCATCCAGATGGACACAGTGGGCGGCGAGCACGGGCGCTTCAAAGACGCCCAGATCCGCGACGCGCTCGATGGGCGTCTGCCCCCAGTTTTCACGGGCCGACTCGACCTCGGCGCGCGTCTCCGCCAGGTGGGTGTGGACGAGCGTCTTATGCTCAAGCGCCAGCTCGACGGCCCCTTCCCAGACGCTGGGATCGCAGGTATAGGGGGCGTGCGGCGCCACGGCCGCTCGGACGCGGCCGTCGGCGGCGTGGTGACATCGCTCGAGGAAGTCGCGCGTGAGCGCCAGCTCATCCCGGGCCTTCTGACCGCCGTGGGGCGCGATCATCCCATACGCCAACACCCCACGCAGGCCGCTCTCGTCGAGGGCTCGGGCGAGTTGATCCATGTGGAAGTACATGTCGGCCATGCAGGTCGTGCCCGAGCGGATCAGTTCAGCCATGGCGTGCAGCGATCCCCAATAGACGTCGTCGGCGGTCAGCTCGGCTTCGAGGGGCCAGATCTCCTCCTCCAGCCAGCGCATCAGCGGCAGGTCGTCGGCGTAGCCGCGCATCAGGACCATGGCCAGATGGGTGTGCGCGTTGATCAAGCCGGGCGTGGCCAGCTTGCCGCGGCCGTCAATGACCGTCGCAAAATCGGTTTCGGGTGGGGTCTCGCCAGCGTCGTGGACAGCGTCAATGCGGCCATCGCGGACGGCGATCGTGGCGTCCTCGCGAACGACGGGATCGTCGAGCGTGATCGCCGTGACGCCCTGAATAAGCAGATCATGATGGGAAGATGAACTCATGACGGGCCCCTCGAGAGGAAGAAACGAGCGCATGGAAAACGGACGGACATGGCTTGATAAGTATAGTCGGTCAGCGTTGGTTGCCGCAACCGCGCCGCTTGCGGCTATGCGCGGCTCATGCTACGCTTCGGGCGTTCCCGTCCTGACGAAGGAGGCAAACCGATGGCCCAGACACGCATCGTGTCCGGACAGAAGCCCACGGGACGCGCCCACATCGGCAACTACTTTGGCGCCAATCGGCCCTGGGTCGAACTGCAGGAGGACGAGCGCTACGAGTGCTACTTCTTCATCGCCGACTATCACGCCATTACGGTTGACTGGGAGCCGGATCAGCTCCGCCAGGACACGATCGAGATGGTGCTCGACCTGTTGGCCTGCGGCCTCGATCCCGAGCGCGTCGTGCTCTTCGCGCAATCCCATGTCCCCGAGCACATGGAGCTCTGTTGGGCCCTGAACGCCTTCGCCAGCTACGGCGACCTGACCCGCATGACCCAGTTCAAGGAGGTCCGCGAAGAGGCTGAGGAGAACGAGGCGTTCGTCAGCGCGGGGCTGTTCGACTATCCGGTGCTGCAGGCCGCGGACATTCTGATGTATCACGCCGAGGCGGTTCCCGTCGGCGAGGACCAGGTCCAGCACGTCGAGCTGACCCGGCGCATCGCGCGGCGGTTCAACAGCTATTTGGGGGACTACTTTGCGGAGCCGGAGTGGTGGCTGAGCGAGGCACCCCGGATTCGATCCTTAGCCGACCCCGACAAGAAGATGAGCAAGAGCTACGGCGAGAAACACGTCATCGGCCTCATGGAGGACGAGGCCAGCATCTATAAGAAGGTCAAATCGGCTGTCACTGATCCCGGGCCATCCGCTGTGGAAAAGGGCGACGAAGTCGAAGGGATGAGTCCGGGCATTGCGAACCTCTTTCGCTTGCTCAACCTGACAGCGCCGGGCGACGTGTACGATCGGCTCTATGGCGATTACGAGAGCGCCTCGCTCAAGTACGTCGAGCTGAAGGAGGCGCTCTTCGAGCACCTCATGGAGACGCTGCGCCCTGTCCGCGAGCGGCGTCGTGAGCTTGCTGCGAGCGACGCACGCGACGCTCTCCGGCAAGGGGCCGAGCGAGCGGGCTCGGTCGCTCGGCAGACCGTGGAGGACATCCGGAAGCGCATCGGCGTCGGGCCATTAGCTGACCGATAGCTCGACAATTATCCCTGCAACAGTTCCCGCCCAGCGGCTGTTAACGCTGTGTTAACGCGGGCCTGCTAGGATACGCTAGGGGGCCCGACCATCGCACGCCTTCTTGCCGCTGTGTTGACCTCCAGGCGGCGAGCGCGGGGTGAGAGGTTGAGGTGCACGGTTCCCGGTCGGGCCCTCCCCTATCCTTCGCCGAGAAGCTGACCGGCAACAGGGCGTTACGGCGGGTCGCGCCGAATGTCCGGCGTCAGGTTCAAAGCCCGGGTTGGCTTGCTATACTGGGGCAACCATCGATTGAAGGAGTGACGCACGTGAAACGGACGCTGTTGATGGCGATCGGGGTCGTGGCGCTGACGGGCGCGATCGTGCTGCTTTGGCCGGCGCCGCAGCCACTGCAGGGCGTAGAAACGGTGGCGGTCGAGGGCGAAGGCGGCCTGCCCGGCGACCTGGTGCAGGGCCTGGAGATCGCGCTGGATGACCGCCAGGTTCGCATTGTGAGCAAGAGCGAGGATCCGGACGCCGTGATCACGCTCATCGAGCCGACCTCGGCCAACGTCGACTTTCAGATCAGCGACGGCGGCCTGCGCGGTCAGGCCCATCTCGCGCTCCGCGTGGAACACGAGGACGGACGGACCCAGATGATGGACCTCAACGTTCGCTTCGACGGCAGCGACCTGACCGCCGAGCTGACCAGCCGTCGCGTCTGGGAAGTCTGGAAATAGCTCTGCATGGCGCAGCGAGCGACGACGTCGCAAGCGCGCGAGCGCGCGACCCATCTGACCCGCTACCTCGAGCGCCTCGATCGCCGCATCGAACGCCTGTCGCGACGGAGCGAGCGCTGGACGCTCGCCCGCGTCGGGCTGGCCAGCGTTGCGGCCCTCGGCTTGGTGGCCTCGTTCTTTGTGGAGGGCACGTGGGGCCTGCGCGCGCTCATCCCGGTCGCGATGGTCGGCTTCATCGCGAGCGTCGTTCTCCACAACCGCATCAAGCGAGCGATCGGGCGCTACGAGCACTGGCGGGCCATCAAGCGGACCCATCTCGCGCGATGCGCTCAGCAATGGGACGAGCTGCCCGAGCCACGCTCCGGCGCGGTCGACCAAGAGCACCCGTTCGCCGACCTGCATCTGACGGGAGAGCGCTCGCTCCACCATCTCCTCGACTTGGCCATCACGGACGGCGGCAGCGAGCGGCTGGGGAGCTGGCTCCTCGACACCGACGCCAGCGTGGCCGAGATGCGACGTCGCCAACGGATGGTGCAGGAGCTGACCCCGCGCTCGCGGCTGCGCGACAAGCTGACGTTCGGGGCTCGACTTGATCGCGATGCCTATGGCGCCCACCACGGCGAACTGCGCGTCGTGGATTGGCTGAGGCAACCCGACGACGAGGGGGCGCTCCGGCCCGTGCTGGCGCTGCTCGGCGGGCTGGCGCTGGCCAATCTCGGCTTGTTTGTCGGCTGGCTCGTTGGGGCGCTGCCGGCGCTCTGGTGGGGGTCGCTGTTGCTCTACGTCGTGACCTACTATCGCCAGCGGCGCCACGTCGGGGCGCTCTTTGAGCAGGCGTTGGCGCTGGAGAGCCTGCTGCGGCGCCTCAAGACGGTCTTCCGCGAACTGGAGACGGTGGACTACGCCGACTGTCCGGAGCTCGGTGCGCACTGCGAGCCGTTCCGAGACCCGCATCGCAAGCCGTCCCAAGAGCTGGCACGCATGAGCCGGGTCGCCGAGGCGGCCAGCCTGCAACGCCATCCCCTCTGGCTCGTGGTCAACCTCCTCATGCCGTGGGACCTGTATTTCGCGCATCGCTTACGGACGTTGAAGGCGAGGCTCGCGGGGGAGCTGAGCCTCTGGCTGGAGCGCTGGTTCGACCTGGAAGCGCTCATGGGCTTGGCCAACTTCGCCGATCTCCATCCCGACTACGCGTTCGCGCAGATCAACGCCGAAAGCACAGATGAAGAGAGGCCGGCCTTCGAGGCGAGCGGGCTCGGGCATCCCTTGATTCCGCACGATCACCGGGTGACTAACGACTTCGCCCTCGATCACCTCGGCTCGATCACGATCGTCACGGGCTCCAACATGGCCGGCAAGAGCACGTTTTTAAGGACCATTGGGATCAACCTCCGCTTGGCCTTTGCGGGCGGGCCCGTCTGTGCCGATGCCCTATCGACGAGGCCGTTCCGGCTCTACACCTGCATTCGGCCCAGCGACTCCATCGCCGACGGCATCTCCCATTTCTACGCGGAAGTCAAACGCCTGCGGACGCTCCTCGACGAGCTCGATCGGGGACACCCGTATCCCGTCTTCTATCTGATTGATGAAATCTTCAGCGCGACGAACAACCGCGAGCGGCTCGTCGGCAGTCGGGCCTACGTGGAGCACCTGCTGGACAAGAACGGCGTCGGCGTGGTCTCCACGCACGACCTGGAGTTGGCTCAGCTTGAGGACGACGCCGCCGGGGTGCGGAACAGGCACTTCCGCGAGCACGTGGAGAACGGGGGCATGCGCTTCGACTACGTGCTGCGTGAGGGGCCTTGCCCGACGACGAATGCGTTGACCATTATGAAGATGGAAGGCCTGCCGGTTACATCCGAAAGACGGGCCAGCGCGTCTCCTCGATCGGCGCGTTGAGCGCCGCCGACAGCGCCAACCCGACGACCTCACGCGTCTGGGCGGGGTCGACGATGCCGTCGTCCCACAGACGCGCCGTGGCGTAGTAGGGATGGCCCTCGTGCTCGTATTTCTCACGCAAGGGCTGGGCGATCTCCTCGGCTTCCTCGGTGGAGAGCTCTTGGCCGTCGCGCTCCAGCTTCTGTTGCCGGATCGTGACCATCACTTGCGCGGCCTGTTCCGCGCCCATGACGGAGATGCGCGAGTTGGGCCAGGTAAACATAAATCTCGGCCCGTAGGAGCGCCCGCACATGGCGTAGTTGCCCGCGCCGTGGGAGGCCCCGATCACGACGGTCAGCTTGGGGACGCGGGCGGTGGCGACCGCCTGGACCATCTTGGCGCCGTCCTTGGTGATGCCGCCCTCCTCGTAGCGCTTGCCGACCATGAAGCCGGTGATGTTCTGCAGAAAGAGCAGCGGAATCCCGCGCTGCGAGCAGAGCTCGATGAAGTGGGCTCCCTTCTGCGCGGACTCGGCAAACAGCACGCCGTTGTTGGCGAGGATGCCGACCGGATACCCCATCCAGTGGGCAAACCCGCAGACGAGCGTCGGGCCGTAGTTCGCCTTGAACTCGTGGAAGCGGCTGCCGTCGACCAAGCGGGCGAGCACCTCGCGGACGTCGTAGGGCTCCTTCAAATCCTTCGGGACAATCCCATAGATTTCCGCGGGATCATAGATCGGGTCCTCCGGCTCGCGGACGTCGAGCTCAACCCGCTTGCGCGCGTTGAGGTGATCGACGATGGAGCGACAGATGGCGAGCGCGTGCTCGTCGTTCTCGGCCAGATGGTCCGTCACGCCCGACGTGCGAGAGTGCAGCTCGCCGCCGCCCAGCTCGTTGGGCGTCACGTCCTCGCCCGTGGCGGCTTTCACCAACGGCGGCCCGCCGAGATAGATCGTCCCCGTGCCGCGGACGATGACGTTCTCGTCGCTCATGGCGGGCACGTACGCGCCGCCGGCCGTGCACATGCCCATGACGACCGCGATCTGCGGAATGCCCAATGACGACATCAGCGCCTGGTTGTGGAAGATCCGCCCAAAGTGTTCTTTGTCGGGGAAGACCTCGGCCTGCATGGGCAGATACACCCCGCCGGAGTCGACGAGATAGACGATCGGAAGGTTGTTCTGTAGCGCAATCTCCTGGGCGCGCAGGTGCTTCTTGATCGTCTCCGGGTAGTACGTGCCCCCTTTGACGGTGGCGTCGTTGGCGACGACGACGCACTCGCGGCCCGAGATCATCCCGATGCCCGAGACGATGCCGGCCGACGGCACCTCGCCCTCGTACATCCCGAAGGCCGCCAGGGGGCTCAGTTCCAAGAAGGGCGTGTCGGGATCGAGCAGGCGTTCGATACGCTCACGGGCGGTCAGCTTGCCGCGCTCGCGATGGCGCTCGTGGGCCTTGGCCGACCCGCCCTTGTGGATTTCCTGGTGACGGGCCTTGAGCTGGTCGGCCAGCTGACGATGGTGCTCGGCGTTGGCTCGGAATTCCGCCGACGAGGTGCGGACTTGGCTCTTGAGGACGCTCATCGGCTAAACTATACGTTGCCCAAGCGGGACTGAGCAAGCGTGCGTGTTGAGGGCCTAATCGCCGCTGTGATAGGTTATCGGACGAGAGAAAGGACGTGCGATGGCCGAACCACGCGAGTTTTATGTGCTGATTGCCGAAGACGAAGATGGCTACTATGTGGCCGAGGCACCCGAATTGGAAGGCTGTTATACGCAGGCAAAGACGCTGGACGAACTCCTGGTGCGGATCAAGGAAGCGATCCAGCTCTGCTTGGAAGATGCAGAAGATCACGACACCGAAGTTCGCCCGCGAATCGTGGGCATTCAACGGGTCGCGGTATGATCGATGGTCCGGTTGCCTGCCTTGCCCGCTCGCGAGGTTATTCGCGCTCTGGAGCGTGCGGGCGTCGAGATCGTTCGCCAGCGTGGGAGCCATGTGAGGTTGAGACACGATGACGGGCGAGCGGTGACGGTTCCCTATCATCAAGAGGAGGACCTCGGGCGCGGGTTGCTTAAGAAAATCCTGCGAGATGCGGAACTGACGGATGACGAGTTTCTCCAATGGCGAGAATAAACCCTCTGGAAAAGGTTCTGGTGGCCAATCGCGGCGAGATCGCCGTCCGCGTGATACGCGCCTGTCGCGAGCGCGGGGTCGCGACCGTCGCCGTCTACTCCGATCCGGATCGATGGGCGCTGCACACGCGGCTGGCCGACGAGGCGCATCGGCTCGGGCCCGCCGCTGCGGCGGAGAGCTACCTCAACGTCGACCGGATCATCGAGATCGCGCAGGCGACCGAGTGTGATGCGATCCATCCCGGCTACGGGTTTCTCGCCGAGAACGCCGACTTCGCCGATCGAGTCGAGTCGAGCGACCTGACGTTCGTCGGCCCGTTGGGCGAGTCCATGCGCCAGATGGGCGACAAGCTGGCCGCACGCCAGACGGCCAAGCGCCAGGGCGTCCCCACCGTGCCCGGGGCCTACGACCCCATCACGGACGTGGCGGCCGCCCAAGAAGCCGCCCAGGAGATCGGGTATCCCTTGCTCATCAAGGCCGCGGCCGGCGGCGGCGGCAAGGGCATGCGGCGGGTCGACAGCGACGACGAGCTGGCGAGCTCGTTCGAGCGGGCGGTCTCCGAAGTCGAGAAGAGCTTCGGCGATCCCTCGGTGTATCTGGAAAAGTTCATTCCGCGCTCCAAGCACATCGAGGTCCAGGTGCTGGCCGACCACGACGGGAACGCGATCCATCTGTTCGAGCGCGAGTGCTCCGTGCAGCGCCGCTATCAGAAGCTGATCGAGGAGACCCCCGCGCCGTTGTTGGATGAGGCGACACGCCGGGAGATGGGCGAGTCGGCCGTGGCCGTCGCCGAAGGCTGTGACTATCGCAGTGCGGGGACCGTGGAGTTCATCTACGACGTCGACGAAGACCGGTACTACTTTCTGGAGATGAACACGCGCATCCAGGTGGAACACCCGATCACCGAAGCGACCACGGGCGTCGACCTCGTCGGCGAGCAGTTGGAAGTCGCGGCGGGCCGGCCGCTTCGATTCCAGCAGTCTGATGTCGTCCCGCGCGGGGCGGCCATCGAGTGTCGGCTCTACGCGGAGGATCCCTTGATGGACTTTATGCCCTCGATCGGGCGTATCGAGGAGCTCGTCTGGCCCTCGGGACCGGGTGTTCGTTTGGACGCCGGCGTGAGCCGCGGCGACGACGTCCCGCCCTACTACGATCCCATGGTGGCGAAGCTGGTCACGTGGGGCCCGGACCGGGCGGGCGCCGTTCGGCGCATGGACGGGGCGCTCGCTGAGACGCTGATCGCCGGCGTTACGACGACGGTCGGCTTCCATCGCCGGGCGCTGGCCGAGCCCTCGTTCCGCGACGGGAGCTACACGACGCGCTTCGTCGGCGAGATGGCCGACGCGGGGCTCGCCAAGGACGATCAGCGGCGCATCGCCACGGCCGCCGCGCTGGAGCGCCACGCCCATCGCTCCGGACTGCTCGAACAGATCGGCAACCATCGGGGCCAAGAGATGCCCTGGAGGGCCCGACCATGAGCCTATTGGTCGAGATCGGCGATGACCCGCTCAAGATCGAGCTGGACGAGGCCGACGGTCAGCTGTGGGCGATTTGGGGCGACGAGGAGCGTCAGCCGGTTGAGCTGCACCGCCATCCGAACAGCGACCTCTACACCCTGGAGATCGGCCATCGACGCGCGACGATCTGGATGGCGCGGCGCAACGGTCGTCTCCAGATCCATTGGAACGGGCGCACGCACGACGTCACGGTCCAGTCGGCCCGCGTCCACGCGCTGCGGCGCCGGCTCCGCGAAGAGGGGCCCGGCACGGGCAAGGCCGTGCCCGTCGAGGCGGTCATGCCCG
>JAHEOA010000153.1 GCA_018609825.1 Candidatus Bipolaricaulota bacterium | reverse complement strand
GTCGGCCGGTAGTGCTCGAACGGGCGAATGGGCCGCAGCGCGCCTAACCATTAGCGTTTGGGGCGGGGCTGTCCATCCAGCCCGCGTCCTGGTTGGCCCACAGCATCGACGGCGGGTCGAGCATCCCGTCGCTATGCCGGCCGCCGAGCGTGTGCCCGAGTTCGTGAATGCAGGCGCGGGCGTTGGTGTAGAGCCGGTCGTCTGACGGCGCGGTGCTCACGACGGAGACGGCACGGTCGATATTGCCCGCCGGCCCCAACGCGTAGCGGCCGCCGACGTAGCCGAGGCCGCCACCGTTGCGGTCGCCGAGCAGGAGGTGCTTGTCCGCGCCCGTTGCGTGGCTGGCGAACGCTTGCAGCGTGGCGAGGTCGCTGGCGTCGCCGTGATCCGATGGCGCGTGGCCGAACGTGACCGTGAACCGATAGCCGGCGTCCCGCAGCGCTTGGGCGATGTAGTTGGCGACGACGCGCTCGGGTGTGCGGCCCAGCCGATCGCTGAGGTCGTGGGTCTCATAGATGGCGACGCGGAGGTGCGTGCCGTCGCCGTCGTCGTGGACGATGGGGCTGTCGATAGCCGGCAGCTTGCGATAGCGCAGGCGGCGAACGGCGGCGTAGAAGGCGCGGTGCAGCCGGCGGAGCACGGTTGAGGTTATCCCGCCAGCGGCAAGTATTCGTCGAGCAGCGGCGTGAGGCGGTCCTTGATTTGCTTGGCCCACAAATGCGGCGCGGTCAGCAGCGCGAGGACGAACACCCAGTTCGGCGGGCCGGCGGCGGTCGCCCAGTCGAGCGCGGGCTGGATGACATCAGCCATAGAAGTGAGCGGACGCTATCGCGCCTTAGCCGTTAGGGCTCGTTAGCTCCCCGGCCCGTCAGTCAGGTAGGCCTCCACCACGTCCGGGCCGAGGACGAACGCGGCGAGGACCAGTAAGGTCGTTGGCGACGGTTGAACCTGGGGCATGAACATGCCAAGGGCGACGATGAGGATGCCCACCGCCCGAAACGTAACGCGGACGGTTTTATACGTCGACAACGTAATGTCCCACTGTTCACACGCACGAGCGAGTTGGCGTTCGTCTTGTTCGAGTTGGCGGGCAAGCGAGGTCATTGCTGGTAGCCATTCACGGACGGTTAGTGACAGCCTAACGGTTTAAGCGTCGGGTAAAGGGCGGGCGTGGTGTGCCAAGGCCCTTACCCGTCCGGCTGATTTTCAGCGCGCGCTGATGATCTGTGGTTATCGCTGCCGGTGGCTAACGGCTGGCTGTGCTCGGGATGCGGCGCGGCAGGGTCCATGCTGAAGCGCCGACTCCGTGGCTCGCAGTTTCGGCACTTGGGCTCGCGGTTGGGCGCGTCGAAGCCGAAGATACTGACGTACTTGTGGCTCAAGTGCTGGCCGCACTCGGCACAGGCGTGCTGGTCCTCGGCCTGGAGGCGCTGCCCCCCGTGATCGGGGCCGGTAAAGCGGTCGAAGGCGACGGGCTCGGGATTGACGCGCAGCGGCTCGGGGTCGGGATCGGCGGGCGCGTCCTCCTGCTGGCCTTTGATCTCCGCGATGCGGTCGTTGACGGCTGCCGGGTGTTCGAGAAGGTAGTGCTTTTCGAGGCTGTCGGGGTCGGCAGTGCAAAAGGGGCACGTGCCGGCGAAGTCGAAGAGTTCGGCTTGCTCGCCGGGCGGCTCGCGGTCGGGCGTGGCGTCGCGGGGCTCGGCGGGCGGGACGTGGGCGATGTAGGTGGGCTCCGTTGCGGGGCGGTCGTTGGTATGCAAATACCTCGCGGGTGTGGTCTGGAGGGCCGCCGGGGCGGTGAGGTCGAAATCGGCCAGAGTGGTCTGCTGGCCGGCCGCGTCCATGTGCGGGTCACAGGGCCGACGTGTTAAATATGTTATCCCTCGCCGAGTATCGCGTCCATGCGCTCACAAAACGGGCACTCGCCGTTCTCCTTGACCGCGCCGCAGGTCCGACACGTCGCTTGCGTGCCCGGTTTCGATGTGTCCACCTGATCGGCGCAAAAGGAGCACACTTCTCGATGGCCGTTCAAGGCGCGGAGCGTGATCGTGCGATAGTTAGCTGCGGACTGCAGCCGCGGGCAGTCGCGCTCGGTGTGATAATGTCCGCTCCAATTCTTTGCCGTCGAGATATACACGTTCTCGCTCATGAACGGATCACCACCCACGCAAGCCGCAGCCAGCACAGCCAGCAGCACGCCTCCGGCCGGCCGCGATAGCAGGCTTTTGACCAACGGGGGAAATGCACGCGGCCGCGGGGGCCGGTCCACCGGCTCACGCCAACCCCTCCAGCCGGCCGCACACTTCGTGCTCGCCGTAAGCGTTGCAGTAGGTGCAGCGGAGTTGGATGCGGTCGCCGCGGGTGTGCGCCTCGCCCAGCTCCGGGCTGACGTAATACTGTCCGCAGCCGTTGATCGGCGGGCCGGGCAGGTGGAGCAGGTCGTACTTCATGCGTCGATGGCCTCCTGAAAGCGACACGGGCCGGGGTGGCCGCTCGGGAGCTGGCATTGCCGGCCGTCGTAGGTGCGCGGGCATTGCGGGTTAGTCATGGCGACCACTCCGGGTCCATGTCCTGCTTAACGGCATCATGCCGTTCGACAGCTAACTGGAGAATATCGCGGTCGCAGTCACCACGGGAATAGGCTCTTGCGACCTCGACGACTTTGCGCCGGAGGTCGGCCAGCGGCGGGTCCGGGTCGGGCTCGGCTACACCGCGTAGCCAATCCCGGCCGAGCGCGGTCAAGCGGTGGACATACGCCTCGTGCCCGGACGGGTTCGTTTGCGTTCCCTCGCGCTTGACACAGCCCATTCGGACGAGTTCGTTGACCCGTGGTCGAATCGCGTTCTTGCCGTGATCGGGGATTTCTTTGGCGAGTTCGTGAGTCGTCATCGGAGTGGCCGAGAGTGCATTGGCCACACGTCGGCGGAGCGTGATATCTTCGCCGGCTTCTTTGACGGATTTGAACGCGGAGCGACGGGTATCGACATCTGGTTGGCTCATGCTAACACCTCACGTTCGACGGCGCGTTCGTACTCATCCACATCTAACGGATATGACGCTAACACGTCATGTAACTCCGCAGTCGGGTTGTTGTCCAAATAGGATTCGACGGCTTTGATCCACGCATCCCGCTCGACAAACCAGACTTTATCGGTCGGGTGTTTGTAGGCCAGCCCGCGGCGTTTCAATTGCTCACGGTACTTCTCAAGCGTGCGGTCGTCCGCCCCGGCAGTATCCTCAATCGCCCGCCTAACGTCGTCGTTTGAGATGACCGTTCGATCTAACCCGTAAAGCGACTCCGCGATTTGCTCTACTTTCGCCACGGTCTCGCTGTGCTTGTGTGTGTGTGTAGCATCTAAATCGTCAAGCCGGGCTAAGACCTCATCAAGCCGCGACTCGATCCGGGCGTGTCGGTCGTTGTCCATGTACTCTTCCATTGCGTTTTCCAGCATACGGCCGAGTTCGCCGCGAACTTGGCCGCAATGCTCTCGGGTAAACCCTTTGAACGACTCATACACGTCCCGGTCCACACGCGCCCCGACTTGGACGCGTTCACGCGCCACACCCACCACCTCTCGGTAGCAACACGGTATTTATTCGCGGTTGCTGGCCGTGTAATCTATTAAAGTGGTAGATAATAGTGTAGTATAGTAAATACGTTAGCGAAAGCACGGCCAGCCTTCTGCCGTGTGTGTAGCCACACACACGCCGCCGTCCGGCGGTTTTGCTCAATCCGTCTTTGGCGACGCGTTCAGTCTCGCCGAAACGCTGCACACACACACAAGTACCGTGTGTGCTACCGTCAGCCATCGGCATACTCCCACGCTGGCGTTAGTCTGTTTTG
>JAHEOA010000152.1 GCA_018609825.1 Candidatus Bipolaricaulota bacterium | reverse complement strand
ATCCGCGAGAACGTCAACCCGATCGTCCTCTACATCGCCTGGCGGCCGAACGCCGACGTCTTCCTCACCCGCTTCTACCACTCCGACTCCATCGTCGTCACGGGCGAGAACCCGGACACGAACTTCTCGCACCTGGGCGGCGTCGATGCGGATGGCGACGGCGAGGTCGAGGCGATTGACGCCACGATCGAGGAGGCCCGCACCGAGCTCGACGCGGCCCGCCAGACCGAGCTTTGGAAGCAGGCACAGACCCGAATCCTCGAGATGGGCATCGCGTACCCGTTCTACATCAAGAAGTTCGTCTTCGCGCGCAACGACGCCGTCGACTTCGGCTACGAGCTGGACTCGACGCTGGCGCTGTATCCGCAGATCAACGAACAGACGACCGTCGAATAGCCGTCCGAGCGACCGCGGAAACGGATAACGCGAACCGAGAAGTCAAAAACCGAAACAGACAGGCGGAGAGGGATGAGGCCCGGCGTCTTATCCCTCTCCGGCCTCGTCGCCAACCATCATGCTCGGCTACACGATCCGACGACTGCTGATCGCGGTTCCGATATTGCTGTTGGTGTTGACCATCGTCTTCATCACGGTTCGCGTGGCGCCCGGGGACCCCGCCAAGGCCGCCCTGGGCGACTACGCTTCCGATCAGGCCGTGCAGGCGCTGCGCGAGCGCATGGGCCTGAACCAGCCGATCCACCTCCAGTACGTCGAGTTCCTCGCCGACCTGGTCCAGGGCGACCTCGGCCGCTCCATGATCAACGGCACCCCCGTGGCACGGCAGATTTCGCAGACCCTGCCCTACACGCTGGAACTGACGCTGTCGGGCATCGTCTTCGGCACGCTGGTCGGCATCCCCTTGGGGATGTTCACCGCGCTGCGGCGCAATCGCCTGCCCGACTACCTGGGACGCATCCTCTCCCTGGCGGGGTTGTCGTTTCCCACGTTCTATCTGGGGATTCTGTTGATGCTGTTCTTCTCCGTCTGGCTGGGCTGGTTCCCGTCGGTCGGGGGCGGCGGGTTTGACGACCTGGGGAATAACCTCTATCACCTGTTCCTCCCCGGATTGACGCTCGGGCTGATCATGACCTCCTACGTCACCCGCCTGAGCCGCTCCGCGATCCTGAACATCCTCACGGAAGACTACGTCAACACGGCGCGGGCCAAGGGGCTGCGCGAGCGGGTCGTCGTCTACAAGCACGTGTTGAAGAACGCCATGATCCCGATCATCTCCATCACCGGCGTCTACTCCATCGTCCTGACCGGCGGCGGCGCGCTGGTGGAGATCGTCTTCTCGCGACCGGGGCTGGGCAAACTGATGATCGGCGCGATGCTGCAGCGCGACTACATCACGCTGCAGACGGTCATCGTCATCTACGCGCTGATCGTCGTGGTCATCAACCTGCTGACGGATCTGGCGTACGCGCTCGTCGATCCGCGCATCAAGTATGGATAGGCCCTCATGAGCGAAGCCAAGCAGCTCACCGCCAATCAGCGCATGTGGCGGACCTTCCGGCACAACAAGACCTCCGTGTTCGGCATGGGACTGACGCTCGCCATCGTCCTGGTGGCATTGCTGGCGCCGCTGCTCGCGCCGTCGGATCCGACGGTCCAGGACGTCTCCTACCGCTTCACGCCGCCGGAAGGCTCGCATCTGTTGGGCACCGACTTCTTCGGCCGCGACGTGTTCAGCCGGGTCCTCTACGGCGCGCGGATCTCGCTGCTGGTCGGGGCCGCCTCCGTGCTGGTCGGCATGGTCATCGGGATCCTGCTCGGCATGCTCGCAGGCTTCAAGGGGGGCAAGTTGGAGACCGGCATCATGCGCCTCACCGACGTCATGATGTCCTTCCCCGACGAGGTCTTCGGCATCATGATCATGGTCGCCATCGGCACGGGCCTCACCAACCTGATCGTCGCCATCGCGCTGCTGATGGTGCCGCGCTTCATCCGCCTGGCCCACGGCCCGACGCTGGCGCTGCGCGAGCGCGAGTACATCTCCGCGGCCAAGGCGATCGGCGTCCGCGACGTACGGCTGATCGGGCGCCACATTCTCCCCAATATCTTCGGCGAGCAGCTCGTCATGGCAACGCTCTGGATCGGCACGGCGATCCGCTTGGAGGCCAATCTCAGCTTCCTGGGCCTGGGCGTGTCGCCGCCGACGCCGACCTGGGGGAACATGATCCGCGTGGGTCTAGACTATTTGACCAGCGCCTGGTGGGTGTCGGTCTTCCCCGGCATTGCGATCCTCCTGACCGTCTTCGCCTTCAACCTGCTTGGCGACGGGCTCCGTGACGTCACCGATCCGAAGCTGAGCACCTGAGAACCTCGGACCCTCGCGTCACGCCGCCCTGAGCGCCGAGCCGCGCTGCCCGTGCATCCGAGCGAGCCGAGACGGGGCTTGGCGGCCGTGAGGGGTTTGCCTTACGCTCTTCTCGTCGCACGATGCGAGCATGTCGTGGACACGAGAGAGGGGACGATAAACGTGAGCGCGCGAACGCTGAGCTCTGCCGTCGTCGTGTTGGGAATCTGCACCCTGCTGATGGCTTGCAGCGGTCCCTTTGACCGAACGACGCCAGCGGACGACGGCGACGCCTCATCTCAACCGAGCGAGGGCATGGACCTGGTCGGCACCTGGGAATATCGCAGCCACCGCGAGGTCAACCAGGACGAGAACGCTCTCAAGGGTCAGCTGACGATCGAGGAGGAACGCTGTTCGGCATCGGCATCCTGGTGCGAGCTGACGGGCCAGGTCATGTTCCCGGCGCCCGTGCCGCGCCTGGACGATCGGGTCTACGAGATCCACGGGCGATCATATCCCGACGAAGGCTTCGTGAGGTTCAACTACTCCGTGCCGCACGAGCTGCTGTCCGATCATCGGCTGCGCGTGGAGGTCACGCTCGACCGGATGCTGTCCACGGAGGAACACCCGCGGGCCATGGCCGGCTACACGGTCATCTTCAACCAGGACCGGCCCGGCAAGGAGTTCGACGACTGGGACATCATCGACGCGGCCGGACGCGGCATCGTGGAGTCGGCGGGGCGAGTGACGGCGTGGCCGCCTGCATCTGAGTAGATATTCGGTTAACGAGCAAACGGGGGCTTACAGATCGACCAACTTTTCACAGATTTCAAGCTCAAGCGGCTCCCACTCTTGAGCCATCGCGCGGTCCTCGTCGGCGCGCTCAAGGCAGGCCTGTTTGAGCTTGCGGTTCAGTTCCGCCTTGCCGAAGCGGTGAGCGTAGGCTTGAACCGCCTTGGTGATGAACTCGCTCCGGCTTTCGCTGCTGACCTGATCGATCAGTTCCAGCGTCTCTTCTGGAAGCGTGATGCTGATATGCTTGCGGGTTTTCTTGGCCATACCGGATCACCATACGACACACTAGCTATACACACTTAAGTGAACAATATCTCCAAACAACAAGCTTGATGACTGGGGCATCATCGACGGGGCTGGGCATGGCATTGAGGATACGACAGCCAGGATGGACATTTGGCCTGGTGAGCGCGTAAAGAGACGCTAGAAAGATTAAAAGAAAACGTAGCTTATCGTCAGCAGAACTCTCGCAGGAGGAAACTGTTTAAGTGCTACCATCATTTCCTCCGGTCAATGCTTGGACTGCCCCTTTTGCCAATTCTCTACCCGCTTCGGAATTGGCAATCTTCTCAAAAATGTCGATGATTTTGTAACCCGCGCTCTTGATCCACACCCCT
>JAHEOA010000151.1 GCA_018609825.1 Candidatus Bipolaricaulota bacterium | reverse complement strand
GTTCGGTAGGAACCGGATGAGAGCTGGTCGATGAAATCGCCTTGCCCATTAAAACGCCTATTTCATGCCGATTTTATGGTTGAGCCAGGACTCGAACACGGCGAGCTCGAAGTAGATGCGCCCGGGGGTGAGCGCCCGGAAGCGCTGCCGCCACCGGGTCGTGAACGGTTCCTCGGCGTCGGCCGGGAAGGTCACCTCGATGGCCGCCGCCTCGTCGACCGTGCCGGGATCCTCGATCACCTCGGCGTCGATGCCGAGCTGCTCCCGCACCAGGCGGGCGACCTCCTCGGGTTCCATCACGTCCACCCCGCGCTGCGGACCGGCTGCACCTTGCGGGCCCCGGTCTTCCGGCTTTGCCAGCGGTGCCCGACCGCGATGGTCTGAAAGGCGTCGGCGCCGTGGCTCGCCCAATCGTGGCGGGGCTGGGACTTCCAGACGCCGCGCTTGTCGTCCCACTCCTTGCGGTAGTGGTCGAGGCGCTCGATGCCCTCGGCGGCTCCGGCCTCGTCGAACCAGCAGATGGGCAACAGGTTGCGGGCCGCCTGAATGGCGTCGAGCTTGGACTCGGGCTTGGGCGCCACCCGGAACTCCAGGCCCAGGGCCCGGGCCGTCTCCCAGCGGGTCTTGCCGGGGCCGAGCTCGCGGACCTCCAGATCATGCGGACCGGTATGACTCCCGTACTGGTAACCGTACTCCTGGCGGCGCTGCTGGAGGACCTCAACGTAGTGCTGGAGGCCCTCGCCGTCGTTCTCGTAGTAGTCGATGATGTGCAGCTCCCGGCCGACCGTCTGGGTGAACCAGATCGCCGTCATGTCGTCCATGCCCAGATCCCACCAAGTGTCGACGGCGATGGCCGGGTTGTGCGGGACGGCGGTGATCCGGCCCTCCTGTCGGGCCTGGGTCATCTGCCGGGCGAACCACGCCCCCTCGATGTTGGCCGAGAACGCCTCCTCCAGGGTGGAGGGGTGCTCCCGGAGCATGTCCTCGCCCTGGACGCGCTCCTTGGCGACGTACCAGTTCCGCTGCTCGGCGTCGAGGAAGACGCCCTTTTCCTCCAGGCCGGCGAAGTAGCGCTGGAGGCGGCTGTTGATCGTGTAGTTCCCGGTCAGCCGATTCCGGGGATTGCGCCACCAGGGGTAGAACAGCAGCTCGAAGTCGAAGGGCCCGAGCGCGTCCCCGGCGTCCTGCTGGTGCTTGGCCGTGTTGACCAGGTCCCAGAACTCGCCTTCCTGGCCTCGGCTGGTGGACTCGACCAGGATCATCCCGCCCTTGTGGACCGACTCGAAGGACCCCGTCCGGATCTCCTTCGCCTTGCCGGGATCGTTGCTGCTGATGTAGGCGTACTCGCTGACGTGCAGAAGCTGGACCGTGCCCGACCGCGAGCTTGGGGTCACGCGGATGGTGCTCTCGTTGTTGAGCGCCATCTCCATCGACCGGTCCCGCTCCAGCTCTCGGGCGCTCAAAAGCCGGGGGTCGAGCTGGTCGTAGGGGTAGCGGATCTTGGTCTGGTAGATCCACTCCGCGCTCGCCAGCGTGTGGGCGATGATCGCCGCCGAGACGTGGCTGTTGAACAGGCAGGTGTCGAGGAACAGCAGATCCACCAGCGTCGTAACGCCGTGCTGACGGCTCTTGGGGCAGCACGTCCGGTGGTGGAGATTCCGGTACAGATCCTCCTGGATCTCGTTCATGCGAAAGAGGGTCGGCCGGCCCTCCTCGTCGACGATCCAGTAGATGTTGTTGAGCCGCCAGTACTGGCTCCGCAGGTTGTCCTTGCCCAGCTTGATTTGCCGGGCCTGCTGGACGCCCTCAGCCATCGCCGCCGGATTCCCCCTCCTCGACCCCCTCGGGCGCCGGCGTGGCCGGCGGCAGGTCGCCGCGGGCCTTGGGCGGCCCGTAGGTCTCGCCGTCGATCCGCTGGAGGAACGCGGCCAGGGTATCCTCGCCCTCGCTGTCGGGCTCGTCGAGGTCGTATACCTTGCGCTCCAGGTTGATGACCCGCTCGACGGACTTGACGAGGGTATCGAGCCCCTGGATCTCCTGCCCGAAGGAAGCGGCCTCGTTGTGGAGCCGGGCGAACAGCTCCCGGATCTTACTCCGGGCGGTCCGCAGGTCGTCGCGCTCGGCCCGCAGGATCTCGGCCACCTGCTGCCCGTAGCGCTCGACGAGGTTCTCCTCCTCGGAAACCTGCTCCGCCGACGGCGGCTCGGGGGTCTCCTGCTTGGTCACCTCGCCGAACGCCCGGGCCCGGCCCTCCTTGCGGGCGGCGCGACTGAGCTCTCGGGTCCAGCCATGGCGTTTGGCCCGCATCCGGATCGCCGACTCGCTGCACCCGTGCTGCCGGGCGATGCTCACGACGGTCCGGTGACCCGCCTCGTACTCCTGCCGAATGGTGTCCCAATCAAGGGCGGCTTCGGATTCCGCCATCGACGCCGCCTACTCGTTGGTCCGCACGTTCTGGGAGTGCGGGAACAGGTCGTCGGGCTTGCCGCTGGTGCCGTACTCGGGATAGCCCATGCCAGCGTAGTCGGCCTGGCCGCTATCCACGTCGACCCCGCCCATGGTGGGCGGCACGCTGCCGTTCTCGGGGCAGGTCGAGGCGAGCGGCCCGCCGGGCTTGCCGCGGGTGCCGTAGGCCCCGCCTTCGGGGTTCTGGCTGGTCCGCTCGGGGCTCATGTTGCCCATCTGCCCGTCCTCGTTCTCGTTGGCGTGAAGCGGGCGATTGGGCCGGCTGGGCTTGTTCATGTCGCCGTATTCCATGACTCGGCTCCTACTTGTTGGTCCGGCTCAGGGTGCGTTGGCGCTTGCGGGACGGCTCGGGATTCCCGGCATCCGTTCCCGCCAGCACGTCGTGCTCGGGCTGGTGCGCGGCGGCGGACTTCGCATTGGCGGCCACCGGCTCGGTAAGCCCCGGCTGGGACGGGGCTCGTTGGTAATCGGTCTCCGGGCCCGGTTTCGGGGCCCCGACGTTCGGCGACCCCGGCTCCGGCGTGGGCCGGGCGGGACGGGCCGTGTGCTGGTTGTTGCCGCTTCGCATGGCTAGACTCCCGGATCGGTGCGGCACTCGCCGCGGCTTTCGGGTCGGCCTGCGCGGTTGATGACCGACCACTGCGGATCGAAGCTCACCAGCGCCAGGGCCTTCGGAGACACGGTGCGAACGATCCAAGCCCGCTCCCCGCGAACGGTCTTGCGGGCGACCTTCACCGCCGGGTACTGGACTGATCCCCGCCAGGCCT
>JAHEOA010000150.1 GCA_018609825.1 Candidatus Bipolaricaulota bacterium | reverse complement strand
GCCGGAGAGAATGCGCGACTCGGTCTTCCAGAGGTCGGGGGCGATCAGGTTGAACTCGTCCTTGAGCTGCTGCGAATGGTCCGTGATGGCCGGGCGGTTGAGGACCCCGCGGCGCGAGAACGGCTCGGTCCGATGGTCCTTGAGCATCATGTTCTCGGCGACGGTCATCTGCTCCACGATCCCCATGGACCGGCGTTTTTCCGGGATGTGGGCCACGCCCTGCTCGATGATGGTCAGCGGGGAGGCGTTCGTCAGGTCGTCCCCCAGAATGCGGACTCGACCGCTCGTGGCCTCGCGCAGGCCGGTGATCGCCTCGATCAGCTCCACCTGGCCGTTGCCGGAGACACCGGCGACCCCCAATATCTCGCCCTCGTGGAGCGCGAACGACAGACCGCGCAGCGCCTCGCCGCGGCCAGGGATCGTCACATGGAGATCGCTCACCTCCAGCGCCGACTTCCCGGACTCAATCGGGGCCCGCTCCAGCTCGATCGGGATCGTCTCGCCCATCATCATCTGGGTCAGCTCGTCCTCGTCGGCCTCGTCGATGCTTCGGGTGCCGCTGATCTTGCCCAGCTTCAAGAC
This sequence comes from Candidatus Bipolaricaulota bacterium, assembly GCA_018609825.1. Next base: position 2,481 of record JAHEOA010000150.1, on the reverse strand, counting down.
GGTAATCCGGTCGGAGACCGTCATGATCTCCTCCATCTTGTGGGTGATGTAGACGATGCCGAAGCCCGCCTCGGCCATCTCGCGCAGGAGCTTGACGAGCTGGCGGGCCTCGTCGGGCGTCAACAGCGCCGTCGGCTCGTCGAGCAACAGCACGTCGGGCCGGTGGTACAGCACCTTCAGGATTTCCGCGCGCTGCTGCTGGCCGGCGGCGAGATCCTCGACGCGCGCCCGCGGGTCGACGTGGAGCCCATAGCGTTCCGACAGCTCGTCGATGCTCCGTTCGATCTCCTTGAGGGGATACTCCCAAGGGGAGCCGTCCAGCCCCAACAGGACGTTCTCGGCCACGGTGTAGGGCCCGGCCAGCATCACTTCCTGGTGGATCATCCCGACGCCGTGGGCGAGTCCGTCCTTCGGCGAGTTGAGCTCCACGGGCTTTCCATTGATGTAGATCTGTACCGACGTGCTGGAGTAGAAGCCGGAGAGGATGTTGGCCAGGACCGTCTTGCCGGCCCCGTTCTCGCCCAATAGCGTGTGGACCTCGCCCGCCTTCACGTGGAAGTCGATCTCGTCGAGAATCAGATGGCCCCAGACGCCAGGGAATCCCTTGGAAACGCCCTCGGCACGGAGCAGCTCGTGATCGGAAGCGGACGGGGCTCCGGCCCTGGCGGCGGATCCCTGATCGGCAGTCATGGCGCTTAGGGTATCAGATGAGAACGACGAGGCCCACCGGGCAATGCCGATGGGCCTCGCGTCCATAATGGATGCGTCGTCGTTACGGGTACTCCTCGCGGATCGCCTGGATGTCGTCCTCGTTGCTCGGGTTCGGCGGGGTCACCTCGCCGCTGACGATTCGACTTTCGAGCTCGTTGACGCCGGTCCAGATGAACTGCGGGACGCTCTCGCGCATCTCGAGCCAGTTCTGCTTGATCGTCTCGACGTTCTCCTCTTCGATGCTGCCGGCGTTGAGGCCGAAGTCGATGAAGTCCTCAAGTTCGGAGTAGCGGCTCATGGCGACGCCGCGGTCCGACAGACCGAGCGTGCGCGTGCGGCCCTCGAAGGTGCCGTTGACGACGGCTTCAACGGCTTCAAACGCGGCACGGTCAACGCGCTTCATGCCGCTGGCCAGGACCTTGTTGCCGTTGCCCAAGAAGTCGTTGTTGGCGTCGACGCCGAACATGTACGGCGGGCCGGCGTCCTTGCCCTGCTGGTCCAATTTCTCCTGGAGCGCCTCGAGCACGCCGTTCAGGAGCGGCCCGGCGACGCTGTAGACGACCGCGGCGTCCTGGGCGTACTGCGCCTGCGCGGCGGACTTGCCCCGGGCAATGTCGCTGAACGTGCCGGTGTAGGTCCACGAAAGGTCGATATCGACGCTCTCGCCCGTCACGCGCTCGTAGAAGTCCTCGCCCCAGCTGATGCCGAAGCGGTAGCCCGCCTCAAACCGCCAGAGGACGGGGATCTCCACGCCGAGCACGATGCCCACGCGCGGGAAGTCGTTCTCGGCCGCGACCATGGCGCCGAGGGCGCCGAGCAGGGCGCTCACCTGCTGCTCTTGGAAGAGGAAGTTGACCACGTTCGGTTGATCGACGGCCGCGTCGATGAGCGCGAACTTCTGGTCCGGGAACTCCTGGGCTGCCTGGTTGACCGCGTCGGTGAGCAGGAAGCCAACGGCGATGATGACCTCGCAGGTGCCCGAGCGGGCGAACTGGCGCATCGTCGGCAGGTAGTCGGCCTCGGTGGACGGCTGGGCTACCTCCAAGGGCAGGCCGAACTCCGTCGACGCCTGATCGGCGCCCAGGAAGGCCATGTCGTTGAAGCTCAGGTCGCCGCGGCCGCCCACGTCGGTGGACAGACAGATGCGGCCGGTGTCCTGGGCGGACGCCTCGTTCGGCGCAAAGCCGACGGTAAGCGTCGCGCCGATCACCGCCACAAGCGCGATGAACGCCGTCATTCGGACGGCGCGAAGGCTCGGTCTTAACATATGTCGATCGCTCCCTTCAGTTTTTCTCGACAAGAAATCTCAATGCAGCGTACGCTGCCGGACACGACTCCCTCTTCGTTGGGCTGGGGTGTGTTCGCGCGGGCATCACCTCCGATTGCGTCCCTCGATGTGCAGTTCCCATGGTCGACCGGTGGAGGCGTCCACTGGAAGATAGGAAGACCGGACGGTCGGTTGGGTCGATAGGCGCCTCCAGTCACGTCGATCGGCCTCGTTTTGGGCGTTTGGCCAACTAAGAGGACCCTATACCCGCTCTGTCTCCATTGTCAAACGGCGCCGGAGAATCCTGACACGGGGGTCATCTAGCCGTTGCCGCGGCGTCCATGTAGCGCCGCACGCGCTCCGGGTCGACGGGGTTCTCCGCAACGCCGTCGCGCTTGATCCAGGAGCCCACAATGGCGCCGTCGGCGATCCGCAAGAACTCCGCGATGTTGTCCGCCGACGTCCCGCTGCCCAACAACAGCGGTCGCGACGCGAGTTCCTTC
>JAHEOA010000149.1 GCA_018609825.1 Candidatus Bipolaricaulota bacterium | reverse complement strand
GTGCCCCCGAACGATGGGCGCCGCGCCCTCGGCCTGGAAGCCGAGCATCACGGGCACACAGTCGATCACGCCGTCGTCGTGATACTCCCGGTATCCCGCCCAGTACGCCGTAATGTTGCCCGCGTTGCCCACGGGCATGGCATGGAAGTCCGGCATCCGCTCGAGCGCGTCGCAGATCTCGAATGCGGCCGTCTTCTGGCCCTCGATGCGATAGGGGTTGACCGAGTTGACCAGCGTGACGGGATGGCGCTCGGCGATCTCGCGTACAACGTTCAGGGCTTCGTCGAACAGCCCGGTGATTTGAAGAACGTGGGCCCCGTGCATCGTCGATTGGGCCAGTTTCCCCAGGGCGATGTTGCCCTCGGGCACGACGACGAAACAGTCAAGTCCCGCACGAGCGGCGTAGGCCGCCGCCGACGCCGCGGTGTTGCCCGTGGAGGCGCAGATGACGGCCTTCGAGCCCTCATGCACGGCTCGCGAGACGGCCACGGTCATGCCGCGGTCCTTGAACGAGCACGTCGGATTCAGGCCCTCAAACTTGACATAGAGGGTCACGTCGATCGGGAGCTGTTCCTCCAGGGACGACGCCCGCAGCAGCGGCGTGCTCCCCTCCAAGAGCGTCACAATGGATGAGTCGGCCAGTTCGGGCAGTCGCCCGCGGTAGCGTTCAATGACACCGACGTCGTGCACGAGAATCCCTCACAATGCGCTCGCTCGGGCGTGGCTCCATTCGCTATCGAGTTTGCGGAAGATTTGACACCCGCCCGAGGCGCTCGTATATGTTTACCCCACTCTTTGCTTGAGAGGCAACCGACATCACCGATGACGAATCGAATCCAAGTCGGCGTCCTCGGCGCCACGGGCACAGTCGGACAACGCTTCGTCCAGTTGCTGGACGCCCACCCCTGGTTTGAGGTCGGCTTCCTGGCCGCTTCGGAGCGATCGGCCGGGCAGCCCTACGCCGACGCGTGCTCGTGGAAGCTGCCGACTCCGATGCCGGACGCCGTCCGAGATCTCGTCGTCGTTGACCCGACGCCCGAAGCCGTGCAAGCGGACGTCGTCTTCTCCGGCCTGACCAGCGACGTCGCTCAGCGCGTCGAGCCCGCGTTCGCGGAGGCGGGGCGAGCGGTGATCAGCAACGCCAGTGCCTTCCGCATGGCGCCCGACGTCCCGTTGCTGATCCCCGAGATCAACGCCGATCATATTGCGCTCATCGAGGCTCAACGCCGCGAGCGCAGCTGGCCCGGCTTCGTCGTGACCAACCCGAACTGCTCAACCATTGCGCTCTGTCTCGCGCTGGCTCCTCTCGAGAGTCAATTTGGGATCGAGGGGATCTTGGCGACGACGCTGCAGGCGATATCCGGGGCCGGCTATCCCGGTGTGCCGTCGCTGGACATCCTGGGCAACCTGTTGCCGAACATCCCCAAGGAAGAGGCCAAGATGGTAAGCGAGACCCGCAAGATCTTCGGCCAGGTGGATGGCGGCCAGATGGTCGACCACGACATGGCCTTGAGCGTCACCACCACCCGGGTGCCCGTCCTGGACGGCCACACGGAGAGCGTCTCGCTGCAATTGAGGGGAAATCCGACGATCGAGGCCGTGCGGTCCGCGCTTGAAGCGTATCGTTCGCGGCCGCAGGAGCTGGAACTGCCGAGTGCGCCGGATCGTCCCGTCGTCGTCACCGACGATCCAAACCGCCCCCAGCCGCGACTGGACAGCGACCTCGAAGGCGGCATGGCGACGGTCGTGGGCCGACTGCGTCCGTGTCCCGTCCTCGGGGTCAAGTTCGTGCTGTTGGGCCACAACACGATCCGTGGCGCGGCCGGCGCGTCGGTGCTGAACGCCGAACTGCTGCACGCGCAAGGGGTGCTGCCGACCCCATGATCGTCATGAAGTTCGGCGGCACGTCCGTCGGCGGGGCGGCGGCCATGGCGCACGTCATCGACGCCGTTCGCTCGCGCCAGGGGCGCCAGCCCGTCGTCGTAACCTCGGCGATGCGCGGCGTCACCGACGGACTGGGCGCCTGCGCCGAGGCCGCGCATCGCGGCGACGAAGAGGGTGCGGTCCGGCAGTTGGCGGAACTGGCCGACCACCACCGGGCCACCGCGCGTGAGCTCATCGATGACAGCGACGCCCGCCGAGACCTGGAATCGTGGCTGGAGACCCAGGTTGAACGGATGCGGACGCTCCTCAAGGGCCTGGCGATTCTGGGCGAGCTGACGCCCCGCTCGCTCGACGCGCTGCTGGCCTACGGCGAGCGGCTGTCGACGCGCATCCTGGCCACTGCCATGGACGAACTTGGCCTGGCGGCCCAATGGGTCGATGCCCGCGAGGTCGTGGTCACCGACGATCGATTTGGACAAGCTTCGCCCTCCGTCGCCGCAAGCCGGGAGCGGACGGGGCCCCTTCGCGCGATGCTGGCTGAAGACATTATTCCTGTCACGCAGGGTTTCATCGGCTCCACGCTGGACGGAACGACCACGACGCTCGGACGCGGGGGGTCGGACTACTCGGCGGCGTTCTTGGCCCAGATCCTAGGGGCCAACGAAATCGAGATCTGGACGGACGTGAAGGGCGTCATGACCGCGGATCCCGGTGTCGTGCCGGAGGCCCATCCCGTGCCCGAGCTCTCCTACGCCGAGGCCGCGGAGCTGGCCTATTTCGGCGCCAAGGTGCTCCATCCGTTGACGGTCGCGCCCGCCGTGGAGGCGGACATTCCCCTGTCGATCTTGAACACCTTCGAGCCGGAGTCGCCCGGCACACGGGTCGTTCGCGACGCCCGCTACGACGACCACGCCGTCAAGGCCATCACCGCGATCCACGGGCTGAGCCTCGTGACGATTGCCGGCCGGGGCATGCTCGGCATCCCCGGCGTCGCGGCGCGCGTCTTCTCCGCGGTCGCCGAGGAAGGGATCAACGTGCTGATGATCTCCCAGGCATCGTCCGAGCAGAGCATCTGCTTTCTGATCAAGTCGGACGACGCGGATTGCGCGATTCGAGCCTTGGAGACGGCCTTTGAGCGCGAGCGCCATCGGCACACCGTCGACCGGATCGACGCGCAGGCCGAGGTGGCCATTCTCGCCGTGGTCGGCGCGGGCATGAAGGGGACGCCCGGCATCGCGGGGAAGCTCTTCAGCGCGCTCGGGGCTCACGGGATCAACGTCGTGTCGATCGCCCAGGGCTCGTCGGAGTACAACCTGTCGGTGGTCGTCGCCGAGCGCGACGCGGACGAGGCGATGCGTCGGATCCATCGCGAGTTCAACTTGGGGGAGGCGTCATGACACGCGAGATTTCGGTCGTCCAACTGGGCGCCGGCGGCGTGGGCCAAGCGCTGCTGCGCCAGATCATGGCGAACCGCCCGCACCACGCCGAGCGACTCGGGGTTCGGTTCAACCTGGCCGCCATCGCGGATCGCGACGGCATTGCCGTGGCCCCTTCCGGGTTCGCCGACGACGCGCTGCGAGCTCTGGCCGATGCCAAGGCCCAGGGCACCTCACTGAAGGACCTGTCGATCGGGCAATACTGGTCGGGCGACGCGCATGTCCTCGACGAGATCCCCTCGCCGGCGATCCTGGTCGACGCCTCCGCGGCGGACGCGACGGTTCCCGTGTTGCTGAGCGCCCGCGAGCGCGATTGGGGGATCGTGCTGGCCAACAAGATCCCGCTGGCCGGCCCATGGGAGACGTTCGAGGCGTTAGCGGCCACCCCGCGGACGCGCTTGGAAACGACGGTCGCGGCGGCGCTTCCTGTGCTGTCGACGCTGCAGACGTATCTGCTGGACACGGGCGATCGGGTCCACAGCGCACGGGGCTGCGTCTCCGGCACGCTCAACCTCGTCTGTCGGCGCCTGGAGGCGGGCGAGACGCTGAGCCAGATCGTCACCGACGCCCGCGCCCGTGGCCACACCGAGCCCGATCCGCGCGAGGACCTGGCAGGCCGGGATGCTGCGCGCAAGGCGCTCATCCTGGCTCGGCTCATGGGCCATCGGCTGGCGTTCGACGACGTGGAGGTCGAGCCGCTCTATCCCAGCGAGATGGACGAACTCGACACCGACGGCTTCATGGCCGATCTGAGCGAACTTGACGTGCCCTACCGCGAGCTGACCAAGGAGGCGCTGGCCGCAGGGCGATCGCTGCGCTACGTCATCGAGGTGACCCCGGAGGCCTGCCGGGCCCGTTTGGAGCAGCTGGCGCCGGACGACGAGTTGATCCGACCGGGGGCGTCGGACAGCGTCGTCGCCTTGGCGAGCGAACGCTACTGCCACGACTCGCTGATCGTGCGCGGCATGGGCTCCGGCCCCGAACTGACCGCCTCGGGGGTTCTGGCCGATCTGCTGACGCTGGCGCCGCTGATCTAGGTGGCGCCTCCCACGTCGTGCCCCGAGCCGTTTGCACAGAGCCGACTGACCCCCTTTAATGAGCGCGCTATGGATCGGCTCTTTTTTGCGCTCGGGGCCTTGCTCGCTGGACTCGGTGTTGCCGCCGGCGCGTTCGGCGCGCATGGCTTGCGAGATCGCCTTTCGGCGGACATGTTGACGGTCTTCGAGACCGGCGTCCGCTATCATCTCATTCACGCGCTGGCGCTGTCGATCACCGCCTGGGCCGTAACGCGCTGGGAGAGCGGGTTGATAACCGGGGCCGGCTGGCTGTTCGTCGTCGGGATCGTCGTCTTTTCGGGGAGCCTCTATCTGCTCAGCCTGACCGAAACGCGCTGGCTCGGGGCGATCACGCCGATCGGCGGCGTGGCGTTCATCGTCGGCTGGATATTGTTAGCTTGGGCCGCTCTGAGGGGCTGAGCCGATGGCGTTGACCGTCTACTGGCCGCGCGAGGACCGTCCGGACGCCGTCGAGTTTTTGGAACAGGGGCTTGCCTCGGACGTCGAACTGCTCTGGGGCTCGGAGCCGCCGGAACGCTACGACGTCCTGATCGCCGGCCGCCCCGACCGGCGATATTTGACCGCCAGTCCCGATCTCGAAGCGCTCGTCATTCCCTTCGCCGGCGTGCCCCTCTCAACCCGCGAGACGTTGACCGACTTGCCGAATCTCCGCGTCCATAACCTCCATCACAACGCCGAAGCCACAGCGGAGATGGCGATCACGCTGTTGCTCGCTTCTGCCAAGCGGATCGTCCCCTTGGATCGCGCGTTCCGTCGACACGACTGGCGTCCTCGCTACGCCGAGTTCACGTCGTCGCTACTGCTCGACGGGAAACGGGGACTCGTCTTGGGCTACGGCGGCATCGGCCAACGGATCGCACGTGTCTTGGCCGCGTTGGGCGTCCACGTCACGGCCGTCTGCCGACACCCCGACAAACACCGCGACGCCCAGCACGTCGGGATCGACGTGCGCGCCTCCCAGGAGCTGCCGTCGTTGTGGCCCCACGCCGACGTCGTCATGATCGCGCTGCCCCAGACTCCAGAAACTGAAGGCCTGATCGGCGCCGACGAGATCGAGCAACTGCCCGATCACGCCGTGCTCGTCAACGTGGGCCGCGCGCCCGTCGTCGATCAGGCCGCGCTCTACGAAGCGCTCCGTGATGGTCGATTGAACGGCGCCGGCCTCGACGTCTGGTACAACTACCCGAGCAACCCCGACGAACGGGCGAACACGCCGCCGGCCGACTATCCCTTCGGCGAACTGGACAACGTCGTGATGAGCCCGCATCGGGCGGGCGGCGGCGACGTCATTGAAGAACGCCGCATGGCCCAACTGGCGGAGCTGCTCAACGCCCTCGCGCGCGGCGAGACCGAGACGCAACGCGTCGATCTGAGCCTCGGCTACTAGACCCGTTCAAGGGGGCACCTCGTCAGCGCGCAGTCACGCGAAAGATGCCGCCGTTGATGTCCACGGCGTACAGCTCGCCCGCGGCGCCCTCGCCGAACGAGGTCAGTCGCCGGTCGGTGTCGAGCAACTGCTGCATCGCCCAGCTGCCCGACTCGTTGGGAAACGTCGACCAGACTCGGCCGCTGCAGAAGTCCGCGAAGAGGTAGTGCCCGACCAATTCGGGGATCGCCGAGCCGCGATAGACGTAGCCGCCCGTGATCGAGCAGCCCTGATCGTGGCTGTACTCGGCGATGGGCAACTCCAAGCCACTCCGATCGCAGTTGGCCGAGCGGAAGCAGTGGTTGCCTTCCATAATGTTCCAGCCGTAGTTGCCGCCCTTCTCGACGAGGTCGACCTCCTCCCATTGGTTCTGGCCCACGTCGGCCAGGAACAGATCGCCCGTGCACCGATCGAAGGAGAACCGCCAGGGGTTGCGCAGGCCATAGGCGTAGATCTCGTCGCGTGCGCCCGCTTGATCGACGAACGGGTTGTCCGTTGGAATGCCGTACGGCCG
>JAHEOA010000148.1 GCA_018609825.1 Candidatus Bipolaricaulota bacterium | reverse complement strand
TAGCGCCCGGATCGCTTGCAGGGCGTCAACCTTCAGTTGCCACAGCACCGCGCCCCGTAGGTCAACGGATGCGGACGGTTGACTGACCTGAGGCGGAGCCGGCGGCATCGGTTGGGATGTCGTTTCCAACAGGCGGATGGAGACGATGGCCGTTCGTTGGATGGCGCGCCGCTCGCCGTCCCGCTCGACGACCAGCGTCGCGTCGGTCTCTTCCACGACGAGCCCGCGCACGGCCGAGCCGTCCTCCATGGCGGCCTCGATCGTCTGCCCCAATAGCTCGCCGACCGCCAGCGCCGTCACCCCGGAGAGCACCACCAGGCCGACCACGATCAACATCCGACTCAGATGCCGCATGGCGTCCCTCCCTCGATGGAATCGTCGCAGCCTACAGCATTTCCGTCTCGGATCAAACCGCGCATCAGACGGGGGATGATCCGATCGTCGGTGGTACGCTGGAGCGACGGGCCTCCGAAACGTCGCGAGCGGACCGATGTCCCTCGTCATCCGTTGTGGGAGACGTGAAGCGGCACAGCTCACGTCGATGGACGCCTGTCCGTTGACACGGTTGCCGGGGATGATGAAGATGAGATAGCGGGTTCGGTAAGCTCGACCGCGAGACGATAATCCAGTCTGCAAGCCAGGTTTTGAGACAAAGGAGAGCTAACGTGGCATCCGAGGGCCGGGTTCGCACCCACCAGTCGCTCTATCGCAAGTGGCGGCCGTCGCGCTTCGCCGACGTCGTCGATCAGCACTACACAGTTCAGACGCTGCGCAACGCCGTCTCTCAGGGCGAAATCGCACATGCCTATCTGTTTGCCGGCCCGCGCGGCACGGGCAAGACCAGTCTGGCTCGGATTCTGGCTAAAGCCGTCAACTGCGAAGGCCCGAGCGACGGCGAGCCGTGCAACGCCTGCGAGAGCTGCCAGCGGATCGGGCGCGGCAAGGCGCTCGACATCATCGAGATCGACGGCGCCTCCAATCGCGGCATCGACCAGATCCGCCAGCTGCGCGAGGAAGTGACCTATGCGCCGACGCAGCACCGCTACAAGGTCTACATCATCGACGAAGTCCACATGCTCACCAACGAGGCGTTCAACGCGCTGCTCAAGACCCTCGAAGAACCGCCCGCGCATGTCATCTTCCTCTTCGCCACGACGGAACCTCATAAGGTCCCGCCGACGGTGCTTTCGCGCTGCCAGTCGTTTGAATTCAAAAACATTCCGCAATCGCTGATCGTCGAGCGGCTCCGGGCGATTTCCCAGACGGAGGACATCGACATCGAAGACGGCGCGCTGCAGGCCCTCGCGCGCCACGCGCGGGGAGCGCTGCGCAACGCGCTTGTGTTGTTGGAGCAGCTTGTGTCCTACACGGGACGCCGCACGATCACCGACGACGACCTCTCCGAAGTGCTGGGCGTGCCCCCGGACGAGACGCTCGACGCGTTCCTGGAGGCGCTCCAGGACGGCGACAGCGGCACCGCGATGGAGATGATCGCGGATCTGGCGGAACGCGGGCGCGATCTGGAGCTGTTTCTCGACGAACTGCTCCATCGCAGTCGCGATCGGCTCATTGCGGCCATCGACGATGACATGCCCTCGGCAGCGTGGGTGGCGCTCACCAGCGAGCTTCTGGAGATCAAGCGGGCGATGAACTTCGCGTTCGACAAGCGGATGCTCCTGGAGGTTCGGGTGCTGCAGTGGACGGCGCCCGCCCCCGAAACCGGGGCCACGACGGCGCCGTCTCAGGCCTCGTCGACGCCCGAGACAAACGAGCCACACGCTGCGCCATCGGCCGCGTCGGCATCGCAGAATGCCTCGGAGACGGGCGAAGTCGCCGATTCGGCCGAGGGGGTTGAGACGGGACCCGAGCCGGGCCAACCGGGCGTCATGGACGATGAGGGCCCGGCGACTGAGCCCGACAACGCCTCGGTCGGCGAGGCTGCCGAGCCTGCTGAGGCGGCGGCCGCGTCGCCCAACGTCGGTGGGTCGCCCTGGGAGCAGCTCTTGCAGCGGGCCAAGACGGACAAGATCGGCATCTACGCGCTGCTCACCGAAGGCCGACCGAACGAGCGAGACGGGACGCTCGTCATCGAGTTCCCCCCCGAGTACGGGTTCCACAAGGAGCGCCTGGAGCAGCCGAACAACCTCCAGTTTGTGCGGGAGCTGGCCCACGAGGTCTATGGCGAGGTCACCGTCAAAGTGGGGTTCAGGGAGGGACATGGCGGGGAGAACGGCCATTCCGCATCGGCCCCAGGAGGGGCCACGACGGCGGAGACGCGGTCCTCAGAGGGCGAGTTGGACGAGTTGGACGAGACGGCCGAGCTCGTCCGGCAAGTCTTTGAGGGGAAAATCCTGGATTGATGCCGACTCCGTGCCCGCCTATAATGGCCCGCGCCGACAAAGGAGGGCATGACATGCAGTTTTCCGGCAAGATGGGCAACATGATGAAGCAGGTCCAGCAGGCCCAGGAGGCCATGCAGAAGAAGCAGGAGGAGCTGGCCGAGCTGACGGTCGAGGCAACCGCCGGCGGCGGCATGGTCACCGTCACGGCCAACGGGCGCGAGGAGATCGTCGACATCAGCATCGATCCCGAGGTGATCGACCCCGAGGACGCCGAAATGCTCGAGGATCTCGTCTTGGCCGCGATCAAGGAAGCCCAATCGAAGGCCAAGGAGACCGCCCAGGAGAAGATGAACGAAGTGATGGGCGACATGAACCTGCCGAACATTCCGGGGCTGTTCGGGTGACCCCCAACCCCCATGAGAGCGGGCTTAGGCGATGCGGCCAATGGGCTCAGCCGTTCGGCCTTAGGCCGTTGAATGCGCGTGGCGGATGATCGACAATACGGTCTCATGAGCGGTTACCCTGAGCCGATCGAGCGCGTGATCGACGAGCTGCAGAAGCTGCCCAGCGTCGGGCAGCGGACGGCGGAGCGCTTGATGTTCCACCTGCTCAACCAGCCCAAGTCCGAGGTCACACCGTTGGCGAAGGCGCTGCTTGACCTCAAGGACAAGATCCAGCTCTGCTCGCGGTGCTTCAACTTTGCCGAGGGCGAACTCTGTCCGATCTGCCTCGACGATCGCCGCGATGGGTCGGTCATTTGTGTCGTCAGCCATCCCCAGGAACTGTGGAAGATCGAAAAGACGAGCAGCTTTCGGGGGCGCTATCACGTGCTCGGGGGCTTGATCTCACCGGTCAACGACGTCAACCCGGAGGACCTCCACATCGACGCGCTCCTGCAACGGCTGCAGAGCGGCGAGGTCCACGAGGTGATCCTCGCGCTCGACCCCAACGTCGAGGGCGAGGCGACGGGGATGTACCTGGCCCGCCAGATCAAGCCGATGGGCATCGAGGCCAGCCGCATTGCCCAAGGCGTCCCCATCGGGCGCGATCTGGAGTTCGCCGACGAGCTGACGCTGACGCGCGCGCTCGAGGGTCGGATCCATATCTGAACCCTTCTCCTGACGCCATTGATCTATGTGAAGAGGTGATTTCGTGAAAGCCGTCCGCATCCACGAACACGGGGGCCCCGAGGTGCTGACCTACGAAGACGCACCGGATCCCGAGCCGGGCGCGGATGACGCCCTCGTTCGGGTGGAGGCCTGTGCGCTCAACCACCTCGATCTCTTCGTGCGAGCCGGGGCCGTGCCGGGCCTGGAATTGCCCCACATTCCCGGCAGTGACGTCGCCGGAACGTTGGAGGCTGTCGGCGCCAACGTCGAGGAATTGCAAGCGGGCGACCCCGTGGTGCTCAACCCGAGCCTGAGCTGCGGGCGCTGTGAGTTCTGTCGTATGGGCGAGGACTCGCTGTGTGCATCGTTCAGCATCGTCGGCGAGCACGGCGACGGCGGCTATGCGGAACGGGTCAAGGTCCCCGCGCGCAACCTCATGAAGACCCCGGACGGCTTCTCGTTTGAGGAGGCGGCCGCTGCGCCGTTGACGTTCCTGACGGCCTGGCGGATGCTGATCACCAGGGCCCGCGTGCAGGCGGGCGAGGACATATTGGTTTTGGGCGCCAGCGGCGGCGTCGGGACGGCGGCGCTGCAGATCGCCAAGTTGGCCGGCGCGCGGGTCCTCGTCACAGCCGGCAGCGACGAGAAGCTCCAACGCCTCGAGCAGATGGGGGCCGACGAGCTGATCAACTACAGCGAGGTCGACTTCAGCAAGGACGTCTATCAACGAACCGGAAAACGAGGGGTCGACGTGGTGGTGGAGAACGTCGGCGAGGCGACGTTCAAGGGCAGCGTCCGGTGCCTGCGCAAGGGGGGCCGCCTCGTCACGTGCGGGGCCACCACGGGCCCGAAAGGCGAGGTCGACCTGCGCGTGTTCTTCTGGAAACAGTTGGAGCTGATCGGCTCGACGATGGGCACGCGCGCCGAGTTCGACGACGTCATGAACCTCGTGTGGGAGCGCAAGCTTCAGCCGATCGTCCATCAGACGTTCCCGCTCTCGGACGCTCACAAAGCCCACGAGGCGATGGCGGACGGGGACTTCTTCGGGAAACTGGTGCTGCTTCCTTGACAACGGTCCCGTGACATCACAGATGCGTCGAACGATGCCATGTTAGCCTCCGGCGAGAAAGGGGGCGGCATCGTGACACGGTCGAAGCGACGACGCATGCGTTGGGACCTTGTCCTGGGATTGGCGGTCGTTATCCTTGCCCTGTCGACGTCTTCGGCATCCGGGTTTTCGTTGACGCCATGGAGATGGGATGAGCCGATTCATCTGGACCACGCCGTTCGCTGGTCCGTGACGGATAGCGCCTTCGTCGATACCGGATCGCGCGGGCTGGGCGGCGGTCTGGAGTACGCTCTTGATGACCGATTCTGTGACTGGATGCGGCCTTATATCGTGGACGAACCGACGCCGAGCTGTGCGGAAATTCGGGCGGCCGTCGGGCGTGCCTTCAGCCGTTGGGGAGCCGAACATCCCCAGCTCAACTTTGTCGACGTCACCGATCAGGTTACGGCGCGTCTGGCCGAACGGGATGGGAGCTCCGGCGGCGGCGCGGAAATTGACGTCTTCGCGGCGCAACACTTTCAGGATCACAATCCACGATTCCAGGATGCGACGGCGTACGCGCGGGTTCTGTCCAGAAACTCACAGCCTCAGGGGACCAACGGGCAGCGAATGCCGGGCGAGACGATCACGGAAGTTGACATCGTGATTGATGTCCGAGGGTGCTCGTACCTCGATCCCGAACTGACCGGAACGTTCGACGATCCGTGCAGTCATCTCCCGTCATTGATGATGCACGAGATCGGCCATGGGCTCGGATTGGATCATCCGTATGAGTTCCCGAATTATCACAGCGAAGACGACCCGACGAAGCCGATCGAGATCGACTGCGAGAACCCGACGCGCGGTTTGCAAGTCATCGACAATCATGATGCGCAAGCCGTCATGGCGAACGGAATATCAAGCTATCATTTCCATCGTCACTTGGGGCATGATCGAGCCCATCTGCGCCCCGACGACATCGGCGGTCGGAACTTCCTCTATCCCGTCTGCGACGCGGATGCGCAAACCGATCAGACGAGCGCTGACATGCCGGGGATTCTTGGGCTTGTGTTCGGGACCGGGCTCGTCGGGATCGTTCGGCGCCTCCGCTGACGTGGCGGTCACCCCTCCACGTTCAGCTTGTAGCCGAACCCGCGGACGGTCTTGACGAGTTCCTCCGCCCCTCGCTCCTTCAGCTTGTTCCGCAGGAGATAGACGTACTTCTTGACGTCCTCGGCGCCCGCGTAGGGACTGTCTGCCCAGACGTGGCCGAGGATCTCGTCTTGGGAGAAGACCCGTCCCGGCTTCGAGGCCAGATAGGACAACAGCTCGTACTCCTTGGGCGAGAGTTCGATCGATTCCCCGTGGAGCTTGACCTCCTTTGTCTCGTCGTCGATGGCCAGCGGCCCGACTTCCGTATGGCTCGGGGCGCCGTAGCGCCGCATGACGGCTTCAATGCGGGCCTCGACTTCCTGAAGGTCGAACGGCTTGGTGATGTAGTCGTCGACGCCGCTGGAGAGCCCGCGGACCTTGTCGTCGGTGGAGTCCTTGACGGTCACCATGATGACGGGGATGTCGCCCATCTCGCGGACGTGTTCGAGCACCTCCCAGCCGTCGACGTTCGGCATCATGACGTCAAGCAGAATGAGATCAGGATGGTGCGCCTCCAGCGTCTCCAGCGCCGCCCGGCCGTCCTCGGCGGGCAGGACGGTGTGGCCGCGTGACTCCAGGTACTTCGTCAGCAGCCCCATGGACCGGGCGTCGTCCTCGGCGATGAGGATCTTCATGGCTCGCCCCTTTCCTCCGGATCGGTCGGTATGCTGAAGTAGAACGCGCTCCCCTCGCCCTCGCGGCTGCGGACCCAGACCCGTCCCTGGTGCATCTCGATGTACTTTTTGACGATGGACAACCCGAGGCCGATGCCGGCCCACGGGCGCGTCGTCGAGGAGTCCAGCTGCGTAAACGGCTCGAAGATCTGTTCCCAGTGACTTTGCGGAATGCCGATGCCGGTGTCGCGCACGACGAAGACGACTTCGCCGTCCTGCTGCTCGGCGCTGACCTCGATGTGGCCCTCGTCCGTGCACTTGAGCGCGTTGCTCAGCAGGTTGATGAGCACCTGCTTCAGCTTGGTGCTGTCGGCTCGAACGTGGAGCCCATTGGCGTTGGCACGCAACTCCACGCCCTTTTCGCGGGCCATGACCTGGACGTTCTGCATGGCTTCGTCGATCAGCTTGCCGACTTCCACGACGTCGGGATGGAGCGTCTCCTCGCCTGATTCGAGCTTGCTGAAGTGCAGGATATTGTCAATAAGTGCACGTAGATGATCCCCAGATGTGACAATGTTATCCAAGTCCTCCCGCTGGGCGTCCGTGACGGGACCGTCGATGCCCTCCTTGAGCAACTGGGCGTAGCCGCGAATGGCGTGCAGAGGCGTTTTGAGCTCGTGCCCCATCACGGACAGGAACTCGCTTTTCACTTGGTTGGCGCGCCGGAGCTCTTCGTTGACCTGTTCCAGCCGGCTATCCCGCTCCTGGATGGTGTCCGCCATGCGGTTGAACTCGTCGGCCAGCGTCTGGAGCTCGTCCCCGCTTTTTACTTGGGCGCGGGAGGTCATGTCCCGCTTGAAGCGCTTCACCGATTGCGTCAGCGTCTCCACCGGCCCGAGGATGTTCTTATAAAGCCAGAACGCCAGGATCAGCCCGGCCGTGATGTAGAGGGCACTCAGCCCGGCTGTCCGGGTCCACTCTTGTTGGACCGTCTGTTGAACGTATTGGCGGGATAAGCCGATCCGCATGTAGGTCGGTTCCGGATAATCGGACCCGTCCGGGCTGGACTCCACGGGGATGATCAAATCGAAATATGGGGTCCCTTCCTCGGGGAGCCGTCGCTTTTCCAGCTGGCGAGACTCCGGGTCAACGATCTGCAACCCCAGGTCGCTGCTCACATTGGGCGCAAAAATGGCACTGTTCTGACCCTTCACCGCCTGAACGAACACAACCTCGGAGCCGATAACCTGGTTAAAAAAGGCATTGAAATAGTTGAGGCCTTGAGACAGCTCTTCACTCGAGTCACTTGCCGGAAGGACGCTCTGGGCAAGCGAACTCACCAACCGTTCCCCCCGATTGATCACCTGCTGTTCCAACTCGCCTTGGAGCTGGTAGGCTGAGATGACGCCGAAGGATACCGACAGCACGATGGTAAAGAGCGCCAACGTCCAGATGAATTTGCTGCGCAGGCTGAAGCGGACGTTCATGGCCGATCGGAGTTTAGACACACGCCTCTGGAAAATCAATCCAGGCGCCGAATGTGACGTGTTGTCTTGACCCCTTGACAGGCCAGTGATAGACTTCTCTGGAAGGGAGTGTTCCCGAATGACGGTAGCCTGGATCGAGCGGCCCCGCTGCGCGGCGTTCGTGTTGCTGATGGGTCTCTGGTTCTACATGTCGCTGCCGGGCGCGGCCGCCGCTCCCGAGGGACCTCCCTCGGTTCCCCAATGCAACCAAGCGACCCCCGCCTCTCCAAACGTCCATGAGACGCTCACTTCGCTGGTCGATTGGCTCATGCCCTATGCCGACTCTGGGCCGAAGCACGCCGTCGACTGTCTGACATCCGAAGATGCGGGCGATCGTCCCGAGGATCGGGGCCCCGCCCGCCTTGGGGTCGCGCCGAATCCAACCGTGGGCGACGTTCCGCTCAACAAGGACTACACGCTCTCCGGCCTCGTGGAGCACAACGCGGCCCCTTCGATTGAGCGCACGGATTCGGACGTCCAGATGCGGCTGGGCGAGAACATCAGCCTTTTGGCAGAGCATATCGATGTCACGAAGGAACTTATGCGCACGTTCGTCCAGGTATCGGGCGTCGCCTCGCCGAACGCGGCCCTCGACGAGCGCGTCCCGCAGGAGCTGTCCCTGCAGTTGGGCGGCACCACGTTGGAAGCCAAGGCCGACTTCATGGCCGGGTTGACCCAATATCTCGCCCGAAGCCTGATGAACGCGGACGTGCCGCTGCCGGAGTCGGGCGACGACGTGACGCTCGTGTTCAACATGTCGGGCGGCGTCAGCGGCCTGGACATTTCGACCGTGCTGCAGCAGACGAAACAGAAGCACGACCTGTCGAACCCGCTCAACATCGGCGAGATCACCGTCAAGATCAGCAACGGCAACGTCACCAGTCAGGCGGAGCTCGACCCGGCGAACGACGCCGTCAAGATCAAGCGCGGCAAGTTCGCGGTCGATTATCACTTCGGCTCCAATACCTTGACGAGCACCACGACGTTCAGCCGCGGCGAGGGCGTACAGGAACAGCGCTTCCAGCTCACCGCCGAACTCGGCTCCGTGGACTTCACCGGTGAGGCTTCAATTCTGAACAACACCGGCCAACAGGCGTTCAAGCTGGCGGCATTCTGGGAAGGCCTGACGTTCTCGACGCTGGTGACCCCGCAGGGCTTCCGGGAGTCCAGCTTCGGCCTCGACCTGGAGTTCTAGCGGCGGCCCGCCGCCATACCGACCCACTCGACATCGGTCCTGCCGCGCATGTCGTTGACGCTTGATCCATCCCGAACGTGGGACGTACGCTCATCGCGACCATGCCAGATTTAACCGGGAAGACGATCGTCTGCGGCATCTGTGGCGGCATCGCCGCCTACAAGGCCGCCGGCGTCGTCAGCCAGCTCCGCCAACACGGGGCGGACGTCCATGTCGTCATGACCGACGCGGCCCGGCAGTTCGTGGCGCCGCTGACGTTCCAAGCGCTCTCGCACCACCCCGTACTGAGCGACCTCTGGCATGACGCCCCGCTGGAGCACGTTCGATTGGCCCACCGGGCCGACCTTGTCATCCTGATGCCGGCGACCTTCGACGTCGTGGGCAAGATGGCGCACGGCATCGCCGACGACTATCTGACGACGCTGGTGGCCGCATGCACGGCCCCGAAGCTCGTCGTGCCTTCCATGGAGACGAACATGATTGAGAATCCGATCTACCTGCGCAATCAGCGGGAACTTGAGGCGCGCGGCTATCGGTTCCTGGAGGCGGAGGCGGGAGCGCTGGCCAGTGGGCGATCCGGACGAGGGCGATTCCCCACCGACGAGCGCATCCTTGACGAAGCTCAGACGATTCTCAGCCAAGGATCCCTGTTAGCGGGCCGCGCCGTGCTCGTGACGGCCGGTCCAACGCGCGAGCGGCTCGATCCCATGCGCGCGATCACCAATCGCTCGTCGGGGAAGATGGGCTACGCGCTGGCCGAAGCGGGCCGCGCCTTGGGCGCCGCTCGCGTCACCCTCGTTAGCGGGCCGACGCAACTGACCGAGCCCGCGGGCGTGGTCACCGAACGCGTGGAGAGCGCGGTCGACATGCGCGAGGCCGTCCTGCGATGGCTCCCCTGGCATGACGCGCTCGTCATGGCCGCGGCCGTGGCGGACTGGCAGCCCAAACGGGCCTCTGCACGGAAGTCGAGCAAGGGGTCAGACGATGGCCAAACGATCGAGTTGGAACGGACGCCCGACATCCTGGGCACGATCCAGGGATCCCTTGGCGAGGAAGGCTCGCGTCCGTTGATCGTCGGGTTTGCCGCGGAGACCGACGATCTCCTCGACAAAGCTCGCTCGAAACTTACTGCCAAGGGGCTCGACCTGATCGTCGCCAACGACATCTCCGGGCCCGACGGGGGCGCCGAAAGCGACGACAACGCGGTCACGCTCGTCTACCCCGACGGCCGCCAGGAGGCGCTGCCGCGCCAGCCCAAGCGGACGCTGGCCCGCGAGATCATGCTCCGGATCGCTCGCTTGCTGAAGCCGTCCTCAGGCTGACCCCCCCGCTCGGTGGCGCTAAGCCCCAGCGGCTCAATCGTTCAGGCGCTGCCAGCGGATCGCGGCCCTCGGATCCTTGACGGCGACGGCCGCCGTGTGCCCCTTGGCCAAGCGGACCGTGTCGAGTCGCCAATCAGGGGCCGAGCTCGGGTCGCCCTCGATGCGGCCCACGGCGATCGAGCCATCGTCGCTGCGATCGACCTCGTAGCGGCTGAGCGCGCTCGGCACGGTCTCGCCGCGGGCTTTGATCAGGGCCTCCTTGGCGGCCCACATCGCGGCAAACGCTTCCGCCCGTTCCGACGGGGACGTGCCGCGGAGCTGGGCCGCTTCCGGAGAGGTGAAGAATCGATCCGCGAGGCGCAGGGCCGCTTCAGCGGCTGGGGACGTCTCGACGTCGACGCCGAGCGCGACGCCACGGGCCAGCGCGATGAGCCCGAACCGGTCGGCATGGCTCACGCTGAACCGCAGACCGATCGTATCGTGCGGGGCCGCAAGCCTCGGTTTCCCCGTCGACGCGTAATCCAAGCGGACTTCGGTCGGCGGCACGGCCAGATAACGACCGATGAGCCGGCGCAGCAGGCCGCGGGCGATGACGAAGCGGGAACGGGCCGAACCGTTGGCGAAGCGATCAGCGCGGCGATGCTCGTCCGGACTCAGCAGACTGAGCAACGGTTCCGATTCGACCGCCGACCACTCGACGATCCAGGCCTCGACATTCATGGGATAAGCAGGTGTAGCTCGTCAGGATTGCGGGCGGCTGCGTGGATGGGCGAAGGTGGTTGGGAGAGGAGGATTCGAACCTCCACTAACGGGACCAGAACCCGTCGTCCTGCCATTAGACGATCTCCCAATGTTCGACGGGAATGATAGCGGAGGCCGCCGTGCCTGTCAACCGATGTAAGGGACGTCTGCGTCAGAACCCGCCCGTGAAAAGCCGCTCGATGTCGTTCCAGGTGATAAAGAGCACCAGCGCCATCAGCAGGGCGAAGCCGACGTAGTGGAGGACGCCTTCCTTTTCCGGAGGGATCGGCTTGCCGATCACCATCTTGAGCAGGCCGTTGATGCCGTTCAACACGATACGACTGCCATCGAGAGCCGGGAAGGGCAGCAGGTTGAAGATGCCGAGCATGAGGCTGAGCAGCGCCACCAGCCGCAGGAAGTAGCCGAAGCCGAGGTCGATGCTCTGCCCCAGCAAGTCGGCAATGCCGACCGGCCCGACGAACGCCTGGCCGGCCTCCATCTGGCCCGTGAAGACCTGCTTCAGCCCGAAGTATGTCAGCGCCAGGATGTCCCAGATCTGCTGGCTGCCGATTTGGACACCGGCCCAGAGGGTCTCGGGCTGTCGACGGGCCTGGTCCAGTTGGAGGTTGCCCATGACGGTCTCCAGCGAGGCGTTCGCCAGCGAGGCCGTCAGCGTGCGGGTCTGGCCGTCCCGCTCGACCTCCAGTTGGAGCGTTTCCGTGTCGTCGCCGTGGGCGCGCGCGATGGCCTTAACGAGGTCGACGGAGCCGTGGATCGCGAGCCCGTTGGCGCTCAGCAGGCGATCGCCGGCTTGCAGACCGGCCTCGGCCCAGATCGAGTCCGGCTCGACGCGCCGCACGGCGGACCAGGTGGGCACCACGCGCATCGCCATGCTGGCGTCCTGGATCTGGGCGAGATCGAGCTGGGCGACGTTGACGTTCAGCGTTCGTTTCTCCTCGTCGCGTCGGATGCGGACCGGCACCGTGTCGCCCTCGGCACGTTGAGCGTCCTCGAAGGCGTCGATGACCTC
>JAHEOA010000147.1 GCA_018609825.1 Candidatus Bipolaricaulota bacterium | reverse complement strand
GGACCTCTTTTCCTCGACATTCCCTTTTTCCGACCGATCGACGAGATCGCTGAACCGATGGGTCATGGGCGGGTTTCTGGTGGTACTGGCAGGCGGAATGATCGTCGCCTGCGACGTCTTTCAGTCGGAGGAGAAAAGCCAGCCCCCGTCCGTGGAGATCGTCAGCCCGGACCCGGGGGCGAGCTTTTCGGAGGCCGAGGAAATCCACTTCGAGGCCAACGTTACGGATCCGGACGGGGACAGTGTCGAAGTGGCTCTCGCTTGGCGCTCCAGTCTAGACGGCCAGTTCGCACAGGGGCACGAAGCGACAGCCTCCTCGCTTTCGCCCGGAACACACGACATCTGGGCGGTTGCGCACGACATCCAGGGGGTCGCCGACTCCGTGAGCGTCTCCATCTCCATCGACGCGCTTCCATACAGCATCGAGCCGGCCTTCCCGAACCTGCAGTTTGACCGTCCCACCAACATGGTTCCGTCCCCGGACGGGGAGCGCTTTTACCTGAGCGAGCAAAGCGGCGTCATCCGGGTCTTCCCGTCGGACACGACGGCCTCGGAGACTCAGGTGTTTGTGGACCTCAGCGATCGCGCGCTCCTTCAGAACGAGAACACGGCGGAGGGCCTGCTCGGCTTCACGCTGGATCCGGACTTCGACCAGAACGGCTACTTCTACGTCTTCTACACCGCGGCGGGCCCCGACGGCGGGACCTCGTTTAACCGAGTGAAGGGCGAGGGCATCCGCACGATCCTCTCGCGCTTCGAGGCGTCGGGCCCGACGAGTGCGCCGCGTAGCAGCGAAAAGGTGCTTCTCGACATCGACCAGCCGTACCGCTTCCACAACGGCGGTCAGCTCGCCTTCGGCCCCCAAGACGGGCTCCTCTACATCTCGTTCGGCGACGGCGGCTCGGCCGGCGACCCGGACGACCGGGCCCAGAACACGACCAATCTGTACGGGACCCTTCTCCGCATCGACCCGGACGGTTCCACTGACGATCTGCCCTACGGCATCCCGCCCGACAACCCGTTCGTGGGGGAGGCGGGCCGCTCGGAGATCTTTGCGTACGGGCTTCGGAACATCTGGCGCTTCAGCTTCAGTCCCGACGGGCGGATCTGGGGCGGCGACGTGGGACAGGGCACGTGGGAGGAGATTGACATCATCGAAAAGGGAAAGAACTACGGCTGGGACCAGCGGGAGGGAGCTCACTGCTTCGAGCCGGCCTCCGGGTGCCAGACCGAGGGGTTGGTCGATCCGATCTGGGACTACGACCGCTCGAAGGGTCGCTCCGTCACGGGCGGGTACGTCTACCACGGCTCCCGCCTGCCGGGCCTCCAGGGCACCTACGTCTACGGGGACTACGTAAGCATGCGCGTGTGGTCGCTCTCCTTCTCCGGGAGCACCGCTACGGAAAACCGCCTGATTGCCCGGAATCCCGGGATGCAGGGCCTGGTCTCTTTTGCGGAGGGGCCCGACGGCCATCTCTACCTGCTTGCGCTCGACGGGCGGATCCATCACCTCACGGCCCGGGACGAGGCGCCCTGATCCGGATGGGTTGTGGATTGCGGTCGGGGAGGCGAGCTCGCTGAGCCTCTTCCGCGGAGGCGCTCTTTTTGGTTTCGTGGAGGACGCCCGCGTCGAGGCGCGCCCAGTCGACCTTGCCCACGAGGGGCGTGCCGTCGGGCGCCTCGGCGGTGAGCATGATTTCTTTGCGCTCCCGCTCGTAGCTCGTGGTATCGACGTGGCGGCCCAGGGCCACCGTCGTCGATTCCTGCTCCATCCACAGGGCGCGCATCGAGAGCCAGGCCTTGCGCGGGCAGAGCACGTAGTAGCCCACGAGCATGCCCCCGACACGGAACGATGAGCGGGGCGGGGTAGCATCGGACTCGGACATGGGGAGTGCGGGAAAGCAGTTGCAGAGAGCGGCGCGGCGGAGCGTACGGATCTTCATCGCTCGCGCTCGCAACCTACAAACGGCCCACTCCGATCCTGGACAGTCAGCGTCCGGATTCGGGAGAGGTGGATGGTGGGGATCTGGAAGCAGACTCCATTCTCACGCGGAATCCGGCGCCACTCCGCGAGGCGAGGGCTCGACTCAGTCCAAAAAGACGACCTCCATCGGTCCCTCGTACTTCTCGAAATCCTGGACGTCGCGCGTGGAGGCCGCTCGATCGAGAAAGGGACCGACTTGCTCTGCGAAGAGGCGACTTCCGCAACACCTCCTACAACACGAAAAGCCGCGCCCCCGACGCTGTGCCAGGGACGCGGCTCTCGCAGGCGAAGCGGGGGCTTCCCGGATCACTCCGGCAGCTCCCGCCGCAAAACCACAGTTCCGCGACGCTGCTCAGACGCCGCGGACAGGTCGCCCCGACAGTGGTCGGGACTCCCTGTGGTGGGGCTGGAGGGCCCGCTTGTTGGCAATTGGGAATTCGGGAATTGTGAATGTCGAATTATGCGACCAGCGGCGACATCTTTCGGTCCCGCGGTTCATTCGTCATTCGAAACTCGCCATTCGACATTGCCCTCAGTCCATCATCTTGCGGAGGAAGGCCGGCGTGTCAGTGTCCTCGTCGTCGGCGCGGGAGCGCTCGTCGCGGTCCGTGCGCTCGTTCAGATCGTCGGCCTGCAGGCGACGGATGTTGGGCTTCTCGTCGGAGGCGTCCTCGTCTGCGTCCTCCTCGGCCTGTGCCTTCTCCTGTTGCTGCTGGGACTGGAGGGGAGCGCTGCGGCGCTCGTAGGCCGGCTCGTCGAGCTGGCGGAGGTTGTCCTCCCCCTTGTAGTGCGGGGTGTCGTCCTCGTCGTCGAGCGGAACGGTCCGTCGCACGTCCCCCTCCTTCTCGGACTCCCGGTTGCGGTCGAAGCCCGTCGCAATGACGGTCACGCGGAGCTCGTCCTCCATCTCCTCGTCAATGACGGTCCCGAAGATGACCTCCACGTCCTCGCCGGCCTCCTTCTGGATGACGCTCGTGGACTGGGTCGCCTCGCGAATGCCGAGCGAGGGGCCGCTGGTGATGTTGACCAGCACGTTGGTGGCCCCGGCAATGGAAAGCCCGTCGAGCAGCGGGCTGCTGATGGCCTGAATGGCGGCCTTCTCGGCCCGGTTCTCGCCGGAGGCCGTGGCCGAGCCCATCAGCGCCGTGCCGCCGTCCTTCATGGTGGTCTGCACGTCGGCAAAGTCGAGGTTGATGAGGCCGTGGACCGTAATCAGGTCGCTGATGCCCCGGGTGGCATTGTAGAGCACCTCGTCGGCCTTTTCGAAGGCCTCGATGAGGCTCGTGTCCTCGTCGGCGATGTCGAGGAGGCGCTCGTTGGGAATGACGATGAGCGTGTCGACGTTCTCCCGCAGCAGCTCGATGCCTTCTAGGGCCGTGTCCATGCGTCGCTTGCCCTCGCATTCGAAGGGTTTGGTGACGATGGCGACGGTCAGAATGTCGAGGCTGCGGGCAATGGCCGCCACCACGGGCGCCCCGCCGGTGCCGGTGCCGCCCCCCATGCCGGCCGTGATGAAGGCCATGTCGTACCCGTCGAGGGCCTGCTTGATTTCATTGCTGCTTTCCTCGACCGCCTCGGCGCCGATCCCCGGCCGGGCTCCCGCCCCCAGGCCGCTCGTCAGGTTGCGGCCGGCCTGAATCTTCTGCGGGGCGCGGTTTTCGGCCAGCGCCTGGGAGTCGGTATTCACGGCGATAAACTCGACGCTGCCGTGAAGGCCCTTCTCCACCATGTTGTTGATGGCGTTGCCGCCTCCGCCGCCGACTCCGACGACGCAGATTTTGGCCTCTTCATTTGCTGAATCGTCGAACGAAAATTTCGAGCTAAAGTCGCTATCCATGGGTTCCCTCCAGTGTGTCTGTGGTTTTGAGTGTGAAAGTGGCTGCCCGAACGGCCTGAAGTGAGCGGCTTCAAGCGGTCGTAGACCGGGCAATCGGTGTGAGATGGTCGGTTGTACGTTGAAGGTTTGAACGTTGAAGGTTGGAAGGTTGGCGGTTGGCAGGCAGAACGAACGTTCAACCGTTCAACGTGCCAACGTTCAACCTCCTACAGTTCGTCGAACCAGGACCTCATGCGGTCGGCAATTCGGGCCACGAGCGGTTCGCCGCGCGCGGCGCCGTTTCGGGAGGCGTGCACCTCTTCGGAGAGGGTGGTGCCGCCGATGATTTCGGGCCGCATACCGTAGAGCACCAGGCCGACGCCCGTCGAAAACTTCGGGTCGCTGACCTCTTCGACGAGGCCGCCGCTCAGCCCCATCGGGCGCCCGACGCGGGCCTCCATGCCGAGCACGTCGGCGGCGAGCTCGTCGGTGCCGGGGATGAGCGAGCCGCCGCCGGTCAGCACGCAGCCCACGCCCAGGTGCCGGCCGTAGCCGCTACGCTTGATTTCCATGCCGGCAATTTCCAGGATCTCCTCCATCCGCGGCTGAATGATCTGGGCCAGCGCGTCGCGCCCAATTGTCTTCTCGGGCCGGCCGCCGATGCCTGGAATCTCGATCTGTTCGTCCGCGTCGGCGCGATCGGCGAGGGCCACGCCGAACTGGCGCTTCAACTGCTCGGCCTGGTCGCGCATCACGCCGAGGCCCTTACGGATGTCGTCGGTCACCTTGTCGCCGGCCACGGCGATGACGGCGGTGTGGCGAATGGTGTGGTCCTCGAACACCGCGATGTCGGTGGTGCCGCCGCCGACGTCGATGAGGGCCACCCCCACCTCCTTTTCATCTTCGTG